>OMXR01000048.1 GCA_900315045.1 uncultured Sutterella sp. | reverse complement strand
TCCTTGAGCACCGATCCAATCGGCCGGCTCACGAGGTCGCCCCTCAGACTGGGAATGATGCAGAACGTGCAGTGGTGCGAGCACCCTTCGCTGATCTTGCGGTAGGCATAGTGCGCGGGCGTGAGCTTCAAGCCTGCCGCCGGAACAAGATCGTCAAACGGCTCATGCGGACGCGGCAGATTCTGGTGCACCAGCCGCAGAGTGTCCTCAAGACTGTCCGGCCCCGTGACGCCCAGAACGGCAGGAACGCGGCTCTTGACCCAGTTCTCGCCGTTTTCCTCGGTCTTTCCGCCGAGGCACCCCGTGACGATCACCCTGCCGTTTTCCCGCATGGCCTCGCTGATTGCCTCCAGGCTCTCAGCAACGGCCGCGTCAATGAACGCACACGTGTTCACGATGACGATATCCGCTTCCTTGTAGTCCGCGGCAATGAGATAGCCCTCGGCCCGCAGTTCCGTGACCACCCGTTCGGTATCGACAAGCGCCTTGGGACAGCCAAGGCTCACAAAGCCAACCTTTCCAATCCGCCCGTTCGCTGCCATTTCCTACTCCTCGATCCAAATGAGCGCCGCATGGCGGCCGCTGCTGGCTCCATCGCGCCGATAGCTGTAAAAGCGGCGCGGATCGGCGTACGTCGACAGACCGCAATCCTCGACCTGCCGCACGCCCGCCGCTGCGAGCGCCTGCTTTGCATAAGCGGCAAGGCTCAGAAGATATTTGCCTTCGGAGGCACTCCGCACGGCACCTGAAACCTCTCCGTACTTTTGCTCAAAAGCCTGAACGACTTCCGCGCCGACCTCGAAATCATCGGCGCCGATCCGCGGGCCGAGCCACGCCAGAATCTGCGCCTCGGGATCAGAGAGGCGCTCGCGCAGCCGTGCAACCGCCTTTTCAATGATGCCCGCGGACAGCCCCTTCCAGCCGGCATGGATCGCGGCTACGCCCCTTGCCCTGCTGTCCGCAACGAGAACGGGCAGGCAGTCGGCCACCTGAACCGCACAGACCACGCCCGGCGTCACGCATGTCTGGGCATCGGCCTGCAGGGCGTCGTCGGAGACGCTCTCGGCGTCCGCAACCTCCGTTCCATGCACCTGCGTCATCCAGCGCGGAGCACTCGGCGTCATCTGCGAGACAATGCTGCGATTCATGCGCACGCACGCGGCATTGTCCCCGACATGCGTGGCAACGTTCAGCCCCATGATGCCTTCAGCACCGCCCCAGGGGCCGGAGGACACACCGCCTTCACGCTCCGTGAACAGAATCCTCACTCCGGAAACCAGTTCCGGAATGAGGGACTCGCTTTTTTCCTTGAAAAAATCCTGCATTTTCAAACCACTTTCTCTTCGCTCCGGCCGCGCAAAAACCAGCGCTTGCGGAATCCTTGTCTAGTCAAACACGTGCACCGGCTCGTCAACCGGGCCGAACCCAAGCTCGTCCATCACGTCGCACATGTCCTGCGGCGGCGGCACGAACCACTCGGCACTCTGGCCACTGCCCGGATGAACGATCCGCAGACGGCTTGCATGAAGCGCTTGGCGCGGGAACTCGGCGACAATTCCCGCCTCTGCCGGCAGCGCCGAAGCATTCGTCCGGTAAAGCGGATCTCCCAGCAGCGGCAGGCCGACACTCGTCAGGTGCACGCGAATCTGGTGCGTGCGCCCGGTGTCAAGCCGGCACGCAACCCAGCTCACCGTTCTGCCGGCAATCTGCGTCATGTCAACAAGCCTGCAATGCGTTTTTGCCGTGCGGCTTCCCTGTCCGCCGCGACAGCAGAACTTCAGCGGATTTCTCGGATCCCGTCCGATGGATCGATCGACGAAACCAGCTTCGGGCGCAACTCCAAGCACGAGCGCCCAGTACTCCCGGCCGACCGTCCTTGCCTGCAGCTGGCGCACAAGGTCCGTCTGCGCCTTTTCGGTCCGGGCAACAACCATGAGCCCGGAGGTCTCCCGATCCAGCCGATGCACGATGCCTGCACGCGGCACCCGAGCCTGATCCGGGTACCGGTAAAGCAATCCGTTCAAAAGCGTATCGTCCCAGTGCCCCGCGGCGGGATGCACGACGAGCCCCGCGGGCTTGTTGACCACGAGAATGTCCGCATCCTCATGGATCACCTCGAACTCGATGCCCGGCCGAGGCTCGAAACTCAAATCCTCAGCAGAAGGCTGCGGGTACACGGTGATCGTCTCTCCGGCTCCGACCTTGCGGCGCACGCTGCCCGGATTCTGCCCACCGACCAGCACGGCTCCCGACTCGATCCAGCCCTGAATGCGGGCACGGCTGACATCGGGCATCAAGCGGGCAAGCACCTTGTCGAGCCGCTCATCGCTCATCGACCAGTCAAGCTCAAAAGTCAGAGGCTCGGCCTGCTCAAGTCCGAATTCCTGATCGTCCTCTTCCGGGGCGGTTATCCCTGCGCTCTGTCCGATATAATCACGCGAATTATTTTCTGTCGTTTTCGTCATGAACTTTTTACATCCGTTGCGCGGCCGCATCTGCTCGGCCGCCATGATTGCCGCAGTTGCCCTGTCGACCACGAGTTGCGGCTGGCTTTCCGGGCTTGAAATCGATGAGACCAAGGACTGGACTCCCAACAAGCTGTACACGGAAGCCCGTGAAGCGATGAACTCGAGCGACTGGACGCTGGCAAAGAACTACTATACCAAGTTGGAGGCCCGCTACCCCTTCGGCGCCTATGCCCAGCAGGCTCAGCTCGAGCTTGCCTATGTCTATTTCAAGGATGAGGAAGCCGCCGCGGCCGTTGAAACGCTTGACCGCTTCCTGCAGGCCTATCCGAACCATCCCAACAGCGACTACGCCCTGTACCTCAAGGCCCTGGCAACCTTGAACGAAAAGGAAGGCTTCTTCTCCTCCCTCACCCGCCAGGACCTCTCGGACCGAGACGCCAAGGCCGCACGCGATGCCTTTGACATCTACAAGGAGCTTGCCGCCAGATTCCCCGAATCCCGGTATGCATCCGAAGCCCGCCGCAGAATGCATGAACTCGTGAACGCGCAGGCTCGCCACCAGGTGAACACCGCCCGCTTCTATTATGACCGCCACGCCTACGTGGCCGCCATCAACAGAGCCAAGATCGTGCTGACGGATTTCCAGCAGACGAGCGCCTCGGATGACGCCATGAAGATCATCGCCGACAGCTATCATGAGCTCGGCATGCTCGACCTTGAAAAGGACATGCGCCGCGTGATCGAACTCAACAAGGACCGCAAGCTCTCCAAAGGCAATCGCTACTGATCCGGGACACCGCTTGCTTGACAAAAGGGCGCCGAACTCCGGCGCCTTTTTCTTATCTGCGGCACAGCGTGAGAATGACGACGTTCGCGAGCACCATTGCCACGCCGATGCACTGCACCAGCCCCAGCTTCTCTCCGAGCAGAAGGATCGAAAAGAAAAATGCGGAGGTCGGCTCTAGGCACACGATGAGACCGACGGCTACCGGAGAAATCAGGCTCAGGCTCTTGAGGTAGCACCAGAACGCGACAATCGTTCCCATCAGAACGATGTACCCGAAATCAAAGGCAGCCATGGGCGTCCAGTTCACCGATGCGGCGACAGCCAGGGGATTGACGAGGATGGTGCTCGCGATGCCCCCAAAGAATATCCCCCAGCTCACCACGGCGGTCACGCCAAGCCGCTGCATGGTTTTTCTCGGAACCAGGGCATAGGCGACGGCCGAAAACGCCGAGGCGATGCCCCAGAAGATGCTCAGCGGGGAGAATTTGAGCGTTGTGAAGTCGCCGTCCGTCACGATGAATGCAACTCCGCCCGCGGCAAGCACAAAGCACAGGGATTCAAGCAGTCTGACCGGTGTTTTTTCCGCCAGAGACAGCCAAAGCGCGGTGATGAGCGGGGTAAACGCCAGAAAAATCGCCCCCGTCCCGGCGTTCGAGTAGTAGACCGCAAAGAAAAACGTGAGATGCGCCATGTAGACGAGAACGCCGCTCAGGGCGATCTCGCGCAGATCCCTCCAGCTTCTGAAGACACAGCCCATATTCTTTGCCCGGATCGCAAATCCGATCAGGACAAACCCGGCACCCGCCGCTAGAAGCCGCAGGCAGGACAGTTCAAGCGGCTGGAAAACGCCCTGCTGAAACAGGTGCTGGACTGCGACCGCAAGTCCGCCCCAGCACAGGCTGGCAATGACGGAGAGCCCCGCCCCCAGCAAAAAGGCACTGTTCATGGCTTCGGAGGGGGCAATCAGCAGACCTGCGCCTGCCTGAGCGTTCCGTTCAGGTAGCTTTCAAGCCAGGCAAGGGCAATGATGGTCTTCACATCCGTGATCGATCCGTCACGGGTCATTTCCAGAGCCTGCTGCCAGGGCACCTTCTTGAGATTGATGAATTCGTTGTCATCCAGATGCCGCTCGACGGGCTGCAGATTCTTCGCCAGATACACGACGATGCGCTCGTTGCTGTACCCGATTGCGTTGTGCATCGTGCCCAGACAGACCCAGTTCGAGGCCTCGACTCCGGCCTCCTCGACAAGTTCGCGCCGTGCGCAGTCAAACGGACTTTCACCCGGATCGATCTTTCCTGCGGGGATTTCCCAGAAAGCGCGGTTGAGCGGAGCGCGCCACTGGCGCTCGAGCACGATGCAGCCCTTGTCATCCAGGGCGATCATGGCGGCAGCCCCGGGATGGCGGATCATCTCGCGGTGCGAGATCCGGCCGTTCGGCAGCTGCACCGTGAGGCGCCTTACTTTGAGAAGCTTTCCGTTGAACGCCTCTTCATCGGCCGTCACGATCTCCTGCAGATCCCGATCGTCTCCAAACTCTGTCATGGCTAAATGTCCTTGTAGTTCTGGCGCGGCTTGCCCCGGGTCATGTCGTTTTTCATGATTCGCGCCTGATCGCGCTTCCATTCCTTCTTGCTTTCGTCGGAGCGCTTCTCAAACTGCTTCTTGCCCCGGGCAAGCGCCAGGGTGAGCTTGACGCGTCCCTTGACGAAATGCATGTCAAGCGGAATGAGCGCAAAGCCCGAGCGATCCACCTTCCCGATGAGGCGCATGATTTCCTTCTTATGCATCAGCAGCTTTCTGGTGCGCGTGAGCTCAGGCTTGTCATGCGTGCAGATCTGATCGGCGGGCGTCAAGGATGCGTTGCACAAAAACAGTTCGCCTTCACGGACATAAACATGCGCCAGGGTGATCGTGGCTCTTCCTGCTCGGACGCTCTTGACCTCCCAGCCGCGCAGCACAAGCCCGGCCTCAAAGCGCTCTTCAATGAAGTAGTCATGCAGGGCGCGCTTGTTGCGAATAACTGGATCAGACATGTTCTTATAATTTTCCAACAGAAATTTTTGCGTAATTGTTGATTGTACCGAACTCCCACTTGCCTCCGCCGCTGCCAAAGGCAGGAATCAGGATCGGGAGCCGGCAAAAGGCTGCGCGAGCCACCCCGGATTTCGCGGGCCTGAAACAAAAACGCAGCAAGCCGACGAATTCTTGAGGAGCCCGCAATGCTTGTTTCCGTAGCCTTTATTGATCCGGTGTCGGGGAAGGCGCAGTGCCGGACCGTGGACTGCCGCAGCGGCGCAACGGTGCGGGAGGCCGCTCTGGCAGCAGGCGCTGCCCTTGCCGAGAGCAGCGAGTTCGCTCTCTGGAACGAGCCCGTCCCGCCCGATCGCCCCGTCGCGCAGGGCGACCGGGTTGACGTCCTTTGCCCGATCCGGATTGACCCGAAGAAAGCCCGCAGCCTGCGGGCGCAAAGCGCAGGCCGGGCCGTGCGGCAGAACGTGGCGCGCCACGGCGGGCGCCACCAGCTGCATCTCTGAGTCCCTCCTTTCCGGCTCCAGCCCATGCCTGCGGCCTTTCCCCTTGACCGGCAGCTGTCCTACGGAGAACTGCTCGACAGGCTCAGCCGTCATGCGAAACGCCTCTCGGCGATCCAGGCGATGCGCCTGCCGCAGCCAGGCGCGGCCGGCTACATCCTTGCAAAGGACAACATCGGAACGGATGAGTTTCCAACCACGGCGGGCAGTTTTGCCCTGCGCGCACTGAAGGTTCCCGACGCCGACTGCATCGGCCAGCTCAAACGGGCGGGATATGATGTTTTCGGCAAAACCACCATGAGCGAGCTGGCTGGCTTCGTGACCACGAATCCGCTCAGCCAGGGGTATTCCGAGCTGGGCGGCCGGGGCATCAACCCGCACGGGGACTTTCCCTGCGGCGGCTCGAGCTCGGGCTCCGCCATTGCCGTAGCCGCAGGCCTTTGCGATGCCGCGCTCGGAACGGAAACCCGGGGGAGCCTGATGGAGCCGGGACTCAAATGCGGCGTCCGCGCGTTCAAGCCGACGCGCGGCCTCATCTCCTGCTCAAGAGTCGTTCCGCTCTCGCACAGCTTTGACACGGTGGGCATCATCGCCCGCTCCACTGCTCTGATTGCCCGTCTCTTTTCCTGCGTCATGGATTCTCGGGACAGCGCTCAGGAACCACCCGCCTTTCCTGGCACCGCTTCCCAGCCGCCTCGCATTGCCCTCATCCGGGATGAGTCGCTCGCGGACAGCGGGGCTACCGCGGCCGCCCGGGCGCTTCGCGAACTTGCGCGGCGCGGGCAGATCATTCTGACGGAAGTAGCCGTCCCACCTCTTGTCCACGACTACAGGATCATTTCATCGCTCGACATCGCACACGACATGACGGAGTTTCTGGGCAGGTACGGGAACAGCGGCATGCCCTCAACTTTTTCGGACCTCGTGCGCTGTTATCGGGACCGTCCCGCTTCGCACCCCTACGGCATGGACCGGCTTGAGGATGCCCTGGCGATGCCCCGGATGGCTGATGACGTCCTTCAGGATCTCGTCCGCAGGAACGTGTCTGCCGCTCGTGCCCTCATTGCTGAAACGCTTGAAAAAAGCGGGACGCAGTTTCTCGCTTCCCCAACTTTTCTTGACTGGTGGGCGATCGCGGGCGCTCCGAGCATCACCGTCCCGCTGGGGCATGAAGCGGACGGACGGCCAAGCGGATTCATGCTTGGAGGCGCGGCCGGAACCGATTGGGACCTGCTCTCTGCAAGCCTTCTCATCGAAGAGCTGGTGCAAGACCGAGTGCCTGTTTTTTAGGCACTCAAGGAAAATCAGAGGGGTAGCGGCCCGTCTTTTCGGTTTTTTCCCGCCCATCCACAGGAGCTGTGAATTCCTGTCCCGAGGATCCTGGCGGCATCCCGCGCGGCATGGGAAAAACACTTGTTTTCATGGAAAAACAGCGAAGGACGCTCTACAATTAAGGGTTAACCGCAAAAGCCAAGTTTCTTGAGGTTGAGCGGGTCCTTCCTGTTCTCTCCATTTTTGCTTCAGAGGTTTTACCAAAATGCGAATTCTTCAGAAGGCTCTTACCTTCGACGACGTTCTGCTCGTTCCCGCTCACTCGGACGTGCTTCCCCGCAACGTCGTTCTGTCTACAAAGCTCACCCGTGAAATCACCCTGAATCTTCCGATGATCTCGGCAGCCATGGACACGGTGACCGAGGGAAATCTTGCAATTGCTATGGCTCAGGAAGGCGGCCTTGGCATCATCCACAAGAACATGACCGCCCAGCAGCAGGCGGCCGAAGTCTCCAAAGTGAAGCGCCATGAATCGGGCGTCGTGAACGATCCCATCACCGTCGGTCCCGACATGCTCGTGGGCGACGTGATCCGCATGTGCCGCGAGCACCGCATCAGCGGCGTTCCCGTGGTTGAGGGCCGCCGCGTTCTGGGCATGGTCACCAACCGCGACCTGCGCTTTGAAACCCGCATGGAAGCCCCGATCCGCGAGGTGATGACCCCGCGCGACAAGCTGATCACCGTGCTCGAGGGCTCGCCTCTTGATGACGCCAAGCGTCTGATGCACCAGCACCGCCTCGAGCGCGTCCTCGTGGTCGACAAGGACGGCAATCTCTCCGGCTTGATCACGGTCAAGGACATCATCAAGGCAACCGAACATCCGTTTGCCGCCAAGGACAAGGACGGCCGCCTGCTCGCAGGCGCCTCGATCGGCGTTGGCGCCGGCACCGAAGAGCGCCTTGAGCTGCTCGTCGAAGCCGGCGTGGACTGCGTCGTCGTCGACACCGCCCACGGCCACTCCGAAGGCGTTCTGAACCGCGTGGCATGGGTCAAGAAGAACTACCCCAACCTGCAGGTGATCGGCGGCAACATTGCCACGGCCGCCGCTGCACGCGCCCTCGTGGACCACGGCGCAGACGCCGTCAAGGTCGGCATCGGCCCGGGCTCCATCTGCACGACCCGCATCGTGGCCGGCGTCGGCGTTCCCCAGATCACCGCTGTCAGCAACGTAGCCGAGGCGCTTGAAGGAACCGGCGTTCCCCTGATCGCCGACGGCGGCATCCGCTTCTCGGGCGATATTGCCAAGGCCATCGCCGCCGGCGCAAACTGCGTCATGATGGGCGGCATGCTGGCAGGCACGGAAGAGGCTCCCGGCGAAGTGATCCTGTATCAGGGCCGCTCCTACAAGTCCTACCGCGGCATGGGCTCGCTGGGCGCCATGTTCAAGGGCTCGGCCGACCGCTATTTCCAGGACAACAACTCGGGCAACCTCGACAAGCTCGTTCCGGAAGGCATCGAAGGCATGGTTCCCTACAAGGGATCCGTCATCACGATCCTTTACCAGATGGCCGGCGGCCTGCGCTCGTCCATGGGCTACTGCGGCTGCCACACGATCGACGAGATGCGTGCCAAGGCCGAATTCGTCGAGATCACCGCGGCCGGCTGGCGTGAAAGCCACGTGCATGACGTGAAGATCACCAAGGAAGCCCCGAACTACCGTCAGGAGAACTAATCCTCCGACCGGATCCACGGCGCAGGCATCACTTCGACCTGCGCCGTTTTTCTTACTCTACATACCAATCCTGTTTATCCATGCAACACGATCGCATTCTGATTCTTGACTTCGGCAGCCAGGTCACGCAGCTCATCGCTCGGCGCGTGCGCGAAGCGCATGTGTACTGCGAAGTTCACGCCAATGATGTTTCCGCAGACTTCATCCGCGAATTCAACCCCAAGGGCATCATTCTCTCCGGCTCGCACATGAGCGCCTACGAGGAGAGCAACGATCAGGCCTCGCCCGCGGTTTTCCAGGCCGGAGTCCCCGTGCTCGGCATCTGTTACGGCATGCAGACCATGGCCCTGCAGCTGGGCGGCAAGGTTGAGGCCGGCACCAAGCGTGAATTCGGCTACGCCGAGGTGCGCGCACACAATCACACGAAGCTCCTTGAAGGCATCGAGGACTTCAAGGGCCCCGAGGGTGAGGGGATGCTCAAGGTCTGGATGAGCCACGGCGACAAGGTGAGCGAACTGCCCGAGGGCTTCAAGGTCATGTGCTCCACGCCATCCTGCCCGATCGCAGGCATGTGCGATGAGAAGCGCGGCTTTTACGCCGTTCAGTTCCATCCGGAAGTGACGCACACGCTCAAGGGCAAGGAAATCCTTCAGCGATTTGTTCTCTCGATCTGCGGCTGCAGTCCGGACTGGGTGATGGGCGACTACATCGCCGAAGCCGTCGAGTCGATCCGCCGCCAGGTTGGCAATGAGGAAGTCATCCTCGGACTTTCGGGCGGCGTCGACAGTTCCGTTGCCGCAGCGCTCATCCATCGCGCGATCGGCGACCAGCTTACCTGCGTATTCGTTGACAACGGATTGCTGCGCAAGAACGAGCGCGAGCAGGTGCGCGAAACCTTTGAAAAGAACATGGGCCTGAAGCTCATCGTGAACGACGCGACCGACCGCTTCATGAACGCTCTTGCCGGCACGACCGACCCGGAAGCCAAGCGCAAGATCATCGGCCGCGAGTTCATCAACGTCTTCCAGGCCGAAGCCGAGAAACTCACGAGCGCCAAGTGGCTTGCCCAGGGCACGATCTACCCGGACGTCATCGAAAGCGCCGGCGCCAAGACCAAGAAGGCGAAGACGATCAAGAGCCACCACAACGTGGGCGGTCTGCCCGAAACGATGCACCTGAAGCTGCTCGAGCCGCTGCGCTCGCTCTTCAAGGACGAAGTGCGCGAGCTCGGCGTCGCGCTGGGACTGCCCGCCGAGATGGTGTACCGCCATCCGTTCCCGGGACCGGGACTTGGCGTGCGCATCCTGGGCGAAGTCAAGCGCGAATACGCCGATCTGCTGCGCGAGGCCGATGCCATCTTCATCGAAGAGCTGCGCCGCGCCGGGTGGTACGACAAGGTGAGCCAGGCCTTCGTCGTGTTTCTGCCCGTCAAGAGCGTCGGCGTCATGGGCGACGGCCGCACCTACGACTGGGTGGTGAGCCTGCGCTCCGTGGAAACGAGCGACTTCATGACGGCAAAATGGTCCGAGCTGCCCTACGACCTGCTCGGCCGCGTCTCGAACCGCATCATCAATGAGGTGAAGGGCATCAACCGCGTCGTCTACGACGTCTCCGGCAAGCCGCCCGCCACGATCGAGTGGGAATAAACCGGCTTCCCCCGCTCAGAACCCCGCTCCCCGCAGCGGGGTTTTTGCTGTCCGCGGAAATCCAGCCCCGGGCGCTCCTCCATCGAACCGTTCTTTGATTATCATTGCCAAGAGGATTCAGCATCACAATTTCAATTCCTCCATGCCCCAATACATTCAGGAGACCTGCATCATGAGCAAATTCTCGTTCAATGAGGAAACGTGCATCGGCTGCGGCGTATGCGTGCGCATCTGTCCCAAAGGGCTCATCCGCATGGACACCGACGGCCCGAAAATGGATGAAGCAAGCGCCAAGCGATGCAACAACTGCGGGCAATGCGTCGCCTTCTGCCCGGCCAAGTCCGCCATGCAGGAATTCTCCAGGGGCGTGGAGCTTGAGGATGCGCTCGCCTACAGTTCCGAGCGCGGCCCGACCATCCTGAAGTTCTTGAAATCCCGCCGCTCCGAACGCATTTACCAGCCCGATCCCGTGCCGCATGAGACGCTCATGCGCATTCTGGAGACGGCCAACTTCGCCCCTTCGGGCGGCAACAACCGAACGATCCGCTGGGTTGTTCTGGAGAATCCCGCCAAGACCGCCGAGCTGCGCGAGATGATTGCCGAATGGTTCGACACCGTTTGCCGCACGCACCCCGTGTACAGCAAGCGCTATGCCATCGACTCGATTCTCGAGCGCTTCCGCGGCGGCAAGGATGTGATCCTGCGCGGCGCACCGCACGTTGCCTACGTCATTGGCCCGGAAAAAGCCGTCTGGGGCCCGGTTGACACGGGCATTGCGCTTGCGTACTTCAACCTTGCATGCGAAGCGCTTGACGTCGGATGCTGCTTTGCCGGATATGCCACCAAGGCGGCCGAGTGGGACAAGGTTGCCGACTTCATCGGCGTGAAGCCTGGTGAAAAGGTCTGGTGCGCAATCTGCTTTGGCAAGAAGGCCATGCATGCCGTGCGGATTCCCAACCGCGGCAAAGTGCCGCTCACCCTGCTTTAATCGCCTCTTTCGGATCCGGCACATCGCCGGATCCGGCCTTGTCCGCGTGAGGCTGCCTGCTCACGCGCCCGTGCCGGCGCCCCTCTAAAATGCGTCCTGCATCATTTCATCAGGCAGTACACTCCATGTCCCAGACTGACCAGGCGCCGGACAAAATCCAGGTTCGCGGCGCACGCGTTCACAACCTCAAGAACATCGATGTCGACATTCCGCTCGGAAAAATCGTCGGCATTGCAGGCGTCTCCGGATCGGGAAAATCCTCCCTGGCGCTCGGCGTGCTGTACGCCGAAGGCTCCCGCAGATATCTCGAATCCCTTTCAACCTACACTCGGCGCCGCATGACCCAAGCGGCAAAGGCGAATGTCGACGAACTGCTCCACATTCCCGCCGCGCTCGCCCTGCACCAGCGCCCCGGAATCCCAGGCATCCGCTCGACGTTCGGCACGGGCACGGAGCTGCTCAACAGTCTTCGCCTGATGTTCTCGCGTCTTGCAAGCCATCCCTGCCCCAATGGGCACTACCATGCACCGACGCTCGCAGTGGCCGCCGAGCAGGAGCTCGTTTGTGAAACATGCGGAGAACACTTCTACGCCCCCGGAGCCGAGCAGCTTGCCTTTAACAGCGAGGGGGCATGCAAGCGCTGCGGCGGAACGGGGCTCGTGCGCACCGTCGACCGCTCAACGCTCATTCCTGATGAAACGCTCACGATCGATGAGGGGGCCGTGGCCCCCTGGAACAGCCTCATGTGGTCGCTGATGACCGACGTATGCCGCGCCATGGGCGTGCGCACGGACGTCCCCTTCAAGGATCTCACCCCGCAGGAGAAGGAGATCGTCTACGACGGCCCGATGGTCAAGAAGCACATTTTTTACAAGGCCAAAAGCGCTGAGAGCGTCTCGGCCGGAGAAATGGACTTCACCTACTACAGCGCCACGGCCACGGTGCTGAACGCCCTGAACAAGGTGAAGGACGAAAAGGGCATGAAGCGCGTGGAGAAGTTCCTGCGGGAGGATATCTGTCCGGATTGCCACGGAACCAGGCTTTCCGAGGCCGCACGCGCGCCCAGACTGCGCGGAATCGGACTTGACGAGGCCTGCCGGATGACGCTCGGCGAACTCACTGAATGGGTGAAGGGCGTCCCCGCGAGCCTGCCCGAATCCATGCGCCCGATGGCTCAGAGCATTGTCGACTCATTCCTTCTCGTTGCCAGGCGCCTCACAGATCTCGGCCTGTCCTACCTGACGCTTGACAGAGCCTCGGCCACGCTCTCCACGGGCGAGCGCCAGCGCATGCAGCTTGCGCGCGCGGTGCGCAACCGCACCACGGGCGTGCTCTACGTTCTTGACGAACCCTCGATCGGCCTGCACCCAGCCAATATTGTCGGACTTGTCGGCGTGATGCACGACCTGGTTGCGGACGGCAACTCCGTCGTGCTCGTCGACCATGACACACAGGTGCTCAAGGCCGCCGACTGGGTGATCGAAATGGGACCCGGTGCGGGGTTGGGCGGAGGCTCCGTCATCGCACAGGGAACGGTGAAGGACATGGCCCGCTGCCGCGTCTCCCGCATCGGGAGATTTCTCACCGATCTGCCGCAGCAGCGTCTGCGTCCCGTCGTTGAGAGGGACAAGATGTTTTCTGAAGGAACCATCCGTCTGAAAACGTCCTCAATCCACACGGTCAAGCCGCTTGACGTGTCGATTCCCAAGGGACGCCTCACCGCCGTCACGGGGGTTTCGGGATCAGGCAAGACGACCATGGTTCTGGAAAGCCTCATCCCGGCTCTCCAAGCGGCATCTGCAGGCGGAAAGCTTCCCGCGCATGTGCGCAGCATTGACGCGCCCGACATCGCCCACGTCAAGCTGATCGATGCCTCGCCGATCGGCATCAACGTCCGCTCCACGGTGGCCACGTATGCCAATGTGCACGACGAGCTGCGCAAGATCTACGCACGCAGCCAGAGCGCGAAGGACAAGGG
>OMXR01000008.1:37210-37564 GCA_900315045.1 uncultured Sutterella sp. | reverse complement strand
CTTCTTGCGTCCATCGAAGAAACGCTCGTAGCTCTTGAACAGCCGATCCACAACCTCCTGCAGTGCCTGAGAGCCAAACTCGGACAGGTAGCCGTATGGCTGGCGCTTCTTGAGTTTGGCGAGGTGTTTTTGCAGATCGAACTTCGACACCGACTTGCCGAACAACTTGTAGTACCTTCGCGTCAATGCCACGCAATGATTCCAGGCAAGACCTGCCGCGCTGATCTGACGATGCAGCTTGCGGTTGCGTCTGGCTTGCATGAGTTTGAACTTGAAGGTCTGCATGATGGACTGCAAATGTGATCCCGACTGCTATATTACAGAACAAAGAGCCTGCGGCTCTTGCCCTTATAT
>OMXR01000008.1:0-37192 GCA_900315045.1 uncultured Sutterella sp. | reverse complement strand
AAGACCTGCCGCGCTGATCTGACGATGCAGCTTGCGGTTGCGTCTGGATTGCATGAGTTTGAACTTGAAGGTCTGCATGATGGACTGCAAATGTGATCCAGACTGCTATATTACAGAACAAAGAGCCTGCGGCTCTTGCCCTTATATCCATCGGTTAAAACCGACGGCTTTACGGGCAAGATCTGTAAACTGGGGGCTGATGACTTCTCTGGCGTCTTGCCATGGCTCAGTTTCTTAGTCTTTTTTTCTTCCAGTTCAACCGGGCCCTGCCGCTCTTTCTGCTGATCGCCCTCGGCTACGCGCTGATCCGTTCGGGGAGAATGAGCCGCGCGGCAAGTTCTGCGATTTCGTTTTTCGCCCTGAACATCGCGCTCACATCCATGCTCTTTCGCACGATGAGCAAGACGTTCCGCGAAGGCCTGAACACGGATCTCACGCTTCTGGGCGCCTATTTCGGCGCAGCAGTTCTTGTGTTCCTGATCGGCACGGCGGTGCTGGCGCGGCTGCTCAAGCTTAACCGGGCGGAAAAAGCCATCTTCGGCGTCGGCACCGTTTTTTCCAATGTGGGACTGCTCGGGCTGCCGCTTGCCTACGCAATGCTCGGCGAGGCGTACATCACCCCCATTGCCACGATTCTTTCGGTGAATGCGCTCATTCTCTGGACTCTGGCATCGATCGGCGTCGAACTGTCGATGCAGACGGGCTCGTTCACGCTCAAAAGCCTCTGGCACTCGATGCTCGCCGTCGTCAAGAATCCCCTCATCATCTCCATCTTCGCGGGTGCTCTCTGGGGTCTCACGAAACTCCCGCTTCCCTTTGCCATTGACGAGCCGATGCGCATGCTCGGGAATTCAGCGACGCCCCTTTGCCTCGTGGCCGTAGGCATGGGGCTTGCCGAATACGGAGTGAGCGAAAACTTCGTCAAGGGCTGCGTGCTCACCGCAGGCAAGCTGATCGCGTTCCCCGTCGCAGTCTTTGCTGCCGCGATGCTGCTTGGGCTTGGCAAAATCGAGACAGTCGCCATCACGTTCGTGGCAGGGCTGCCAGTCGGCGTGAATGTCTATCTCATGACGCGAATCTTCAACTGCGCCCAGGGGCTCGTTGCGAACGCCATGCTCGTCTCAACCCTGCTCTCCTCGCTCTCGGTGCCGCTGCTGCTCACGTTGATCGAGACAGTGACGGGCGCCCCGTAGTCCGGAAACGCCCGCCAGCAAACTTTCAGAAAGAACCGTGCCCCTATTCCACAAACGGATCCGGAGCGTAGCGCACGGGCCGCGCGATGCCGAGCTCCTTCAGCCGCGGATCATCGGCCGGCACGCATTCGAACTGGGCACGCACGGACTCGGGCACATCCACCGCACGGCGCGTGGCGAGGTTGATGAAATCCCACTCGGTCGCGGCTACGATGCAGACCTTGGGGCCGCGCTTGAAGCAGTAGCGGCGAAGACTTCTTGCACCTGCTGTCGCCTCGACCCAGGTGTAGACCATGATCCGATCCCCCGGCACGCAGGGCCTCAGGTATTCGATCCAGTGCTGGCGCGCCACCCAAGCAAAGCCGCGCGTGAGGTATGCATCGGCCCCCCAGCCGCGAAGAGCGGACGCCTGCCGGGCCGACTCTTCAAGCCAACGCATGTAGACGCGGTTGTTGACGTGTCCCAGCTCGTCGGTGTCCTCTTCGGTCACCGTGTACTCGAAGGCGTTGATGGGGGCAATTGCAGTCCTGACTTCTTCGCTCATGCGGCCGTCTCCGCAGACGCGTCTTCTGCCAGAGGATCAGCGATGCCCATAGCGCGGCTCATCGCTGCGCTCACCTCGGCACAAACAGCCCGGCGATCCCCTTCAGGCTTGATGGGATCGAGCACCGTGACGCGCACGGTGAGATCGGGGATATTCACGATATGCCACAGGCACTCAAAGAGGCCAACCTTGCCGGTGTATGCCGCCTCGCGGCAGAGCTCGCCATGGCTCTCGTAGCGCAGAACCACGGGAATCACTTCGGCGCCCGTGCGCACTGCGGCTTCAAAGAGGTTCGGATGGAGCCTCAAGAGCCCGGAACCGTCTGACGTCGTTCCCTCCGGGAATACCAGAATCGATCTGCCGAGCTTGAGTTCATCGCCCACGCGGTCAGCGATGCCGACCAGTGCGCGGCGGTTGCTGCGATCGATGAAGATCGAGCCCACGGCCTTGGTGATCGTCCCGAAAACCGGCCACTTGGCAATCTCGGCCTTGGCGACAAACGAGCTGGGCAGCTGCGAATTCAGAGAAAAAATGTCCAGGAACGAGATGTGGTTGGACACCACGAGCCGCCCCATGCGCCCCTTGGTCACGCCGCAGCCACGCACCAAGTCGTCAAAAGCTTCCACGCCTACCGGTTCGACCCTGACGCCCAGCCAGCGCAGGATTCTCTGGTTCCAGCTCTTCACGATCCGGCCGCGCTTGGTATCCTCGGCCCCCGGCAATATAAACAGAGAAACAAACAGCGCGCCCACGGAATAGGCAAACACCGAGAGAAACCTGAGGCACGCAATCAGCTTGTGCATCTTCTTCTGTCCCTTCCTTTATGAAAGACTCCCGACGCTTTGCGCGGGACACCCCTCATCAAACCACTGCTGCAGGATCACCGCTGCAGAAGCATCATCAATCTTTTTCCTGCCCGCCTCGACGACAACCGACGAGTAGCGCTCGTCAACGGCATACACGGGCAACCCTGTGCGGCCGGCACACTGCCGGCCAAAGCGCAGCGCTCTGGCCGTCATCTCATGCGCGGTCCCGTCCGGATGCCGCGGAACCCCGACAACGAGCGCTACAGGCTCCCACTCGGAAACAAGGCGCGCGACCGCCGCCCACTTGCTCTCGTTGCTTTGGCTGGAAAAAATCTCCAGGGGACGGGCCGAGCACATCAGCGTGCTGCCGACCGCCACACCCACTCTCGCGAGGCCAAAATCAAAGGCAAGAACGGTTCCCTGCACCGGATGCGCAGGCTGAATTTTGGATTTTAGCTCAGGCATGTCCGACCACGCCGCTCGTGAAAGCCCCCGCCAGCGGCTCCAAGTCAGGCGACTCGTCAAGTCCGACGAGTGCGAGAGCCGCGGCATAGCGCTTATCCGGCGCAAGGCTGAAGATGACCTCGTTTGTGGCGGGAGCAATGAGCCAGCCGCCCCGCGCGATTTCCGACTCGAGCTGCCCGGGCGCCCAGCTTGAGCAGCCGAGCGCGGCATAGACCTGCTCCGGCCCAGTCCCGGCGCTCATCGCTTCAATGATGTCGCGGGAAATGCTGAGCGCAACGGTCTCCGTCTGGGCAATCGTCACGGCCCAGTCGCTTTCCACCGAATGCAGAATGTATCCGTGATTGGTCTGAACCGGGCCGCCCCAGCCGATGGGAATGTCGGCAGCCTCGCCGTCGGACGGCACCTGAAGCTGCTCGAAGATCTCACGCATCGTAACACTTGACGGGCGGTTGATCACAACGCCAAGCGCCCCCTCGATCTCGCTGTGCAGCGCGATGTACACCACGGTCTTGGCAAAATTCGGATCCACCATGTTGGGGGCGGCGACAAGGAATTTACCTGCAAGCTTCTTTTCACTCATAGGGTTCGTGTTTTGGCCAAAGTCCTTCATTCACGGAAATTTTCGCACAGCACAGACATCGCGGAAAGAGAAACGGCGCTATTCTTCGCCTCGTTTCATCACATTTGGATACAGGATGGCCATCATGGTTGAGAATGTTTTAGACAAGCTCTGCGATCTGTTCAACTCGGGCAACGCGAGCTTTCGCGTTGTTCATCATGAGGCCTGCGAGCGCTCGAGCGCTTCCGTCGCCGAAAAGCGCGGCACGGAGCTCGGACAGGGCGCCAAGGCTCTGTGCGTGATGGTTAAGGGCAACGGCGTCAAACAATACGTGCTTGCCGTACTCCCGGCCGACAAGCAGGCGGATCTTTCCCGGCTCGCAACCGCGCTTGGCGGCAGAAGAGCGGGCCTATGCAGCCCGGACGAAGTGATGGACCTCACCGGATGCATCTTCGGCGCCGTCCCTCCTGTCTCCTTTGACGAGCGGCTGCTTGCCGTTGCCGATCCGACGCTCTTCACCCGGTACGAGGAGCTCGCCTTCAACGCCGGACATCGGGATGTCTCCATCATCATCAATACCGAGGACTTCCATCGGATCGTCCACCCGAGGGAGATCGACTTCCTGCGTCAGGAATCCGCCGAGTAGCCGCTTTCGGTTTCTAGCCTTCAGGGATCACGTAAAGCAGCACGGAGAAAAACTGCAGCGCGGTTCCCGCAAACACGAAGACATGCCAGATGGCGTGGCTGTATGGGAGTTTTTCCCAGATATAAAAGAGCACGCCGACCGAGTACACAATGCCGCCCGCAACAAGGAGCCAGAGCCCTCCGGTGCTCAGGCTCTCGAGGAGCGGGTCAAGCACCACGATCACGAGCCAGCCCATCACCAGGTACAGCACGCAGTTCACCCAGTCGCTCTTTTTCAGGAGCAGGTGCTGCAGCGACACCCCGAGAATGGCGATCAGCCACACGGCCGCACACAGGCAGATGCCCGTGACGCCCTTGAGCGTGATCAGGCAGAACGGCGTATAAGAGCCAGCAATCAGCACATAGATCATCGAGTGATCCAGGACCTGAAACACGCGCTTGGCCTTTTTGTTCGGCACCGCGTGATAAAGGGTGGAGGCCGTGTACAAAAAGATCATGCTCGCGCCGAACACGCTCACCGCGGCGATCACTTCCGCCGAGCAATGCCGGGCGGCGGCAAATGCGACAAGCACCGCAAGCCCCGCAATCGAGAGCAACGCGGCAATTCCGTGCGTCACGGCATTGGCGATTTCCTCGCCCACCGTATAGCTTGCGTCCGAAGCAACCTTGTTGACACTCAAGCAACAAACAGCCATTGTCCTTTTTCCTCCATTTGCTTGAAATGAACGACTTGGGTCTTACATTTTCAACAAATGCAGTCCTTTTGTGTGTCCGGCAAATTTAAGGGGAAACCCTCGCCTTTGCCGTTCAGGCTTTCGGACGCATGGACGAACCTCGGCAATCCCTCCGGGAACGCCCTGACTGCATGCGCGATTGTCTCGGGAGTGTCCCGTACAGGAGTCAGAGCCGGGAAATCGCCTCGGGGTGCTGCTCGAAGAACTCGGCCATCATGCTCTTGCGGGTGTAGGACGCCACCTCGGGGTAGTGCGGAGCAAGCGCCGTCTTGATCTGCTTGAGCGAGAGGTTTTTGAGCACCTGCTCGGGGGTCTCAAGCGGATTGCGCGGCCTGCCGCGCCTGGCAGGGGCCTTTGCGCCCGCCTCGGCTGCCTTTTCCTGGTCGGCCTGGGCGCGTGCGGCGCGCACCATTTCCATGTTCCTTGCATACTCGGCCTGCGCCTGGGCCCGGCGCTCCGCGCGGATCGTTCCGGAGCCCTTGTGCACGATAACCTCATCGCCATTCATGAACGTCCAGTCATAATCGAGGACCCTGGCCGACCTCTTCGCCCGCCAGGCGATATAGCGCTGAATCAAATTTCCAAGAGTTCCCATAGATAGCTCCGCACACAGGCGCAATACGGCGCGCCTCGGAAGCGCAATGTTAGCCGATCGAGGGCAGTGTGTGCCGCGCAGAGGCGCCTCAGGCCTTGCCGCGCGCCCGCACGCCTGAGAGCCTACGCTCAAGTTCTCCCACTGTACGGGTAAAGCCAAGTCCCGTTGCACGGGCGATGAGGTCGATTCCGTCCCCTCTGCCGCAGCAGCGGCAGACGTAGGTGCCGTCCGAGCGCGTATTGATGAGAGAAAACCGCCCGGCGCTGCCGCAGATCGGGCAGGTCTGGTTCGGGCTGGAAAGAGAGGCTGCGTCAATTCCAAAGGACGCAAAAAGACCGCGCCAGTGTCCTTTGGCAAGACGCTTGACGGTTTGAATGCGCCCGAAGGCGCCAACTGCTGCACGGGAATACATCTTCGTTCTCCCCGGCATGCAGACATTGCGCGAGAAAATCCCCCACGGACCTCTTGCGAGGATGAAGCGTACCGCATCGCCCCGGGTTTTGCCAACACCGGAAAACACTCGGACGCACTCAGGCGTCAGGCGAAAAAAGATCAAGCTGCTCGCCGCGGGGCGCCTGCTGCAGCACGACCTGCCTGCGCTCGGGGCGCAGCCAGCTGCGCACCGTGGAGCGAGAAAGCCCGAGCGCTTCCGCGATTTCGTTGTAGGAGAGGCCATCATCGCGCAGGCGCTGCGCACGCGAGCGGTCGTCGGGGCCGGGCTCTCTTTTCCGCCCCTGTCCGGCGCTGACCGCCTCTCGCTCGCTCAGAAGCCGGCCGCTACGGTATTCGTGGAGCCAGTCGCGTGCCGTGTACTGCGAGATGCCAAGGATTCCCGCGCAGGCCTTGTAGCCCATTCCCTTCCCAAAGAACTCAGCTGCCTGCTGACGTAGGCGATCGCTCTCAAGGCTCCCCTTGCGAAGCCTCCTGACCGGTATCGCGCCAACAGCCTCTGCCCGATCCGTTTCAGTCAAACTCATGCTCCGTACTGTCTCAATCCTTGCGCTGCCGATCGATTTCCTCAACCACCTCGGCATCCTCCACCACAACCGTGCGGCGGATTCCAACAGCCTGGACATTGGGGTTTCTTGAAGCGCCGGAGCCTTCACGCACGGGGTCAGCCTGAGCCTGTCCGCTCATCGCCGCCTCGGCCTGCTCCATCTGCTTTCGCAAGTTCTCAACCGGATCGCCGTGACGCCAGCGCCAGTACGCCCCATACAGGGCAAGTCCGATCAGAACGAACAGGCCGAACAGGAACAGGCCGCCGATCAGTGGCAGGAGAAAGATTCCCAGGGCGATCATGAAGGCTATTACCGCCGCGGAGGCAAGCAGCGACACGATGGGATTGACGGGACGTCCATTGACAACAAAGATGGGCATAGCAGATCCTGTAAAGCTTGTGAGGTTGGTCTTGCATGACCATATGCGGGCGAAGTGCCCGCTCTGCAAGAGCATTGTGACTGATTTTTACAATTTACGCTTGGGCCTCCTCCCCGGCGCACGGCCGGACACTGCGTGCCATCGCAAATTCGCCCGCAGATTTAAGCCTGTTGCAATTGAAAACCTTTATCATGCGCGCACCTAAGATTGTGCGCAGGGCTTTGTTCGCCTTCAAGCAGTGGCCTCATCAGGCCGATGCCTGGTGTTTGCACGCCCGCGCAATGGAAACATTTTCATCATGCCTATAGACAAACTCATGCTCCCCGATGTCCAGAACGCCCATGACGAACGGCACATCGCGATCAACCGCGTTGGCGTTCGAGATGTCACCATGCCCATTTTCGTTCAGAGCGTGAACGGCCCTCAGCCTTCGGTTGCCAAGGTTCGCATGTACGTGAGCTTGCCCGCGGAACAGAAGGGCACCCACATGTCCCGCTTCGTCTCCCTGATGATGGATAACACCGAACCGCTCTCGAGCACGATGATGGGCAACATGCTCGACCGGATGCTCGAGCTTCTTGAATCGGACAGCGGCTACATCGAGATCTCCTGCCCGTTCTTTGTCACCAAGGCAAGTCCCGTGACCCGGCTCGAGAGTCTCATGAACTACAGCGTGCGCTTCATCGCCGAATGCGTGAACGGCAAGCGCCGCATCTGGCAGGAGATCCAGGCGCCGGTGACGAGCCTGTGCCCATGCAGCAAGCAGATCAGCGATTACGGTGCGCACAACCAGCGCAGCCACATCACGATCAAGTGCGAGCTCTTCGCTCCGCTCTCGCTTGAAGAGCAGATCCGCGTTGCCGAATCCTCCGCCTCGTGCGAGCTCTGGAGCCGCCTGAAGAGAAGCGACGAGAAATTTGTGACCGAGTACGCCTACGACCATCCCAAGTTCGTCGAGGACATCGTGCGCGATGTCGCCCGGCAGCTCAACGCCGATGCCCGCGTCGCCGCCTATGTTGTCGAGGCGGAAAACTTCGAGTCGATCCACAACCACTCGGCCTACGCGCTCATCGAGCGGGACAAGAGAACCGCATGACGGACACGGACGGCGCCTAGACGCCGCCGCCACGCCCCCGATGCGGCAAAGGTTTGTTAAAGACCTTTGCCGCGCTCTGTCTGAGCCGCCTTTTTTGGTATCGTTCCGCATACAAAAATTCTTTCGGATCAATTCTTATGATCGAACAGCAGAAACAAGCTCTTGCCGCACTGATCAGCGCGGCGCTTTCCGACCTGGGTATCAACGACGTTCCCGTCCAGCTTTCTCGCCCGAAGGTTGCCGAGCACGGCGATCTTGCGTGCAATGTGGCCATGCAGTGCGCCAAGCGCCTTGGCAAGGCGCCCCGCTCCATCGCCGAGGATCTCGTGGCTGCCATGCGGCGCCGCCCCGAGTGCAGCCAGATGCTCTCGGACATCCAGATTGCCGGCCCGGGCTTCATCAACCTGCGGTTCAACAATTCGGCCAAGTTCGGCGTGGTTGCCGAAGTGCTGCGCCAGGGGCGCGGCTACGGATGCAATGATTCGTGCAAAGGGCAGAGCGTCCTTCTCGAATACGTTTCAGCCAACCCCACGGGGCCGCTGCATCTTGGCCACGCACGCCAAGGCGCCCTCGGCGACGTTCTCGCGCGCGTCATGCGCACCCAGGGCTACGCAGTCACCCGCGAGTTCTACTACAACGACGCCGGAGTGCAGATCCACAATCTGGCCGTAAGCGTCCAAGCCCGCGCCCGGGAGGAGCTCGGGCTCGCAAACGCCGAGGAGTTCCCTGAAAACGGCTATCGCGGCGACTACATCTACGACATCGCACGCGACTACCTCGCAAAAAAGCCCGTCCATACGGTGACGGGCTCCGTGGTTGAAAGCCATGCCGATGCCAATGATCTCGACGCCATCCGCAAGTACGCCGTCGCCTACCTCAGGAACGAGCAGGACGCAGATATGAAGGCGCTTGACGTCACGATGGATAACTTCTATCTGGAAAGTTCGCTGTACACCGACGGGCGCGTGGAAGCGGCCGTGCGGGCCATGACCGAGGCGGGCTGCACCTACGAGTCGGACGGCGCGCTGTGGCTGCGCACCACCGATCCCCGGTTTGCCGAGTTCAAGGACGACAAGGACCGCGTGATGCGCAAGAAGGACGGCTACTACACGTACTTCGTGCCGGATGTCGCCTATCACCTGAGCAAGTTCGAGCGCGGCTTTACGCGCGCCATCGACATTCAGGGCTCGGACCACCACGGAACCACCGCCCGCGTGCGCATCGGCCTGCAGGCCGCTGGCACGCAGATGGGCTTTCAGATTCCGAAGACCTTCCCCGAGTACCTGCTGCACAAGATGATCCGCGTGATGCGCGACGGTGAGGAAGTGAAGATGAGCAAGCGCACGGGCACCTATGTCACGCTGCGCGACCTAGTGGACTGGGTCGGGCGCGATGCCGCGCGCTTCTTCCTGGTGTCCCGAAAGTCCGATGCCGAATTCGTCTTTGACGTTGACCTCGCGCTCGCCAAGAGCGACGAGAATCCGGTCTACTACCTGCAGTACGCCCATGCGCGCATCTGCTCGGTGCTCGCGCAGGCAAAGGAAAAGGGCTACGGCGTCCCGACGCCCGAGCAGGCAGCTTCGCTCGACCTCGCGTCTCTTGAGAGCGAGCACGCCGCAGCGCTGGCCAACAAGATGGCCGAATACGGCAACATCCTCACGGTTGCCTCGAGGGATCTTGCTCCGCATCTGATCTGCGTGTACCTCAAGGAGCTTGCAGCGGCCTTCCACGCGTTCTACAACAGCGACCGGGTGCTCACGGACGATGAGACCGTGCGCAACGCCCGTCTTGCGCTGCTGCTTGCCGCACGGCAGGTTCTGGCAAACGGACTCGCGGTTCTGGGCGTCAGCGCCCCGGAACGCATGTAACGGGAGGCTCTTATGACCGCTCGCGCTCAAGTGAAAAACCACATCAACATTTCCGCAATCCTCATCTCGTTTGTTCTGGGCGTTGTGGTCGCCCTTGCCGCTGCCGCGGCAACGATCATGTTCATCAACGGCACCCCGGTTCCCTTCGTGAACAAGGTGCAGCAGAGCAACTCTGCCGTTGACTCTTCACTGCTTGACGGCAAGACGCTTGATCCAAACAAGAAGCTTTATACGGCCGGTCAGGGCGTGCAGCAGAAAGCCTCCGTCGCCCCCGTGATCGCCAAAGGCACGGAGCCTGCGGCTGAACGCTGGTGGGTGAATGCTGGCACATTCTCAAAGAATGACGAGGCCGAGGGCATGCGCGCCCGCATCGCCTTCATCGGCCTTGACTCGCAGATTTCCCTGGATTTCACGAGCGGCAAGCGCAAGTACCGCGTTCGCGTCGGCCCCTTTGACACCAAGGTGCAGGCCGAGGAAATCCGCCAGAGCCTTGCAGACAATTCGATCACCTCGCAGATTGTTCAACAGAAGAAGTAACGTAGCAAAACAACTGACCGTTTTAGGAGTTCCGCAATGATTTCCCGTCGTGAACTGATTCTGGCCTCTGCCGCAGCGACGCTGCCCGCAGTGTCCATTGCCTCGTCCGGAACCTTCACCGAGGGCAAGGACTACACCATCGTGCGGCCGCCGGTCGACTACCCGCGCAGACCAGTGCACGTGCACGTGTTCTTTGCGTACACCTGCCCGCACTGCCTTCGCTTTGAGCCGGAGCTGAGCGAATTCGTCCAGAGCTGGTCGAGCATGCGCGAAGTGCGCATCATCCCCGTTCCGGTGGCCTGGAGCGAGATCTACGAGATCTTCCCGAAGATGTACTACGCGTTCGAAAGCCTCGGCCCTGCCGTGATCGACAAGTACCACATGCCCTTCTGGGAGTGGGTCATCAAGGAGCAGCACGACACCTGGAACGACGCGCAGTCCACTGAAAAGGATCTCATCGCCTGGGCCGTGCGCCAGGGCTTGTCCGAAAGGGAGTTCAAAAAGACCCTCTCCAGCTTCTCGGTTTCCAACAAGGTCCGCCTTGCCTCCCAGACCTGGCGCAACTACGGCGTTGATGCGACTCCGAACATCGGCATCGCCGGCAAGTACCTCACGGCTCCGCACATGGCGGGCTCGCGCAAGCGCGCCATCCGCTGCGCCGAGTACCTGATCAAGAAGGAACTCGGCTCCTGATCGGAGCGGCACACAGGGAGAGCAGCAAGATGAGAGTCTTCATTACGGGCGCTTCGAGCGGCATCGGCGAGCAGCTTGCAAGACGCTACGCCGAACGCGGCGACCAGCTGGGCCTTGTCGGCCGCAACGCGGAAAAACTCAAGGCAGTGGCAGCAAGCCTGCCCGGCAGCGGGCATCTCACCTATGCCCTTGACGTGACCGACCGCGACGCGCTCATTGCCGCGGCCCGGGATTTCGACTCCCGGGGCGGCACGGATCTGGTGATCGCCAACGCTGGCATCTCGGTCGGCGTGAAGACCGAGTACTACGAAGACCTTGCCGTCATGGAGAAGGTCTACCGCACCAACGTGCTTGCCATGGCAGCCACCTTCCACCCGTTCATTGAATCGATGGCAAAGAGGGGCCGCGGACAGTTCGTCGGCATCGGCTCAGCCGGCGGCATCCGGGGGCTCCCCGGGAGCGAAGCCTACTGCTCGAGCAAGGCCGCGGTCATCAGTTACCTGGAAAGCCTGCGGAACGATGTGCGCAAGTACGGAATCACCGTCACCACCATCTCTCCCGGGTTTGTCAAAACGCCCCTCACGGCAAAGAACCCGTACCAGATGCCCTTCCTGCTCACCGCCGAAGAGTTCTCCCGGAGAGCCGTGAAGGCGATTGACGCACACGTCTCCTACCGCACGATTCCCTGGCAGATGGGGATTGTGACCAAATTCCTGCGCATGCTGCCCAACTGCGTGTTCGACAGGGCGTTTGCCGGACGCGGAGAGAAACCCCGAGCCACGGAACTCGGCATGAAGTAGAAAAAGGCGCCTGAATTTAATCGGGCGTTTTTTTTGATTCAGGGAAAGGAAGTCAAAAAACGAGTCCGTAAGATGTCTCCTCCAAGATTTTTGGACATAAACTATCGGCCAAAGCATAGGAGAGAGCAATGCGGTTTTATTCGCGACAAAGTGAGCTTGAGATTCTTTCCAGCACGGCTGCATCCGCACGGCGCGGTTCCGCCAGGTTTACCGTCATTGCAGGACGCTTCGGCGTCGGGAAAACAAAGCTGGCGCTCAGCCAGATCAGGGACACCCCTACCCTGTACTGCTATGCGGCACGCTCGAACGAGACGCTGCTCACCCGGCAGTTCTGCCGGGATGCCGAGCAGATCGGCGTGCGCATTCCGGAAGGCGTGCGGACACTGCCGCAATTCATCGAAGCGCTTCTGCGGGCCGGAAAGCTGCGGCCGATGACGGTCGTCCTTGATGCATTCGACGAGTTCCTCGCCATGAATCCCGCGGTCTACCCGCTTCTGGCGCAAGTCTGGGAAAAGGGTGCCGAAGGCTCCCACATCCATCTCGTTGCAACGGTGAGCGCGGCTGGCGCCGTCGAACAGATCTTCGGCAAGGGCGCCCCCATGCAGGGCATTGCAAGCAACATCATGAGGCTTTCGGCCTTTGAAATCGCGAGTCTGCAGAAAATCCTCCTTGACTACAACCCGTATGCCGGGGGCGAGGACCTGCTCGCACTCTTTGCCTTCTCCGGCGGCATTCCCCGCTATGTCCGCGCCCTGCTTGAAGCGGATGCGAGCAGCAAGGAATCCATCGTCAACGCGTTTGCCAACCCGGAGCTGCTGTTCTGCTCCGAGGGGGAAAACCTTCTCACGCCGGTGCTCGGCCGCGACTGCGGAACGTACTTTGCCATCCTCTCGCTGATTGCCGACGGGTACACGGGCATCCAGGACATTTCCGAGCAGCTTGCCGGCAAGTCGATCGGCGGGCAGCTCAGAAAGCTCGAAGAGGAATACCGGCTCATCGAAAAGCGCCGTCCGCTGTTTGCGGCGCAGGCAAGCCAGACCGTCCGCTACGCGATCAGCGACCGGTTCCTGGAAGCCTGGATGCGGTACATCTTCCCGTTCCGCAACCTCATTGAAATGGGCGAAGTGGACCTGCTGAGAACCATGGTGCGCAAGAAGTACAAGCAGTTCCTGCCCGAGACGCTGCGCGAATTTTTCGTGACCCGGGCGACGGAATCGGGCAAATTCACCCAGGTCGGCTCCTGGTGGCCGGGCAAGAGAAGCCTTGTGAAGGGAGAAATTCCCCTGCTCGCGCTTGATCAGACGCGCCGCTCAGCCATCGCCTGCGACATCCGCAGGAAGAAAAAGCAGTTTGATCCGCAGGCGCTGCAGACCGCGATGGATTTCCTCCAGAGCGAGTCGCTTGAGGGCTGGTCAGTCACCCAGCAGTGCCTGACGCCCGACGACATCACGATCTGACAGGCGAGAAAAAACTCCGGCGGCGCCAGGCCAGCCGGAGTTTTTTTCAGGCTCCCACCCCGCTCTGATGCGGCGTGAGAGTCCTGCGGGCGAGACAAAGCTCAGCGATTACTTGCCGGCCTTCCCGTCCTTTGCCTTGGCATTCTTTTCAGCAGTCTTGGCTTCTTTTTCAGCGGCCTTGGTAGCAGCCTTGGCTTCCTTCTCAGCGGCCTTTTCCGCAGCCTTTGCCTGCTTCTCGGCGGCCCTGGCCTCCTTTTCGGCGACCTTGGCGGCGGCCTTGGCCTCCTTTTCAGCGACCTTGGCGGCAGCCCTGGCTTCCTTTTCGGCAGCCTTGGCGGCGCGAGCCTCCTCGTCGGCAGCCTTGTCTGCAGCCTTATGGGCGGACTTGTTGGCAACCTTCTCAGCCTGCTCGTAAGCAGCCTGATGCTTGCGAACCTGCTTCTGGCGCATCTGCTCGAGAGCCTTCAGGGATTCCTGGGCCTCGATCATCGACGTGGCGCGGCCAACGATCAGGGGATCGGTCGGGCCGACGACGGAATCGTCGCGGTTGTCGTAGGGAATGAGGTTGAGCACATAGCGCATGGCGTTCAGGCGGGCGCGCTTCTTGTCGTCGCTCTTGACAACCGTCCACGGGCAGTCAACCGTATCGGACACCTCGAACATGGCGTTCTTGGCCTTGGTGTAGTCGTCCCACTTGTCGAGCGAGGCGATATCCACGGGCGAGAGCTTCCAGCGCTTGAGCGGGTGCACCTCGCGCTCCTTGAAGCGGCGGCGCTGCTCTTCGCGGGACACGGAGAACCAGAACTTGATGAGATAGATGCCGCTGTCCTTGAGGAACTTCTCGAACCCGGGAACTTCGCGCATGAACTCGTCGTACTGGTCCTTGGTGCAGAAGCCCATGACGCGCTCAACCACGGCGCGGTTGTACCAGGAACGGTCAAAGAGCACGATCTCGCCGGCGGTCGGGAAGTGCTTGACATAGCGCTGGAAATACCACTGGCCGGATTCGGCTGCGGTGGGCTTTTCCAGAGCCACGATGCGGGCTCCGCGGGGATTGAGGTGCTCCATGAAGCGGGTGATCGTGCCGCCCTTGCCTGCGGCGTCGCGCCCTTCAAAGAGGATCATCACGCGAGAGCCGGTCTTCTTGACCCAGCTCTGCAGCTTGAGCAGTTCCACCTGGAGCTGGAACTTTTCCTGCTCGTACACGCGGCGGCGCATGTGGTTCTTGTAGGGATAGCCGCCCTTTTGCCAGTCCGCGGAGAGCTCGTAGTCCGGGTTGATGCCGGTCTTGATCCTCTCGGCCTTCTTCCGGTCGATCTCGCCGTGGCTCTTGATTTCCTCGGCAAGCAGCGTGCGAAGGATCGACTGGCGGTCGGAGGGAGACTCCGCCTTCAGAATCGTCAGAATCGCGCGGCGCTCGGCGTCGCTCCCGGATTCAACCGCAGAGGCCGTGTCGTGCACCTTGACCTCGCCCTCGTTCTTGAAGCGGGGCTGGCGGTTCATGTCCATGTTCTCCCACTCGGGGATGTTCTTGGGATCAGCGGTGCCCGCGTCCTGAGCCTGGGCGATGTCGGCCATCATGCGATCCTTTTCTTCCTTAATCGCTCTGGCGGACTCGACAGCCTTGGCTACCTGGCGGTCAGCATTCCTCTTGATCAGAGCCTTTGTTTTCTTGTCGTTCATGTTTTTTAAACTTAGACGTAGATTGGTTCCTCAAATCCATCCTTGGGAATCCCCGGGTCACAGCAGGAACCTGTGCGATGACAGAGTATGTAATTATCGCTTACAGCAACTCAATAACGCCAATTTTTGCTCAAAAACAATGCTTCATATTAGGGGCTAGCCCATATAAACGCGTCACGCCCCACCCGATTGTCTCAAATACTTTGATCGTAAAAATTGAAATGGATTCCGAAACGCTCTCCTTTCTGCTCGAGAAACCCGATCTGACCGACTCGGAAATCACGGCTTTGCTCGCCCTGCGCTCGCCCGAAGACTGCGCCCGCCTGCGGCTTGCAGCCTACGAAAAAACCACCCGCTCGCTGGGCAGCCTCGTGTACTACCGGGGACTCATCGAAATCTCCAACATCTGCACGGCCAACTGCCGGTATTGCGGCATCCGCAGGGACAACCGGGAGCTGCGGCGCTACGAAATGCGCGCCGAGCAGATCCTTGAGGCCGCGCTCTGGGCCGCCAGGAACGGCTACGGATCGGTGTGCCTGCAGGCTGGCGAGCGGCGCGATGAGAAATTCATCGGCTTCATTGAAAGCGTGCTCGAGGCGATTCACGCGCAAAGCGTGAGCGAGGCGCTCCCCAATGGCCTCGGCATCACGCTCTCGCTGGGAGATCAGAGCGAAGGCACCTACCAGCGCTGGGCCGCGGCAAGCGGCAATCCGGGGGCGCTGCGCTACCTGAGCCGCTTTGAAACGTCCAATCCGCTGCTCTTTGACCGCCTGCACAGTGCAAAGGGCGCGAACAACAAGAGTCTTCCGCGGCGGCTTGAGTGCCTGCGCATGCTCAGGCGGTGCGGCTACCAGGTGGGCACGGGGGTCATGATCGGCATTCCCGGCCAGAGGCTGGAGGATCTCGCCCGGGACATCCGGCTTTTTCAGGAACTCGATGTGGACATGATCGGGATGGGGCCGTACCTGAAGAGCTCGGGCAGCGACATGCCCCAGACCGGCGCGCGCGACGCGGCCGCTCAGCTGCAGCTCGCCCTGAACATGATTGCCGTCACGCGGCTTGTGATGGGCCCGGTGAACATCGCCGCTGCCACGGCCCTGGATGTGCTCGACCCCCGGGGCCGGGAGCTTGGCATCCTGCACGGCTGCAACGTGATCATGCCAAACATCTCGCCGCGGGCTCTGCGCGCTGGCTATCAGCTCTACGACAACAAATCGCGGCTCCTTGACGGCCCTCCCATGCAGGAGGCGCCCCTCGACGAGAGAATCGAGCGCTGCGGCAGGCGGGTCGGCTGGAACCTGGCGGGAAGCTCAGTGCACTACCTGAGCCGAACCGCCGCCAGCCTCTGAGCGCTCCTTCTGCTCAAGCAGATAGCTGTAGACAAGGTCGCGCTTCACGCCGCTCACGCGGCTCACAAGCGCTGCGCTCTGGCTGAGCGGCAGGCTCTGCGCGATCGCGTCCGCCCATTTGCGGACGTCCTCAGGGAGCTCGCCGCCCTCGGCCCGCTCCTCGCTGTCCACAAAAATGGCATATTCGCCGCGCGGCGTCATGTTCGCCGCCCACGCCGAGAGATCCCCCGCGCGCATCGCGTCAAAACTCTCAAAGCGCTTGGTCATCTCCCTGGCAACCACCACGCGGCGCTCGGGCGAAAGCGCGGCTGCAAGATCCGCAAGCAGCTCCTGAATCCTGTGCGGCGCCTCGTAAAGCACGAATGCATCGGCCCGGGCGGCATATTCGGCGAGCATCTGCCGCCTTGCCTTCTTGCTGGGAGGGACAAATCCCACGAAAGTGAACGTATAGGAATTCAGCCCCGCCGCACTCATTCCGGCAATGACGGCCGAAGGCCCGGGAATGGGGCTCACGGGGCAGCCGGCCTGCCGCACCCTTGCGACAACCCGCGCCCCGGGATCGCTCACGGCGGGCGACCCGGCGTCGGTGATCAGGGCGACGCGCTCGCCTGCGCGCAGCCGCTCGATCAGCTTTTCCGCAGCGCTTGCCTCATTGTGTTCGTGCACGGCGATCAGATGCGTGGTAATCCCGTAGCGGTCAAGCACCTTGCGGCTCTCGCGGGTATCCTCGCAGGCGATCACATCTGCGATATCAAGGATCCAGAGCGCCCTGAGCGTGATGTCGGCGGCGTTTCCGATCGGCATCCCCACGAGGTACAGAGTCCCCTGCGGGAAACTCTGGCCTGCAATCCCCACTCGATCAAATACGGTATTTCCACTAAACTGAGAGGGATTCACTGTGTCATTTGGCTTGATCTCAGGTTCCATCATGCTTCGTCCTCATCTGATCGCGTCTGCCGTGTGCGCGGCCATCGCCTGCGCTGTTGCGGGAACCCCCGCCTCGTGCGCCGCCGCCCGGCTGAAAATCGCTCTCATCATGCCCGCTGCCGATTCGGCACTTTCCCAGCCGGCGCAATGGGCCGCCGACGGTCTGATTGCCGCGAATTATGCCTCCAAAGCCCCAGCCGCCATCATTTCAGTGCGCCCCGTGCAGGGAGCCTCCGTGATCGATCAGCTCAACCAAGCCGCCAAGGCCGGCGCAGTTGTCGCCGTGGGGCCTCTTGACCGCGGAGGCGTTGAGCAGCTTGCCGCGCAGCCGTTTCTGCCGATTCCCGTTGTCACACTCAATCAAGTTCCTCTGAACAACGAGATTGCTGAAACGGAAATCGCACCCGAACCCGAGCCCGTCGCCCTCACTCCGGGCGCTTACGCCCCGGAGGCAAACCGCTCCGTCTGGCAAAGGGCAAGGTCGGAAGAGCGTCCCGCGCCCTCCGGCCATATTCTGGCCAACACCAATGTTGAAGGCTTCGTCAAGGCTGAGGACATCCCGAGAAAGCACATCCGCAAGGAGCCGAAGAGATTCCCGCGCGAACTGCTCATGATGGGGCTTTCCATGGAAAACGAGGCGGAATACGTCACGGGCCTCGCCGTCAAGGCTCTGCCCGAGAGGACCGCTTCGGGAGAAAAGCCCAAGGTTCTGCTTCTTGACCATGCCACCCCGCTTGAGAAGCGCATCTCGGACGCGTTCCTCGAGAGTCTGCAGCAGGCGGGCTTCGCGCCCGACCGGATGACGGTTGACCACGCGAACCTTGAGCCCGTACACAAGATGTTTTCGCTGACGCTCACGGGCAAGGACGCCCGGTTCCCCGAGGAACTGATCGACAGGAAGGAGGATCCGGTCGGGTACGCCCAGCAGCAGCTTCGCATGAAGAAGTATTTCGCCGAGCGCCGTGCCGAAGTGGCCTTTGCCGAGCCGCCCTATGCGGCGATCTTCCTTGCCATGGGCTCTGAAACCGCTTCCCTCATCTATCCGCGTCTGCCCTCACGCAGCCGGGTCTGGGCAACGAGCGCCATCTATCCGGGCGACCCCAACACGGAGCCGGAGGCGAAGTCCATGTGCTACGACCTGCAGAACATCGGGTTTGCCGGCTCTCCCTTCGTTCTCGGCTATGACCGGGACTCCTTTGAGAAGCGCTACGGGATCATGCCCATTTCGGGCGTCCTGCAAAAGCGGCTCTTCGCTCTCGGCTCGGACGCGCTGAAGGTTGCCGTTGAAATGGCCAAGGGCACGACTCGGTACTCGTTCAAGGGCGAGAACGGCACGATATCCTTTGACCGGGATGAAGCCCCCGCCGTCAGCATCACGCCCACTCCGGCCATGATCGGCCCGGGCGTCATCAAGCTCATGAAGGAAAAGGATCTGATCGAGTTCAACGTGATTGACCTGTACGGAGCACCCCGTCAGAAAAAGACTGCAGAGTCCGCCAGATAAGGAGTCCGCTGTCCATGCCGTTTCTGACACTAGCTGAAGCCGAGCTCTCCTGGGGCGACATGCCGCTCCTTGATCACGCATCCCTGTCCATCGAGCCGGGAGAGCGGATCGGGCTCATCGGCCGAAACGGCACTGGGAAAAGTTCGCTCTTGCAAGTGCTTGCCGGTCTTGAAAAGCTCGAGGGCGGAGAACTCACGCAGCAGGACGGCCTGCGCGCCGTCTACCTTGAGCAGGAGCCAAGGCTTGATGAGAATCTCACGCTGCGCGATGCGCTTATCGCCCGCGGCGCGCTGGCCGCGATCGCAGACGAGCGCGACCGCTGGGAGCGGCTTGCAAAGCTGGATGAGTACCTTGACAGGCTCGCGCTCGCTGGCGAGGCGTTGACCCAGACCGCCTCGGGAGGCGAGAGAAAGAAGGCGGCCCTTGCGCTCGCGCTCTCTCTGGAGCCCGACCTGCTTCTTCTTGACGAACCGACGAACCATCTTGACGTCGACTCCATCCTGCAGCTTGAGGCCATCCTGAAGAGCGAATACCGCTCAGGCAGATCGCTCATGGTGATCACGCACGATAGGGCGTTTCTCGACAGCGTCGTCACCCGCATTCTGGAACTGGATCGAGGAATCCTGCGCTCATACCCGGGAAACTTTGCCGCCTACGAAGCGCGAAAAACCGAGGAGCTTGCCGCCGAGGAAATCGAGCGGCGGCGATTTGACAAATTCTGGGCGCAGGAGGAAGTCTGGATCCGCAAGGGCATCGAAGCGCGCCGCACCCGAAACGAAGGCCGCGTGCGGCGGCTTGAGTCGCTGCGCAGGGAGCGCGCGGCAAGGCGAGAGCGCCTGGGCCGGATGAATCTCACGATTGATGCCGGCGAGCGCAGCGGCAAGATCGTTGCCGAAGCAACCGGCCTGACCAAGCGCTTTGGCGATCGCGTGATCGTCAAGGATCTCGACTTTACGATCATGCGCGGCGACAAGCTGGGGCTGGTCGGCCACAACGGAACAGGCAAGTCCACGCTCATCCGGCTGCTTCTCGGAGGGCTTGCTCCGGACAGCGGGCGCCTGAAGCTCGGCACCAACCTCAAAATCGCATATTTTGATCAGCTCCGAACCCAGCTTGACGACAGCAGGACCGTGGCCGACACCGTCTCCAAAGGCAGCGAATGGGTCGAAGTCGGCGGACAGAAAAAGCACGTCATGAGCTACCTGTCCGACTTCCTCTTCAGTCCGCGGCGCGCCTCGGTTCCCGTCGGGAACCTCTCGGGCGGCGAGCGCAACCGGCTGCTCCTCGCGCGCCTTTTTTCGCTGCCCGCGAACCTGCTCGTGCTCGACGAGCCGACAAACGATCTGGACATCGAGTCGCTCGAGCTGCTCGAGAGCACGCTTGAGACCTACCCGGGAACCGTCATTCTTGTCAGCCACGACCGACGGTTCCTTGACAATGTCGTCACCGACATTCTGGCGCCGGTCAACTGGCTGCAGCCCGACGGCCGCTGGATGCGCTTTGTCGGCGGATACGAAGACTGGGAGCGGCAGAGGCTGCCCGAGCAGTCGCTCTCAGCCCCCCGCCCCGAGCCAAAGCCCCCGCAGCAAAAGCCCGCCGCCCGCAGGAGCGCACCGGAAAAGCGCGTGCGCATGAGCTTTAAGGAAAAGCGCGAGCTCGAGGAGCTGCCGGGCAAAATAGAATCCCTGGAAGCCGAGTCTGAGGCTTTGCTTGCCGCAATGAGCAGACCCGACTACCATAAGAGAAGTGTTCAGGAACAGAAGGCCGACAAGGAGCGCAGCGTTGCGCTGCCCGCCCTCATCGAGTCCATGTACCGGCGCTGGGAAGAACTTTCCGATAAACAAGCCCTTGAAGGAGAGCGGCTATGACCTCAGTATCTTCAGGCGATTGGACAGCGAACATTGCGACGCTGCTCGCCATCCTTCAGTTCATTCTCGCCGCAGCCGTCGTGCTGCGCGTTGTCTTCACCCGTCGTCCGCCCGGAAGCTCCATGGCCTGGATCGTTCTGGCGGTTGTCCTGCCCTTTGTGGGGTTTTTCCTCTATGTCCTGTTCGGCGAACGCTCGATCGGCCGCTGGCGCATGCACAAGATGAAGAGCTCTCTGGAGCGCTTCCGCGATGTGATCGAAAGAAAGCGCGACGCCTCCCAGGTTGCCAAGGCCGAGCAGGAGCCCGCACGCTCCCTGATCGCGATCACCGAGCGGGTGGCTCATCTGCCCGCGACCGAAGGCTCGAACCTTGAGCTCATCGGAAATGCATCGGATGCGATCGACCGGATTCTCAAGGACATCCGCGCCGCCAAGCAGTCCATCGACATGGAGTTCTACATCTGGTCTCCCGGCGGCAAGGCTGACGAGATCGCCAACGCGCTCATCGAGGCTGCAGAGCGCGGCGTGAAGTGCCGCGTCCTGGTTGACGCCGTCGGCGCCCGTCCGTTCCTCGGCTCCACGTGGCCCGTGCGCATGAAGGTGCGCGGAGTGCAGATCGCCACGGCGCTCCCCGTTCAGGTGCTTGCCTTCGGCTCCGGCCGGGCCGATATCCGCCTGCACAGAAAGACCATCGTGATCGACGGCATGACTGCCTACACGGGCAGCCTGAACCTGATCGATCCCGAGCAGTACGCCATGGAGCAGAACGTTTCGAACTGGGTTGACGCAATGGTCCGCGTGACCGGCACGGCTGTGGCCGACCTTGCAACCGTGTTCGCCCTTGACTGGACGCTGCAGTCGGAAAAGGAACAGGACCTCGAGATTTCGGCTCCGGCCTGCGTGGCCCCCGCGGGCAGCGCAACGGTCGCGACCATTCCTTCCGGCCCCGACATCACCGCCGATGCAAATCTGCGCGTGCTGATCGAGGCTGTGAACAAGGCCCAGAAGCGCATCCTGATCACCACGCCCTACTTCGTTCCTGGCGAATCGCTCCTGATGGCGCTGCAGAACGCTGCGCTCAGAGGGGTTGAAGTGCATCTTTGCGTCCCGCTCCATCCAGACTCCAAGATTGTCCAGTGGGCTGGCCACCGGTACTTCAGCGCTCTGCTTGAGGCTGGCGTGCAGATCTTCGAGTTCACCGAAGGAATGCTGCATACCAAGGCCGTCACGATTGATGACGAGATCACGTTCTTCGGCACGCTCAACATGGACAACCGCAGCCTGATGCTCAACTTCGAGCTCATGCTGATGGCCTTTGACAAGGCGTTTGCCGAACGGCTTTCGGCCCTGCAGCTGTCCTATGAGGCGGCAAGCCGCAAGATCGATCCCATGGCCTGGAAGCAGCGCCGGCTGCTCAAGCGCTTCTCCGAAGGCGTGTGCTATCTCGCCTCTCCGCTGCTCTAGGCAGCCGCACAGAAAAAGGACACCAAGTCATGCGCCAGTTCCAATGCGACTACATTGCAGGATGCCACCCGGATCTGCTCGCGGCGCTCGTGCGCAGCAATGCAGAGGAAGTGCCGGGCTACGGCATGGATCATTTCTGCGAGAAGGCTCGCGAACTGATCCGGACGGCCACCGGAGCCGCGCAGGCCGACGTGTTCTTTTTCACGGGCGGAACGCTCACCAACCGCACTCTCATCTCGGCTGCGCTGCGGCCCGGGCAAACCGCGCTCGCCGCGAGCTCCGGGCACATTGCGGCGCACGAGACTGGGGCGATCGAAGCCACGGGCTTCAAGGTGACGGAACTGCCAAGCAATGACGGCAAGGTGAGCGGCGAAGATCTGCTTGCCGCCGTCCTCTCCTACGAGACCTCGGCCGAACAGTTCCTGCTTGCCAAGCCCGCGCTTCTTTACATTTCCTACCCGACGGAAACCGGTTCGCTCTATACGCGCGAGGAGCTGCAGGCGATCAGCCGGATCTGCCGGGAGCACGGCCTGCTGCTTTACATCGACGGAGCGCGTCTCGCATACGGGCTTGCCGCCGCTGATGTGACGCTCGCCGAGATCGCCTCGCTTTGCGACGCGCTCATGATCGGCGGCACCAAGTGCGGTGCGCTTGACGCCGAGGCCCTGCTCATCATGAACGATTCCCTCAAGGAGGGGTTCCTCTCACAGCAGCACCTGCGTGGAGCTCTGATCTCCAAGGGCAGGCTTGCCGGCGTGCAGTTTGCAGAACTCTTTCGCGACGGCACGGGAGACTTTTACCGCTCGCTTGGCGAGCGGGCCGTGCACGATGCCCAGAGGCTGCGGGCCGCGTTCATCAAGGCCGGCATCACGCCGGACGGATCCTCACCCACGAACCAGCAGTTCGTGCGCATTTCCGCTGCGAAGCTCGCGCATCTGAACCGGAACTTCCGCTGCGAGCCCTGCGGGAAAGCTGCAGACGGCAGAGAACTGGTGCGCTACTGCACGGCCTGGTCGACCAAACCCGAGGCTGTTGAGGAGCTCCTTGCCGCCATCGGCGAAACCGAGGCGCTTCCATGACCGCCAAGAAAAGCCCGGACCGCGCGCTCATTGTCTTTTCTGGCGGCCAGGATTCGAGCACGTGCCTTGCGTGGGCGCTCCGAAACTTTGACGATGTCTACACAATCGGCTTTTCGTACGGACAGACCCACTCAGTCGAGCTTGAGTGCCGCCAGAACATTCTGAACAGCATTGAAGCGATCCTTGGCACGCACACGCTGCGCGAAGACAGAATGCTCAATCTGTCCGAGCTCGCCGCCCTGGACGGCAGTGCGCTCACCAAGGGCGGGGACATTTCCATCAACGCAGAAAACGGCCTGCCCACGTCCTTCGTGCCGGGCCGCAATCTGATCTTTTTCACCTACGCCGCCGCGCTTGCCTACAACCTCCATTGCGGCACGATCATCTCGGGCGTCGGAGAAGCAGACTACAGCGGTTATCCGGACTGCCGGGCGGCGACCATCGAAGCCATGGAAAAGGCGGTCAGCCTTGGGCTTGATCGTCCCATCCGATTTTTGAGCCCTCTCATGCGGCGGACAAAAGCCCAGACCTGGCAGCTTGCCTATGAGACCGGCGGCATGCCGCTTGTCGAGTTCATCGCAAGGGAAAGCCACACCTGCTATCTGGGCGATCGCACGGAGTTTCACCCCTGGGGGTACGGCTGCGGCAAGTGCCCTGCCTGTGTGCTGCGCCGCGCGGGATTCGAAGAGTTTCTCTCTATCCTCGAAAGCCATAAGCCGATTGCCGCCCCATAGGCGAAAACCGTCCGGATTTCCGCCGAGCCCAGCCAGCACGGGATTCTCGCAGCTTTTTTGACAGGCTCTCTGCCAAACGTCTCATCAGGAAGCACAACGGCGTTTTCGGGAGGAGGACCCCAAAAGCGCGGCTCAGGCGCCTTCTTCCTGCTCCTTGAGAAAGCGCGCGACGAGCGCGATGACCTCTTCACCATAGTGCTCGAGCTTGGCCTCGCCGACTCCCGATATCGTCCCAAGAAGCCCAAGCGTCACCGGATGCTCGGAGGCGATCTGCTCAAGCGTCCTGTCAGGGAACACGCGGTAGGCCGGACGCTCCTCCTCGGCAGCCTTTGCCCTGCGCCAGCCGCGCAGCCGCTCGAAAAGCATCAGGTCATCTGCAGAAAGAACGCTCTCGGCAGCCTTGCTCTTTTTGAGCCGCCTTGAGCCGGGACGGCGCAGCCCAATCTTGTGATTGAGCTTAAGCAGTTCGGCGGCATGCTCGCCCAGCGTGAGTGCATTGAACCGGTCGGGATCCATGTGCACCCAGCGCCGCACGAGCATCTGGCGCAGCAGCCGTCGCCACTGATCCTCCGCAAGATCCTTTCCGATTCCGAAGGTCGAAAGCTGGTCGTGCCCGCGTGCAAGCACCTTCTCGGTGCGGTTTCCCTGGAGAATGTCGAAGATCTGCTTCGGGCCAAACGGCATGCCCGAATGCTTGTGCGCGCGGTAGACGGCGCTGGCAAGCTTCTTTGCGGCCTCAGTGGCATCATCGATCACAACGGGCTCAAGGCAGTTGTCGCAGTTGCCGCAGCCCCCCTTGGCGTCCTCGCCGAAGTACTCGAGCAGCAGGCGGCGCCGGCAGCTCGTGGCCTCGCACAGGGCGAGCATCGATTCAAGCTTGGCAAGGCACCTGCGCTTGTATTCAGGGGCGCCGTCGGAAAGGTCGATGAAGCGGCGCTGGTTCACGACATCGTGAATGCCGTAGAGCATCCAGGCATCGGAGGGCTTTCCGTCGCGCCCGGCTCTGCCCGTCTCCTGGTAGTAGTTCTCGATGCTCTTTGGCATGTCCATGTGCACGACAAACCGGACATCGGGTTTGTCGATGCCCATGCCGAAAGCGATCGTCGCCACCATGACGACATCATCGCCCTCGAGAAATTCTCGCTGGCGCTCGGCCCTCACCTCGCTATCGAGCCCCGCATGGTAGGCGATCGCCCGCACACCCTTTTCACTCAGGAAGCCGGCCATCTGCTCGCAGCGGGCGCGCGAATAGCAGTACACGATTCCGCACTCGCCGCTGTGCTCGCTCCGGATAAATGTCAGGAGCTGGTCGCGCTCGCTTCGCTTTTCGCTGATCCGGTAGCGGATGTTGGGCCGGTCAAAGCTCGCCACAAACCGCCGGGGGTTCACAAGGAGCCTTGCGCAGATCTCTTCGCGCGTGTTGAGATCGGCGGTCGCCGTGAGCGCGATGCGCGGCACCTGCGGCCAGCGATCCCGCAGAAACGACAGTTCGGCGTACTCGGGTCGGAAATCATGACCCCACATCGAGATGCAGTGCGCTTCATCCACGGCAAAAAGAGCGATGTCGAGCTCATCGAGCAGCTCGATCATCCCCTGCATCATGAGCCGCTCGGGCGCAACGTACAGGATGTCGACATCTCCCCGCCTCAGTCTGCTGCGCACTTCGAACGATTCGCGCGAGGAGAGCGTGGAATTCAGAAACGCCGCCCGCACGCCCAGCTGCTCCAGGCTGCTCACCTGATCGGCCATGAGCGCAATGAGGGGCGAGATCACCACGGCGACCCCGGGGCGCATCAGCGCGGGAACCTGATAGCATAGGCTCTTGCCGCCGCCCGTGGGCATCAGCACGAGCGCATCCCCGCCCTGAGCCACATGCTCTATGACGTCCTGCTGAAAGCCCCGAAAGGAATGGAAACCGAAGACGCGCTCGAGAATCTCAAGCGCCTGCTCAGACACGGTCAAGAAAGTATCCGCAGAAAAACGAAAAACAAGCCGGGGAGCGATTGTACCCGAGCAGCGCCGCGCACGAAAAAAGGGCGGCCGCGAAACAATTCCGCAAGCCGCCCTCGGGTCTGTTCAGGCAAGGCTATCCGTTATTCGCCCTTCTTCAGTCGCTCGGCGCGCATGCACGCGGCAGCGGTGAAGAGCACGTCGGAGGAGGAATTCAGAGCCGTCTCGGCCGAATCCTGCAGCACGCCGATGATGAAGCCCACGGCCACAACCTGCATGGCGGTCGTATTGTCAATGCCGAAGAGTCCGCAGGCAAGCGGAATCAGCATGAGCGAGCCGCCGGGGACACCAGCTGCGCCGCAGGCGCACAGGGCGGCAACCACCGAGAGCAGGATGGCGGTGAAAATGTCAACCTGAATGTTAAGCGTATGGCAGGCAGCAAGAGCAAGCACCGTGATGGTGATGGCGGCGCCGGCCATGTTGATCGTGGCTCCGAGCGGGATGGACACGGCGTACGTGGCCTCGTCGAGCTTCAGGCGACGGCAGATGTTCATGTTGACCGGGATGTTGGCGGCCGAGGAGCGCGTGAAGAACGCCGTCACGCCGGACTCGCGCAGCATCATGAAGGTGAGCGGGTACGGATTCTTGCGCGTGCAGAACCAGACGATGATCGGATTGATCACAAGGGCGACAAAGAGCATGCAGCCAAGGAGCACGAGCAGAACCTGTGCATAGGTGAGCAGCGGTGCGAAGCCTTCGGTTGCGAAAGTGTTCGATACCAGGCCGAAGATGCCGAGCGGAGCAAAGCGGATCACGACGCGCACGATGAATTCAACGCCGTCGGAGATGTCGTTCAGAACCTGGCGGGTCGTCTCGCCAGCCTTTCTCATCGCCAGGCCGAGGCCGATCGCCCAGGCGAGGATGCCGATGTAGTTGGCTCTCAGAATCGCATTCACGGGGTTGTCGACAACGGACAGCACGAGGTTGCGCAGCACTTCAACGATGCCGCCGGGGGCGGAAGCCGAAGCCGCATTGGGCACGAGGTCGATCTGCACCGGGAAGATGAAGCTCGCCACAACCGCCGTCACGGAGGCGGCAAACGTGCCGATGAGGTAGATCACGATCACGGGCTTCATCTGCGAGGATGTGCCGGTGACATGATTGGCAACTGCAGCGCCTACGAGCACAAACACGAGCACGGGAGCCACGGCCTTCAAAGCGGAAATGAAGATCGTGCCGAGGAACCCGAGCGGCACGGCAATGCTGGGCGCCAGATAGGCCACGATGCAGCCCAGAACAAGCGCAACAAGGATCTGCTTGACGAGTGAACCTCCGAGGATCAGGGGCATCGCCCTGTGAAACAGCGTTTTCTCTGTCATTTTCTTGAACTCCAAGACTGTCCCGATTCAAAAAAGGGGCCAAAGCCCCTCTCCCATATGCGGACAATCGCTTTTTTTAGTGAATTTTCCGAAGGATACAGAATTGCAACCCTAAGAAAAAGGGGATTAGCCCCAGCCCAAAGCCTGTCTCTGGCTATCCTTTGCGTGAAATTAGGCTTCCTACGCAATCGCCCGTATGGCATGCCGCTTCCGGCGCTTCAGCCTCGCGCGGCGGGGGGCTCTAGGCGGAATCTTCCTCGGAAATCAGGTCTTCCACGACCTGCGCAATTCCTGCAAGCGGCGCCGGAAAGCCGTTTTCCCGGGCCCAGATGCCGATCGGCTCGCCCTCGTTGTAGCCGGTACCGACGAGCAGGACGCGGGTGCCGGCCGCTCTCCCCGCAAGCGCATCATTGCGCGAATCCCCGACCATGACGCACTCGTGCGGGGCCGCGCCGAGCCGTTCCATCGCAAGCACGAGCATGTCGCCGGCGGGCTTCGGGCGGGCTGCGTCTCCCGCTGCGACGACGGTGTCAAAGAGCGCCTCAATGCCCCGGTCGCGCAGAAAAGCCTCGGTGATGGCCCGCATCTTGTTGGTGACAAGAGCGGTCTTCACCCCGGCGGCCCGAAGCTCTCCAAGCGCATCAAGCACGCCGGGAAAGAACTCCGTGCCCCGGCTGTTGCTCGCAACAAGGATGGATGCGTATTCGGAAACGAGCGCTTCAAGTTCCTGCTCCGAAGGGGTGAGCCCCCGAGCGGCGGCAACCTTGCGCATGAGATGCGCGGCGCCCTTGCCAAGGAAGGAGGCGATCTCGGGCGTGGGCAGGGGCGCAAGGCCGCGCCTTGCGAGAACCGTGTTCACGGCATGGGCAAGATCCTTTGCCGAATCCACCAGAGTGCCGTCAAGATCGAAAAGCGCTGCGCGCACGCGTGCCATGGGCTTCTCCCGGATCCGTCAGAAGCGAAGCGCCATGTCGTGCCAGGCGGCGCCTCCGTGCTCGGAGGCCGAGACGCCCTGGTCGACAAAGCCGAAGCGCTGATAGTAGCCGATCAGCTTTTCCTTGCAGGTGAGAATGACGCCGCGACGTCCCTCGCTCCTTGCGTGTGCGGTGAAGTGCTCGATCAGCTTGGCTGCGTATCCGCGGTGGCGGTGGGATGGGAGCACGTCAAGGCCGAACACGGCCTGCCAGGCGCCCGTCTCTTCGTGCAGCGAGGCATTGGCGAACATGGCGTCGGAAATGGTCTCGCTGCTGGTCACCATGCCGTTGATGAAGCCCACCACGCGGCCTTCGGCCTCAAGAACGAAAAAGTGCTCGGGGTAGGTTTTGATGCGCTCTTCAAGCGCTGCCCTGCTGGCGGCCTCCGCGGCGGGAAAGCATTCGGCTTCAATCGCGGAAACGGCGTCAAGATCCGAAGGGGAAACGGGGCGGATGACTGGCTTTTGTTGCATAGGATTGGCCTATCGGCAGAAAAATGCGGATGCCGGGCATTGTAGGCGATTGCATTTGCGCAGGCGGCGCTTCTCAGGCTCCGGTGCCGCTGGAGGCGTTTTTTCCGATGAGCAGGCTCAGGACGGATGCCGCGGCCGTGAGTGCGGCGCAGGCGAAAAACGGCATCCCGGCCGAGATGGTGGCCGGAGAGGCGCTCGTAAAGAGCACGAGAGGCGTGCTGAAAAGCGGTGCGACCGAGCCCGTGAGCGAGTTGAGCGAATGCACCGCCCCGATGGCAATGCCCTGGCCGTCAGGCGGAGCGATGCGGCTCACTTCTCCCGAGACGATGGGCGAGATGATGCTCGAGACCGAATACAGGCAAAGGAGTGCCACGGATGCGGCTGCAAAGGGCGAGAGGGCGATCCCGAGAAGGCATGCGGCGCTCGCGGCGAGCGCATACGCCATCAGCCGGTGTCTGGGCGCCTTGAGGATCACCCGAGGCAGCAGCCAGCCCTGCGCAAGGGAAATGAACAGACCGAGCGCAAAGACGGAGACTCCGATGCCCAGCGGGGTGAAGCTGTAGCGGTATTCGGAGTAGAGCGCCCAGCTGCACTGGAGGATTCCGTTGGCAAGACTCGCAAGAATCAGCACGGCGGCGGGCAGTCTCAGCGCGCGCAGCTTGAAGAGCTTCACGATTGCCGAAATCGGATTGTTCTGCAGGAAGTTCATCGGCTGGCTCTGGCGCTCGGTGAGAGACTCGGGAAGCACGAAACTGCCGTAGAGAAAATTCGCAAGCGCAATGACGCTTGCGGCGACAAACGGCAGCCGGGGATCGGCGTGCCCCAGAATGCCGCCCAGCGCCGGCCCCACCATGAAGCCCACGCCGTACATTGCGCCGATCTTGCCAAAGCACGCCGCACGCTGAAAGCCCTGCGTGATGTCGGCGACGTACGCCTGCGCAACGGATGTGTTCGCCGAGAGCGCTCCGCCCAGAATCCGGCTCGCGAGGATGAGGGGCAGCGAGGCGACGAAGGCGGGAACCGCAAACATGATTCCCAGACCGAGAATTCCCCCGAGCAGCACGGGCCGGCGGCCGATGCGGTCCGAGAGTGCACCCAGAATGGGGGCGCTTGCAAACTGCATGAGCCCGTAGCTCAGCATGATCGCGCCGTACCACCAGGTCTGCTCTCCTGCCGTGCCCGTGAGCGTGCCGATCAGCCGGGGCAGAACGGGAATGATGAGCCCGATGCCGAGTGCATCGAGCAGGATGCACACAAGGATGAAGCCGAGTCGGGCGCGGTGGTTCATGGACGAAAGCGGGGAAAGCAACGGGTCAACAGTCGGGATTTTAGTCGGAATGGTGGTGCGAAATCGCTTCCCGGGGAGCCGCCTTTTCCTGAGCGGGGGAAGCTCGCGGCGCGCGTACAATTTCCCTCCGTGTGCGGTTATGATGCATGTGGTGGGATTCCCCTTCTGAACTCGCAAGGGGGGATTGCTGTTTGTTCCCAACATTGGTCTCGTCTCGTGATGAAAAGATTCTTTCACCTCCTTTGCCTCATTGTGATGCTCTGCAGCGCAACGCAGAGCGTCTGTGCGCAGGAACGGACCAGGCTGCGAGCCCCCGACGGATCGGCTCCGCGCGCGCTTCTGGTCGTCAGCGGAGACTACGACGTGTATCAGAGGATGCTTCAGGCCATCACCCAGGGGCTCGAGCACCTGCATATCATCGAAAATGGCAACGTGCCGATTCCGATTGCAAGCAACGAACTCGCCCCCTTGTGGAGCTGGCTTGCGGACAATGCGGGCGGCGACTCCATCCGCTTCATGAAGGACGGCGTGTACAACTTCCAGTGGGACCCCGAGGTACAAAAGCGCGAGATGCAGAAGCTCCTCGATCGCCTCAAGACCCGAAAGGACGCCGAACTCATCATCGTGATGGGAACGACAGCGTGCCGGGATGCAATTAAGAACATCAAGGACGTTGCGCTCGTGACCTATGCAAGCACCAATGCCGTGAGTTCGGGGCTGGTGCGAAGCGCCAAAGACTCCGGCCAAGACAATGTCCATGCGATTATCGAGCCCGATCGGTTCGTGCATCTGTTGAAGATGATCCACGAGATTTTCGGGTTCAAGCGTCTTGGATTCCCCTATGTCATCGGCGAAGAAAACATGTACGAGCAGGGCAGGCTGCGCGCCACCTGCCGGGAACTTGACGTGGATTTTTTCACCTGTCCGTTCATAGCCGACGCCAGGAATTATGACAAGAGCTTCGAGCGCCTGATGGCTTGTGTCAGACATCTCAGCGAGACCAACGAGGTCGACGCCATGCTGGTGCCTTTCTACAACCGTCCTTTCGGCCGCAAGGAGGAATTGCCCGACTACCTGATCGCCAACGGCATCCCCTCCTTCTCGCTTTCATCGGATATCTTTGTCGCAGAAGGGATGCTCATGGGACTGGATCGCTCCAACTTCGGGGAGCTGGGCGCCTTTGAAGCCGATGTCGTGCGCCAGATCCTCGATGGCGCAAAGCCCAGGGAAGTGAATCAGATCTACACGCCCCGACGCACCCTTGTGGTCAACCTGACAACCGCCATGGATCTGGGCTGGAACATTCCCTTCGACCTGTTCAGCTCGATCGGCTCGGTCTACAAGTACCACGAGCGCTAGCACGGGGGCGGATATAATCAGAAGAAATCAAAAGCAAAGAGGCCGTCACCATGCATTCGCTTGCCATTGAATACGCCAGTCAGGCTCTGTATCTGGTGATGATCATTTCTCTGCCCCCGATCGTCATCGCTTCGGTGATCGGCATCATGCTCAGCCTGATCCAGGCGGTCACGCAGTTGCAGGAGCAGACCCTCACGTTCGGCGTGAAGCTGCTCGCCGTGGTCGGGTCGCTTTTTGCCCTGGGCGGCTGGATGAGCGCTGAAATCCTGCGCTTTGCGGGCGAGATCTTCGATCGCTTCTACCTGTTCTAGGCATTTTCCGAAACCGGCACGAGGACGCAGATGCTTGAGAACTTCACTCCACTCGGCTATCCGCTCGAAGTGCATCTGTTTGCCTTCATCCTCGGCACGACGCGCCTGATGGCGTTCATCCACACGGCGCCCTTCATGGGCAACGGGGTGCTCGGCCCGGTGCGCATGACGGTCGTCTTTGCGCTCTACATGGTGCTGCATCCGGCCATTCTGCCTGCGATGCCCAACGTGTTTCCCCTGAACCCTTCGGGGCTGTTCCTGATCCTTGGGCTGGTCTTCAAGGAGGCCTTCATCGGCTTTATCCTGGGCTGGGTTGCAGGCATGCTGTTCTGGACGCTCGAGAGCGCCGGCTTTTTCATCGACAACCAGCGCGGCGCAGGCATGGCCCAGGGCCAGGATCCGCTCTCGGGCAATTCCTCCTCCCCGATCGGCTCATTCCTCTTTCAGTGCCTGTGCTTCATCTTCTATTCGAGCGGCGCCTTCCTTGCGATGCTGGCCGCGATCTATTCGACCTATGAATTCTGGCCCGTCGGTCAGCTCATGCCGTATGAATTCTTCACCAACCAGAACGCGGCGCTGTTCTTTGGAAAGTGCGTTGCGCGCCTTGCAACCGACATGATGCTGCTCTCGGCCCCCGTGGTTCTGGCGTGCCTGTTCACCGACATGACGCTCGGCATCATCAACCGCTTTGCCTCCCAGCTCAACGTGTACATCCTGGCAATGGGCATCAAGAGCGGACTGGCCGCCTTCCTGATGCTGCTGTACCTGGCAACGCTCATCAGCCGCGGACAGGAGAAGCTGACCGGATTTTCGATTGACCTGCTCATGCTGAGGAACTTCTTCTAATGGCAGAGAAAACAGAACAACCGACACCGAAACGAATACGGGACTCTCGGGAAAAGGGCGACATCGCCAAGGGTCAGGACGTCGCACCGGCCGCAACCGTTCTGGCGATCGGCGCTTACATGTACGGCAATGCGCAGGGCATCTATGAAAACCTGGTGCTGCTTGTTTCGATTCCGATGGAGGTGATGGGACTGCCCTATGAGCAGGCGCTTGCGAAGGCCGTTCCCGCCGTGCTCGACCTCATGATCGCCATCGTTGCGCCGATCGTCGCCGTCGTGATGTCGACCGCCTTCGTGGCGATCATCGCGCAGACCGGCTTTCTCTTCGCCCCCAAGGCGGCGGCCCCCAAGCTCGAGAACCTCAGTCCGGCCAAGTGGTTCAAGAAGGTGTTTTCCATCAAGAACCTCGTTGAGTTTGCAAAGAACATCATCAAGGTTGCGCTGCTCGCCGGCATCGCCTACACGGTTTTGGAAAAATTCATCCCGACCCTTTTTGACATTCCCCAGGGCGGGCTCTCGGCCATGTGGCTGGTTCTGGGATCCGCCTCCGGAGAGCTCGTACTAAAATGCGCCGGGGGGTTTGCCGTCATTGCCGCCCTTGACTTCCTCTACCAGAAGTACAAGTGGACACAGGATCATATGATGAGCATGGACGAGGTCAAGCGCGAGTTCAAGGAAAGCGAGGGTGACCCGCAGGTCAAGGGCAAGCGCAAGCAGCTGCATCAGGAAATGATTCAGCAGGGTCAGATCAGCAATACGAGAAAGGCTAAGGTACTTGTGACAAATCCGACACACTTTGCAATTGCGCTTGATTATGAGAAGGACAAGACGCCTCTGCCCATCATCCTTGCCAAGGGTGAGGGCGCCCTTGCCCAGCGCATGATTCAGGTTGCCAAGGAGGAAGGAATTCCGATCATGCGCAACGTTCCTCTTGCCCATGCGCTCTACGAGCAGGGAACGGAAAACGCCTACATCCCCAAGGATCTGATCGGCCCCGTTGCCGAAGTGCTCCGCTGGGTGCAGAGCCTTCAGAACCATTGAACCCATTCATATCAAGGTCCGTATGCGTCTGCCCGTCTTAAATCTGCGCCAGAGATTCCTCGCCATCATGGCGATCGCGGGTCTTCTTTCCGCCATTCCTGTGGTTTACCTCAGCTATAGCTATGCGGTAGAAAACAGCATCGCCCAGGCAACGCTGCTGTTTGACCAGCAGGTGAAGCTCGTCAACGAGCTGATCGAAATCAACTACATCGAATCGGTCGCCAACACCGCGCAAAACTCCATTACCGATACGGAGGAGATGAGCAATCTTGCCGCTGGCCTGCAGCGCATCTACCTGAACCCGAATTCCCCGCCCAGCGTGATCAAGGCGATGCAAAAGAGCATGAGCGAGCACGGAATCGAGATGATGGTGTGCAGCGGCACGGAACCCGTTCTGGGCAATCCCTGGATCGAGTCCCTGGTACGAGAAAACGTGTCCGACTATCGCGGGATTTCCCTGCGGGAGCTTCTGCGCAACAACACCACCTCCAAAGCCTCGGCAATTTTCACAACCCTGCGCGTAGATCTGTCCGGCCCCAAGCTGGTCGGAATCTGGCACCTGCCGCAGCAGGAGTCCATGATCCTCGTGAAGTCCTCCATGCAGCGCGAGCGGGATTATGAAAAGGCCAAGTTCGTGACCATCAGCCAGGTTGCCGCCTCCCTTGAGCAGCTGCAGCTTCCGGAAGCGGCCTCGATCGCGATCCTCTCCTCCCGGGGCAAGGTGCTCACCTCTGCCGGCGCACCATTTCCCAAGCCCGAGGACATCATCGAGATTTTCTCCTCCTCCGCCCAGGGACGCGGCGCGCACGGACTGACGGAAAAAAGCCCCATTCCCTACCACTACTCGGTTTTCCACTTCCGGCCCTATGACTGGTACATCACCGCCGTGATTCCCCAGCAGGTGATCACCACGCCGGCCCTGCACGAGGCGCTTGTGATTGCCGCCACCATCCTCGGCGTGTTCCTGATCACGGGGATCGTGGCCGCCATTCTCGTGAGCCGGGCCGTGCGCCCGCTTGCAGCCGTCACCGAACAGGCGCACAAGCTCTCGCAGATCGACTTCAGCGAAAAGCGCGACTTTGCAGGCGAGCTGCTCAAGGACTTCACCTTTGCAGAAAGAAGCGACGAGATCGGCCGCCTTTCGCATGCGTTCACGCACATGATCAAGGCGCTTGATGCAAGCATCACGCGGCTCAAGACAACTCTTGCCACGCAACAGCGCATGGAGGGTGAGCTCAACGCCGGGCACGACATCCAGAACAGCATTCTCACGCCGTGCGACACCCCCTTCACGGCCCCCGGCTTTGAGGCGTACGCATTCATGGAACCGGCAAAGGAAGTTGCCGGCGACCTCTACGAGGTGATCGAAGCTCCGGACGGACGGCAGGCCATTATCGTGGGCGACGTCTCCGGCAAGGGCGTTTCCGCGGCCCTGTTCATGTCGATGACGATCACGCTCATCCGCTCGGCGATCTCCGACGGGCATGGCCCGGCGGAGATCCTGCAGCGCGTGAACGATCAGCTCGCGAAGAACAATCCCACATGCATGTTCGTCACGCTCTGGATCGGGCTGTTCGATCCGAAGAGCGGCGCTCTCACCTTTGCCAACGGCGGCCACTGTCCGCCCGCTCTGATCAATGCGCGGGAAGGCTCGCCCCTGCGCTGGATCAGCGAGCTCTCCGGCCCCGTGGTCGGCCCGATGGAGGGGGTTGAATTCACCGAATTCACGACCACGCTCGCACCCGCGGACATCTGCGTCATCTACACAGACGGCATTTCCGAAGCCATGAACGCCGAGCACCAGCTATTTGGCGAGGAGCGCATCGGCCAGGTGGTTTCAGAGCACCGCACCGACCGCCCCGAGCAGATGCTCAAGACCATCATGGATGCGGTTCTCGCCTACCGCGGAGAGACTCCGCAGAGCGACGACATCACTATGGTTGCATTCACCCGGACGGAATGACGGAAACGGGGTCTTTTAAAGACCCCGTTTTTGCCGTTTTATGTGTCGAAAAAAGATACCATAAACACTGTTGAAATCCGCATTTCGGTGGTATACTTCGTTGCAAAGATTTCTTTGATCAACCAAGGAAATCCGCTTTTGATACAGCTCCGTGCCATCCAGGCAGCGGAGGAAACTAAAACCCGATTCGGTGCGCAATCATGACGACATTCGATCTCAAATTTGCTTCGGCTCGCCTGATGGAGGTCCTGAACGACACGGATCTCGGCGCGACCGGCAATGCGCAGCTCATGGCCGCCACGATGGATCTGGCGCAGGCTCAGGCGTGCCGCGCACAGGCGACCGATTATCTGGCCCAGATCGACGGCATCCAGACCGAGCAGGCGAGATCCGGCGAAATGATCGCAGCCGCCCGCAAGCTGCAGAACGACGCGCTCGCGAGCGGCGAAGCCGCGGGAATGCCCGCCGACATGGTGAGCTTTTTCAAGGAGCACGGCCTTTCCCTCGCCCAGGGCAAGGCAGAAAAACTCACGAAGCCGGAGTGGGACGCCTGCATCCAGACGCTCACGGAATACCGGGAGGCGGTGAGCGGCAGGACCCAGGATCTGATGATCCGCCTGCAGGACTTCATCGCTCAGTACGACTCATACACCCGGGACGCAGGCGGCCGCATCGCAGCGCGTACCAGTTCCGGCAACATCAATTAAGCAACCTTCTGAAGGACAAGCATCATGACAACCTCAGTTGATCTCAGCACCGCCAAAAGCCAGCTCACTCAGATCATGGATTCGATCGACCTCGGTCCGACCCAGAGCGTGCAGTTCAAGTTTGCCAAGCTGCAGATGGCGCAGGCGCAGCTCTGCAAGGATCAGGCAAACGACTACATGAACCAGATCGAAAACATCCAGCAGGAGCAGAAAAAGACCGCCGAGATGATCGCTCTTGCGCGCAAGCTGCAGAACGACTGCAAGGCGAAGAACGGCGACTGCTCCTGGGACAAGGAGGCCTCCATGATGCCGCAGGAAATGGCCGACTTCTTCAAGGCGCGCGGTCTGCACTACGACACCACGGGCGGCGACCTTGCCAACAACAAGGACGAGTGGGACTACAACATCCAGTCCCTCACGAACTATCAGGAGTCGATCAGCAACAAGACCCAGACCCTGATGGTCTACCTGCAGGACTTCATCGGCCAGTACAACTCCAGACCCTGATGGTCTACCTGCAGGACTTCATCGGCCAGTACAACTCCTACACCCAGGGCGCGAGCAACCAGGTCTCGCAGGGCATCCAGACCCTCACCGCCGTTGCAACCGCACGCTAACCCGATTCACAGCACTTTTATAAGGAAACAGCCATGACGACTCCCGTTACCAATTCTTCGAGTCTCACTCAGGTCATGAACTCGATCGACCTCGGCCCGACCGAGAGCGTGCAGTTCAAGTTCGCCAAGCTCCAGATGGCGCAGGCGCAGCTCTGCAAGGATCAGGCCAACAACTACATGAGCCAGATCGAAAACATTCAGGACGAGCAGAAGAAGACCGCCGAGATGATCGCCGCGGCCCGCAAGCTTCAGAACGAAGCCAAGACGGGCGACAAGTGCACGACCATGCCCGAGGAGATGAAGTCATTC
>OMXR01000143.1 GCA_900315045.1 uncultured Sutterella sp. | reverse complement strand
GCATCAGGCGGGCAGTTTTTAGGTGAGTGCGATGTTTTCCGATGTCTTTCGATTGTCCCTGAGCGGCCGCACGCCGCGGCGCAACTATTGGTGTGCACTGCTCGTCTACGCTCTGATCGGCTGGGCGATGGGGATTGTCTCCGAGGCCCTTTTGAATGTCACGATTACCGAGAGCCTCTGGAATGCATCAAACGTCTTTATCTACTGGATCGGAATCTTCATTCAGATTCTGGTGCTGCTTCTCACCATTCGCCGGCTTCACGACATTTCCAAGTCGGGCTGGTGGGTGCTTTTCTTTCTCATTCCCGTGGTAGGCTGGATAGCAAATCTCATTCTGGGATTCATCGGCAGCGCCCCTGGAGAGAACCGCTGGGGCCCCAACCCCTACGGAGTTGCCGATCCCTTTGTGCAGAAGGCAAAGGCCGAGCAGCTCTCTGAACTTTTGCGCTCAGGGGCGATCAGCCAGACCGAATACGATGAGGCGATCCGGAGAATAGGTTATGACAAACACAATTAAGAAAGGCATGGTCGTGACGATCGACGTCACGATGTACGACCTGCAAAAGAACAAGCTTGAGCAGACGCCGGAAGGCGGCTACTCGTACCTGCACGGGCATGACGATATTTTCCCGCTCATTGAAAAAGCGCTCGAAGGCAAGAAAAAGGGCGATCAGGTCAGCGTCACGCTCGATCCCGAGGATGCCTTCGGGGAGTTCGATCCCGAGGCGGTGTTCCTCGTGGATGTTGAAAAGCTGGGGGATCCGGAGACGATAGCCCCGGGGCTGGTGTTCGACGAGGTTCCGGGCATTGCCAATGACGGACGCAGATACCGCGTGACAGACGTGGCCGAGGGCAAGGCTGTGATGGATGCAAATCATCCGCTTGCAGGCTGGACGCTGAGGTTTGATGTCAAGGTTCTTGATGTTGAAAAGCCTTCGGGAGAGAAGATCGGCAATGACGATGTCGTCGTGCCGGGATTCCTCGGATTTGCCGACAAGATCATCGACGATGAAGGGGATGATGATCCTCGTGAAGAGCAGGAGCTTCAGGCCCGCATCGACGGGAATGCATGAGGCTCGGCTAAAATTGAACACCTGAACTTCCAATGTAAGGACAACGCAAAATGACGATTCGCCAAGATGAGACGGATGTGAATTTCCTCACGCTCAAGCCTGAGAATCTGGAAGGCGCCTCCTATGCCCTGCGCGAGGAGCTTGACGCCAACAAGCGCGCCTGGGAGCGCACGCTCTGGGTGCTCGACTACGTCAAGAAGAACTATCCGAACGATCAGAAGCTCATCGAGGCTCTCGATACGATCCGCCATCATCTGGCTCGCCGCGCCTGATCCCCGGCAAAAGCCCCGCCTGCGTCCGGGATGGGGCTTGCATCAGGCATTTTCCCCGTACTGACGCCCCTCATGCGGCAGGGGTGGTCTTTTCCGCTTTCTTTCCTATAATCCCCCATAGCTCAGCTGCTCTGAAAAGGAGAGCGGCACGTCCAGGAGACAGGGTGTGAGCCGCTGTCGGAGACGGAGCTACGTTTTTGGCCGCACCAGACGCAAATTTTCGTGTGCAAAGCGAGCGGGGCTTGGAACAACCAGCCCGACTGCCCTTGCCCAGGTTTCAGACTTAGCCCATATTGGTCGCGTGCCGCTGTTTGCGACAGATCGCTGTTCGGGAACGCGCTTTCCCTCGTCTCGCATTGCGTATTCCTTTTGAAGAGTTCTCCGGCGTCCCGCGCCTTGCCGCGATCGGACGCCTGGGGGTGTTTGTCTTTTGCCGTTCCTGCCGGGCGCAACAGACGGCGGGAGCAAGGGAAACAAAATCATGCACACGAAAACAGCCTTCGCCGCAATCGCGGCCTCCATCGTTCTTGCCGCCTGCGGCACTCCCTACGGATCCTATGGCCTTCTTGGCGGCTACACGGAAACCCAGCTTGCGGACAACGTCTGGCAGGTTACGTTTGAGGCAAACGGCTATACCAGGCAGGCGACGACTGTCCGGTACGCCATGCTGCGCTGCGCCGAACTCACGCTTGAGCAGGGGTACCGCTACTTTGTCATCGTCAACAAGGAGGCGTATTCGCAGGGAGCGGGCATGATCAGCTCTGGCGGCTTCAATGCCACGAGCTCGACCATGGGCAATTCCACGTTCACGACCGGAAGCACGTCCGGCCTGTCCGCCATGATCAGCTATCCCACTGCGGATCAGACGATCATGATGTTCAAGGAAAAGCCCGAGGGCGTTCTTTCCTATGACGCAGAAACCACGTGCCGCTCCATCGGTGCAAAGGAAGGGGTTGTCTGCAGCACGCTCAAGGAAAAGGGCAAGCAGCCGTAGAGCGGGCTTTGAGACCGGCTCCGGGCACCGCCTTGCGGGGGTGCCCGGTGGGGGAGCGTCCCGCCTTTGGCTTCAGGCTTTTC
>OMXR01000075.1 GCA_900315045.1 uncultured Sutterella sp. | reverse complement strand
ATCGGCGCATTGGTCACGCTGCCCCTCGTGCTGCCGCCCTCCGTGCTCGGGTTCTACATCCTGATCGCCCTAGGGCCGAACGGGCCGCTCGGGCATTTCACGCAGGCGATGGGCTGGGGGCTGCTCACGTTTTCGTTCCCGGGCCTTGTGATCGGCTCCCTCATCTATTCCCTGCCCTTTGCCGTGCAGCCGCTGCAGGGGGCGTTTGAATTCCGGGCAAAACCCAGGTTGTCTCAACCGAGATCTACACCTTTGTTGAAGCGATGGAATACGACAATGCGCATCTGCTCGCAGGCGGGATGCTCGTGTTTTCCTTCCTCGTGCTGCTCGCGCTCAGCCTTACCCACCGGCGCATGAAGGGTGCTTCGGGAGTAACGCCATGAGTGCGGCGGGAAGGGTTCGGATCGAACTGAAGCGCTCAACCGGATTTGCGCTCAATGCCCGGTTTGAAGTGCCCGAGAGCGGCGTCACCGTGCTTTTCGGCCCTTCGGGGTGCGGCAAGACAACGGTGCTGCGCAGCATTGCGGGACTGGAGCGATCGAACGGATACGTGCAGATTGCCGGCCACCTCTGGCAGGACGATGAAAAGGGCGTGTTCATTCCGACCTTCAGACGCCGCCTTGGGTACGTCTTTCAGGAGGCAAGCCTCTTTGAGAACATGAACGTGCGCCGCAATCTCGAATATGGCCTTAAGCGCTTTCGGGATGCCGATGGCCCGCGGCGGCTTGCCGAGGCCGTGGAGCTGCTTGGGATCGGGCACCTTCTTGACCGCAGCCCGGTGCAGCTTTCGGGCGGAGAGCGGCAGCGCTGCGCGATCGCAAGAAGTCTTTGCGTGCACCCTTCGGCGCTCCTTCTTGATGAGCCGCTTGCGGCGCTCGATCAGGCAAGACGCCGTGAAATCCTCCCCTGGCTTGAGCGCCTCAGGCGCGAGCTTCGCATACCGATCCTCTACGTGACGCATTCCGAGGAGGAGCTGATGCGGCTTGCCGACTGGCTCGTGCTGATGCAGGATGGTTCCGTTGCCGATGCGGGGCCCGTGCAGCAGGTGCTTGCCAGAAGCGGGAGCGCGGGCTCCTTTGCTGGCGACGTGCCGATGCTGCTCACCGGGCGGGTCCGCGACATTGACCGGGAATGGGGGCTCGCAGCCGTGGCGTGTGCGGGCTCAACCGTCTGGGTGGCAGCCCGCGGGATGACGATCGGCGACCCTGTGCGGCTTTCCGTCCGCGCAAGCGACGTGACGCTGGCGCTCGCAAGGCCGGAGGGCCTGAGCGCCCAGAACGCCATCGCCTGCCGGGTTGCCGGGATAGCCGAAGCCGGGAGCGGGCCGCAGCGCCTCGTGCGGCTAGACTGCGCCGGAGAGTCTCTTCTTGCGCTCGTGACGGCGCGGGCAGTGCACGCGCTGGGGCTCACTGTGGGCATGAATCTCTGGGCGCTTGTCAAGACCGTTTCGGTTCTAGGCTGAGACGGGCTTACAATTGCCCCTTTCCAATGATTTTCAGGACTTTTTTCAGATGCCGGAACAGGCTGGCGCCGGTGTGCGCCTTTCCAAACGCATGAGCGAGCTCGGACTGTGCAGCCGCCGGGAGGCCGATGAGTGGATCGCCCGGGGCTTGGTGCAGGTGCGGGGGCAGACAGCATTCATTGGCATGAAGGTTCCCGAAAATGAAACGGCGATCACGGTGGATTCCCGCGCAAGCAGGGAGCAGTCCGCCCGGGTGACAATCCTCATCAACAAGCCCGTCGGCTATGTCAGCGGACAGGCTGAAGGCGGCTACAAGCCGGCAAAGGTGCTGATCTCCGAGGCGACGCACTGGAAGGGGGATCGCTCCGGCAGGCGTTTTTCCCGCAGCCAGCTCGAGAGCCTGGTTCCTGCAGGGCGCCTGGACATCGATTCCACCGGGCTCCTCGTGCTCACCCAGGACGGGCGGATCGCCAGGGAGATCATTGGAGAGCAGAGCCAGGTGGACAAGGAATACATTGTCCGGGTGAGCAACCTGGATGGCAGCATGCCTCCGAGACTGTCCGAGCAGAACCTTGCGCGCCTGAATTTCGGCCTCGCGCTCGACGGCGTGCCGCTCAGGCGCGCTCGTGTTGCGTGGCTGAACGAAAGCGAACTTCGCTTTGAGCTTACCGAAGGCAAGAAGCGCCAGATTCGGCGCATGTGCGAGATGGTCGGACTCAAGGTCACGCGCTTGAAGCGGGTGCGGATCGGCGCCGTGCGGCTTGGAAATCTTCCGCTTGGCGCATGGCGCTACTTGGGTGATGACGAACGGTTTGCCTAGCTGCCGGAGATGCAGGCAAGAGAGAATGGTTGTTATGAACGCGAATGCTGAAGTGCTAGAAGACGAGGACGGCGAGGAAGTCAGGCTTCCGGGGCTGCCCGCCAACACGAAGAACTATATGACCGAGGCCTGCTACCGCAGGCTTCTTGAAGAGCGCGAGAAGCTCGTCAATGTCGAGCGCCCCGAGATGGTGGGCGTTGTGAGCTGGGCGGCGAGCAATGGCGACCGCAGCGAAAACGGCGACTATCAGTACGGTAAACGGCGCCTGCGCGAAATCGACCGGCGCATCCGCTTTCTCAACAAGCGCATCGAGTCGGCCGAAGTGATCGATCCGGGGACAAGGCCCGCGACGGATCAGATCTTTTTCGGCGCGACGGTGCTCTATGAAAACCTCACGGAAGGCACCGAACACAAGATCCGCATCGTGGGGATAGACGAAGCCGATGCCGAGCACGGCGACGTGAGCTGGATCAGCCCCATCGCCCGCGTGCTGCTCAAGTCCCGCGAAGGCGATCAGGTCAAGCTGCCGACGCCAGCGACGATCACGCACCCGGCGCGCGTGGAGACGCTTGAGATCATTGAAGTCACCTACACGAACGAGCAGCCGTACTAATCGCTCTGCAGCTTGAACGTCCGGTCGCCGTCAAGCTGCCTGATGACTTCGAGCACCGAGGGAACCGCAAGCAGCGAGCGCGCGATCTGATGCAGGTGCGCTCTGTTGCGCACCCGGATCGTGAGCGTGATGATCTGCTCGTCCGCGTGCTTCGCGTCGTCGTGGATCGATGCGCCGATGATGGAAGAGCCTGCGCGCGCCAGTTCCGTGGCAACGGCCGCAAGCGCCTCGCGCTCGTCCGTCACGGTCAGCGTCACCGGCACGTCAAAGAGCGCCTGCGCGTCCATCGTCTGGCTCCAGAACAGGTTCATCCAGCGCTTGGGGGCGGCAAGGCGGCTCTTGGCCGCGTTCTCGCAGTCGGCTCTGTGGATCGTGAGGCCCTGTCCTTTTTGCGTGATGCCATGAATGGGGTCGCCCGGAATCGGGTGGCAGCAGACGGCATAGTGAACCGATGCGCCTTCGGTACCGTCGATCACGGCCCCGGCGGCAGCGTGGTCGCTCGCCTCGTGCATGGCATGGAGAAGGTGCGCTGCCACGGCGGCGGCAAACTGGTCTCCCAACCCGATCTCCGCGTAGAGCGCCTCCTTGCTTTCAACCCCAAGAGACTTGAGGGCGCCCTCCCAGACCTGCTCGGGAATGGAAGTGAGATCCAGACCGCGGTCGGCGGCCGCCTTTGCCAGGGATTTTTCACCCAAGCGAACCGATTCAGGATAATCCCGGTTTCTCAGATATTGGCGCACTTCCGCCCGGGCCTTGCCGCTATGGGCAAAGGAGAGCCACTCGGGATCGGGGGAGGCGTCGGGGCCGGTGAGGATCTCCACCATGTCTCCGTTCTTTAGTGTGGTGCTGAGCGGCATCTCCTCGCCGTTGATCTTGCAGCCCCGGCACTTGTTGCCGACGTCGGTGTGGATCTGATAGGCAAAGTCCACGGGACAGCACCCCTGGGGCAGGCTGATGATCTTGCTCTTGGGCGTGAAGACGTAGACACGGTCCGGGAACAGGTCGATCTTGATGTTTTCAAGGAATTCGCGGCTGTCGGTGGAAGTCCGCTGGATCTCCATGAGGCTCTTCAGCCAAGCGGTCACCATGCCCTGCATCTGGTCGTCGTTCAGCCCGTCGTTGTACATCCAGTGCGACAGGATCCCCATTTCGTCGATCCGATGCATCTGCTGGGTGCGGATCTGGTATTCGACGGGCGTGCCGTAGGGGCCGAGCACGGTGGTGTGCAGGCTCTGGTAGCCGTTGGACTTGGGGATGGCGATGAAGTCCTTGAATCGGTGGTGAAGAGGCTTGTAGAGCTTGTGCAGCGCGCCGAGCGCGAGATAACACTCTTCTTCGGTGCGCACGATCACGCGGAATCCGTATAGGTCGAGCGCTTCGGAAAAGCTCTGGTGGGATTCCTTCATCCGGTTGTAGATGCCGTAGATGGTCTTGTCGCGGCCCTGAACCTGGGCAATGATGTGGTGTTTGGGAAGAATGCTGCGGGTTTCGCGCAGGATGCGCTGCAGGTTGCTTTGCCGGAACTCACGGCTCATCACCACGTTCTCGCGCAGGATTTCGTAGCGGCGCGGATACATGTTGAGAAAGGACAGCTCCTGCAGTTCGCGGTAGACCTGGTTCAGTCCCAGGCGGTGTGCGATCGGCACGTAGATCTCGACGGTCTCCTTGCCGATGCGGCGCCGCTTGTCCGGGCGCATGATTCCGAGGGTGCGCAGATTGTGCAGGCGGTCGGCAAGCTTCACGAGAATGACGCGCACGTCGCGGCTCATGGCAAGAAGCATCTTGCGGAAGCTCTCGGCCTGGGCGATTTCGTTGGAGGAGAAGCGCAGCTTGTCAAGCTTGCTCACGCCATCGACGATCTCGGTGACCTCCACGCCGAAGCGCTCGGCCATTTCGATCTTGGCTACGCCCGTGTCTTCCAGCACGTCGTGCATGAGGCCTGCGCTGACCGTCGTGGCATCGAGATGCCAGTTCGCAAGGATGGTGGCGACCGCAAGCGGATGCGTGATGTAGGGCTCGCCCGACTTTCTGAACTGTCCCAAGTGTGCATCGTCAGCGTACCGGTACGCCTGAGCGATTTTCTCGACATCGGTTCTGGAGAGGTAGCTGCGGCAGCGTGCAAGAAGATCCGCAGCGGTGGCAATCTTGACCGTGCCTTCCACCGGGGTGTAGAGCGGCAGATCGGCCGTGTCGGAAACCGTTGCGTCGGCCCGCTCGTTCAGATAGGCATCGTCATAGTCGCTCTCCTGCGCCGAATGGCTGACGGGGAGTGAGGCCGCATGTGATCTCGATCCTGTTCGAGTCTGAATGGGGGAGTGATGAACCATGGCGATCAGGCCTAAAAAAACAAACCGCGCATCCGCTATTGTACGCGGAGACGCGGTTTTGATTGGGTTTTTTCGTGCAGAGGCACGAGTTTTCCCTAGGAAACGCGCTCAAGCATTTCCCGGCCGACAGCACCGGCGGCGATTTCGCGCAGAGCGACAACCGTGGGCTTGTCCTTGGCTTCAACCTTCTGGGCGTGGCCCTGGGTGAGGAGCCGTGCGCGATAGGCGGCGCACAGAACCATCTCAAAGCGGTTGTTGACCTTCTTCAGGCAGTCTTCAACGGTAATACGAGCCATAGCTAAATCTCGAGTTGATTATCGGAAAGGGGGTCGAATGATACAGCAAAACAGACCGGAAAGCGTTGAGATTTTTAGGAAATCCCGAGCGCGGTAAAGAGCTCTGCGCCGCGTGCGCACTGCAACCTTGCCGCAAGGCGGCTCGTGCGCGTGATGGCGCGCAGATCCTCAAGCGCGGTCTCAAACTGGTCATTGACGACGATGTAGGCGAATTCGCCCGCATGCACCATCTCGTCGTGCGCGCCCGCAAGGCGCCTGGCGATCACTTCCTCGCTGTCCGTGCCGCGGCCGTGCAGCCGCTCTTCAAGCGCCTTGAGCGAGGGCGGAAGGATGAAGATGTCGACGACTTCTTCGGGAAAGAGCTTTCGCACCTGGGCGGCACCCTGCCAGTCGATTTCAAGAAGCACGTCCAGGCCCTGGCTGAGCTGCTCTTCGATCCAGACGCGGCTCGTACCGTAGTAATTGCCGTGGACATGGGCGTATTCAAGGAATTCGCCGGCGGCGATCTTCTTTTCGAAGTCCTCGATCGTCGTGAAGTTGTATTCCCTGCCGTCCACTTCGCCCGGGCGCGGGGCGCGGGTGGTGAAGGAGACGGACAGCCGGATGGAGGGATCCAGATTGAGCAGGGCGCGCACGAGGCTGCTCTTTCCAGCGCCCGAGGGCGCGGTGACCATGAAAAGACGGCTCAGGAATCGGGGAGCGCTCTGCTGCATGGGAAAATCTCGCAAACTGGATATCGGAAATGGAGCGGCAATTTTAGCCGAGTCGGGGGAAGAGGAAAAACCTGAGCCGGAAGGCCCGGACGGCGCTCTTCCGGCTGAAGGGGCAACGGGCGCAGGCGCCGAACCGGGACCTGCGCCTTTCGGCTGCCGGGCTAGATCACGCCCTGGGCGATCATGGCATCGGCAACCTTGCGGAAGCCGGCGATGTTGGCGCCGAGAACGAGGTTCCCAGGCTGGCCGAATTCCTTGGCGGTGTCCGCGGCATTGCGGTAGATGCTGATCATGATGTTGTGGAGCTTCTTGTCGACTTCTTCGAACGTCCAGCTGGTCATGCCCGCGTTCTGCTCCATCTCAAGCTGGCTGGTGGCAACGCCGCCCGCGTTGGCGGCCTTGGCCGGGCCGTAGGCGATGCCGGACTTGAGGAACACGTTGATCGCGGCAATCGAGGAGGGCATGTTCGCGCCCTCGGCAAAGCAGCGGCACCCGTTGGCGATCAGCGTCTTTGCATCCTCCTCGGTCACTTCGTTCTGCGTGGCACAGGGGAAGGCGGCGTCAACCGGAATCGTCCACACGTAGTGCTTGCCCGCCGGGTACTCGGCAACCGGTACGTACTTGGCGCCGGGCACGAGCTCCTTGTAGCGGGTGAGCGAGGCGCGCTCAACTTCCTTGACCTGCTTGAGAACCGCGAGGTCGATGCCGTTTTCGTCATAGATGGCGCCGCGGGAGTCGGAGACGGTGACGGGCTTTGCGCCGCGCTGGTAGAGCTTTTCGACGCAGTACGTGGCAACGTTTCCGGAGCCGGAGACGGCGCAGCGCATGCCCTCAAGGCTCTGGCCGCGGTCCTTCATCATTTCCTCGGCAAAGTACACCACGCCGTACCCGGTGGCTTCCGTGCGGGCAAGCGAGCCGCCGAACGTGAGGCCCTTGCCCGTGAGGATGCCTTCGTAC
>OMXR01000026.1 GCA_900315045.1 uncultured Sutterella sp. | reverse complement strand
TCGGCCGCCCTTGAGACCCTTGCCGCGGTGAGCCGCGCCGCCAGAGCCTACGGCAAGAGCGTCACGCTGCCCAGCATCGACGTGTTCACCGTGTCCGAGCTCGTGCAGATGCGCGCGGCACAGGCAAAGATCACGAAAGCCGATGTGATGCTTGAACTCGAGCAGTTCGCACGCTCCGTCCCGGGCGAGCTCGATGCGCGCGAGATCTCTCTGCGCACCCTCGAGCATCTCGCCTCAAGCGTTCGACTCATCAACCCGGCCATCATCGTCGGGTTTGTTCCGCCCTACTATCCGGCGCTCTACAACCGCAACCGCACCGAGGACGAAAAGCGGCTGCGCGGGATCATCATGGAGACGGTGCAGGAGGCTGCGGAACTCGCCGGCGACGGCGCCACAAGCTACACGGAAGTGTTCATGGGCATCAGCGATCTGTCGTTCCTCGGCTTTCAGGGCGAAGAGGCCGCCCTGCTTGCGCTCAAGGACAACATGCCCGGCTGGGGCGTTGCATACGACCTGCCCATCGAGCAGCTGCTCACGCTTGACGTGCCGGTTGCCAACATGGGGCCTGCAGGCCGCGACGCCCACAAGGATACGGAGCGGCTCGAGCTGCGCTATTCGCTTGAGGTTGCTCCGAAGCTCCTTCTGAACGCCATTGACAAAATCGCCCGGAACTGACGCTCCGAGCGACTTGCTTGCCGCGCAAGGCACCGGGAATATGGATTTGCCCGGTGCCTTTTCATTGGCGGGCGCAAACCGCGATGGGGTGCGCCCCGGTCCGAGTTAGATGCTCATCCCTGCTTCGATCATGGCATCCTCAACCACCTTCTGGTTGGGAGCCGACAGCATCGTGAGCGGCAGGCGGATCGCCTTGCCGATGAGCCCCATGCGGTACAGAGCCCACTTCGGGGCAACGGGATTGGGCTCGACAAAGAGCTTCTGATGCAAGGGCATCAGAAGGTCATTGAGCCTTCTGGCCTTGCCGATATCGCCATTTAAGGCCGCTTGAGCCATCTCGTGCATCTGGGCGGGCAGCAGATTTGCGGTCACGGAAATCACGCCGCTGCCGCCGACAAGCATCAGGGCAAGCGCAGAGTCGTCGTTGCCCGAATAAAGGGCGAATTCCTTTGCGCCGATCTCCGAAGGCAGGCGGCGCAGAAGGTCGATGGCACGGGCGAGGTCGCCCGTTGCATCCTTCAGGCCGACGATGCCGGGGAGCTTTGCCAGGCGCAGCACGGTGTCGTTCTTGAGGTCCGCTACGGTTCTGCCCGGAACGTTGTAGAGGATGATCGGGATGTCCACGGCATCGCTGACCGCCTTGAAATGCTGGTAGAGGCCTTCCTGCGTGGGCTTGTTGTAATACGGAACAACCTGCAGGGAGGCATCGGCGCCAACCTCCTTGGCAAACTTCGTCAGACGGATTGCCTCGGCGGTTGAATTGGCCCCCGTTCCGGCGACCACCGGAATGCGGCCGGCTGCCGTCTTGACCGCACACTCAACCACTTCATTGTGCTCGTCAAAATCAAGGGTCGGGGATTCGCCCGTGGTTCCCATCGAGACGATCGCATCCGTGCCCTGGCTGATGTGCCACTCGATCAGCTTGCGGTACGTGTCAAAGTCAACGGAACCGTCGTCATGCATGGGCGTGACGATTGCAACTAGTGAACCTCTGATCATATTCTGACTCCTGTGTGTGATTTGTCACCAGCTTTTCAGACCGCAGGAGTCGCCCTGCGCATCAGAATCGCCACCAACTCAGCAATGACCGAACGCAAGTCGCGGCGGTCAACAATCATGTCAATAGCCCCTTTCTCAAGCAGCATCTCCGCATGCTGGAACCCCTCGGGCAGCTTTTCCCGGACTGTCTGCTCGATCACTCTGGGGCCGGCAAACCCAATGAGGGCTCCCGGCTCGGCAATCACCACGTCGCCCATAAAGGCAAACGAAGCAGACACCCCGCCCATGGTCGGGTCCGTGAGAACGGAAATAAAGGGAATCCTTGCCTTTTCAAGCAAACCGACCGCTGCGGTCGTCTTGGCCATCTGCATGAGCGAGAGCAGTCCCTCCTGCATGCGGGCTCCGCCAGAGCTTGCGAAGGAGACAAAGGGGATCTGCTTTTCCAGGGCGCGCTCGACGCCCAGAACAAACCGCTCGCCGACAACGCTGCCCATCGAGCCGCCCATGAATCCGAATTCAAACGCGGCGGCAACTATGGGAGAGCGCCGCAATGTTCCTTCCATCACGACAAGCGCATCGCTCTCGCCGGTCTTCTTTGCATAATCGCGCAGGCGGTCCGGATAGGGCTTGCTGTCGACAAAGCCCAGCGAATCGACGGGCTTCACTTCGGCACCGATCTCCTCATGCACTCCCTTCCAGTCAAGGAAGGAATCGAGCCGGGCGCGGGCCGAAAGCCGCATGTGATGGCCGCACTTGGGACAGACATTGAGAGAATCCTGCAGCTCCTCGTTGTACAGAACCTGGTCGCAGGCCGGGCACTTGGCCCAGAGTCCGGCGGGTATCGGACTCTTTTTCCTGACCTCGGTATCTGTCTGTGAAAACTTGGGAAGATGACTGTTGACCCAATTCATAGATTTCTCTGGCGCTTCCTCCTGCGCTCTGCGGCGGAAGGGGGGGAACGCCGCTGCTCCTTACTCAGCACGTTCTTCGGAGGATCTCCCGCACACACGCCCCCCGGGGCGGCGGCAGGCATCCCGAATCGATTCTGTTTATTGTAGCGGGCAAACGCCCCAGGCACAGAGCCCCCGGCGGCTTCGAAAACACTTTTTTCCGGTTCCGTCTGCTTTCGAATGGTACTGGGCGCTGTTTGGCTATACACTTTCCCGTACCACGAACAGCCACCTTCCAGGGGTCACAATGCAGTTCATTCTAGTCGACGATCATGCGCTCATCGTGCAGGCACTGTCCGCCCTGCTCAAGGCAAAGTATCCCGCAAGCACGGTCCTCACCGGAGCATCGGCAGATCAGGCCCGGGCGCTCGTCGCAGAGCATGGCTCGGACACCGACCTCATGATCCTGGATCTGAACATGCCGGGCGTCACGCAGACCACTGACCTGCTCGAGGAGCTCGTCCAGTCCGGACCGGCAATGAAGATTCTCGTTCTCTCAGGCGTTCTCGACCCGCGCAACATCATGCGCGTGCTGCAGCTTGGCGCTGCCGGCTTCGTTCCCAAGAGCCTTGACACCGACATGCTCACCAACGCCATCGACTTCGTGCTCAAGGGCGGCGTGTTCATTCCGACGAAACTGCTCTCGGAAAGCCAGACAAGCGGAATTTTCAACGATGCCGCCAGAGATCTGCGCCAGAGCGGCCAGGCTGAGCCGGTGCACCTGACGGAACGGCAGAAGCAGGTGCTCATGACCCTTGCCAAGGGATATCCCATCAAGCGCATCTGCCGGGAATTCAATCTTTCCGAGGGAACCGTCAAGACGCACGTCGCCGCCATCTACCGCGCCTTCGGAGCCCGCAACCGCACCGAAGCGCTGATTGCCGCGCGCCGTGCCGGCTTTGACATCACGCTTTACTGACCGAGCACCGCCACGACCGGAGCGTGATCCGAGGGCTTGTCCCATCCCCGCGGCTTTTCATCGATGTACACGTCGCGCACGTCGCCGGCGATGCCCGCCGTTGCAAGAATGTGGTCAATGCGAAGTCCCTGGTTGTTCTGGAATCCGTTTCCGCGGTAATCCCACCAGGAGTATGTGCCCGGAGCGTGCAGTCCCAGCTCCCAGGTATCGGTCAGGCCGATCCGCAGAAGCGACCGGTAGGCCTCCCGCTCGGGCGGCGAAATGAGGATGCCGCCATCAAGAGCCCTCTCATCCCATACGTCCTCGCTTCGCGGAGCAATATTGAAGTCTCCCCCGAGCACGATCGGTCCGCCCGAAGCGATCTGCTCGGAAAGCCACAGCGTGAGCGCGCTGATCCAGTCGAGCTTGTAGAGGTATTTGTCGCTGCCAACGGCCTGCCCGTTGGGGAAATACGCGCCGAGAAAAGTGAACTCCCGTTCGCCGCACCGGATGCGCGAACCGATGAGTCGCTTTTGTTCATCCTCATAGCCCGGGATGTTGAAAATCGGCTCCCCCAGCAATTCGCACGTGTCCTTCCTCGCGATCAGAGCCACGCCGTTATATGTCTTCTGCCCAAGGCAGATGCTGCTGAATCCGGCCTGCTCAAGCTCCCCCACCGGGAACTGCTCATCAACGAGCTTGGTTTCCTGCAAGCAAGACGAACTTTCAGGCTGTTCACATTCCAGGTAGCAATCCTCATCGCGGCCTCTCCATTAGCTATCGTTCTGTTCGGCAAAGCACGGCAAAGAGAGCAATGCAATGCTTGCTTCGACGGTCACCTTGCCCTGCTCGATGCGCTGCACAGCCTCCTCCGGACTCACCAGCTCAAAGCACTCCACCTCCCCGTCCCTGTTGCGCGGCTCCGCTCCGTCGGCAACCAGAACGGGATAGGTTATTGAGACTTCGCGCATCCAGCCTTCGGGAACCGGCCGCAGCACCGTGACGGGAGCGGCAGGCGCAAGAAGTTCGAACTGCTCCGCAGCAAGACCCGCCTCTTCGTCTATCTCCCGCTTCAGGGACGTCTCCCAGCTCTCGCCAGCCGAAACCATGCCTCCTGCCAGGGTATCCCAGAGTCCTGGACTCACGCTCTTGCGGCGGCTGCGCCTGGCAAGAAAAATTCTTCCATCGGCGCTTCTCGCGGCGGCATGCACGCAGTACGTGGTCAGTCCCAACAATCGGAAAAACGTGCGCTCGGCCTGGCCCAGAACAACAGTTCCGGAAAAATCCCGGATGTCGAGCAGCTCATTGCGCCACTTTCTGATCTCCCCCTGCTCGTATGCATATGACGCGAGGCGGGCAAGAAAATCATTGCGCTCCAGTAAATCATCTGAGAGCGTGAGCTCCACCCTGCCGGGAGAAAAGGCAAAGCGCCGGGCAAAAAGCTCAGGCAGGCTTTTCAGAAACGGCAGCCGCGAAGCGAGAATCCGTCCGCAGGCATGATGATTGATCGAAAGAAGCTGGGAATCGGCTGGCTCCGGCCGGCTCGCATCGGCAAGCACGTTTTCCAGAAGGCGGCTCGCCCGGGCGCAGAGTGGGAATTTGTCCGATCGTTGCTGCATGACTCGAGCCTATCCTTCGGCAATGGCCTTTCTGAGCGCGGCCGCAAGGGTTTCTGCAGAAGCCGGCTTTTGCAGGATGACGGGCATCGGCTGCCCGGTTACGCTGGAGGCTATTACAAGATTGCGGTATGCATTGAGGATCACCTCCTGGCGGATTGCCGTGAGCAGCACGGAAGGCACCTTCTTGCGGCTCATCTCGCGCACCTTGAAAATCGCCTCCAGTCCATTCATCTTGCCGGGGCCCAGATTGAAGTCGGAGATGAACGTCGTAAGCTGGCCGCTCTCGTGCGCCTTTGCCAGCTCACGGATGAAATCCTCGTTAGGCTCGGCACTTTCGATGACTGTGGCGCCCCAGCCGCGCAGAATCGATGCAACGGCCTCGCGCACCATGTCAACGTCTTCAAGCAGCCCCACGACACCGCGCAGATCCAGTCCCGCGGGAGAGTCCTCCCTGGCCGGATGCGCCTTGACCTGTTTGTCGGGCAATGCCGGCAGCTTGAGCCGAAACACCGAACCGCGCCCCACGCGGCTGCTCACGCTGAGCTCGATGCCGAGCTTCTTGGCTAGAACCCAGACGATGGAAAGCCCCAGGCCGTATCCCTTGGCGCTGTCCCTGCTGGTACTGCCGCGATAAAAAGGCTCGAAAATGGTCTCGAGCTCGTCTGCCGGGATGCCGGGCCCCTCGTCGTACACCCCGATGAAGACGCTGTCGCCAACCAGCCTGGCCCCCAGCGTGATGCGTCCGCCCTGGCGCGTGGTATAGCGAATGGCGTTGGTAATCAGGTTCCTAAGGATGCGCGCAACGAGCTGCGGATCCGTCTGAATCGAGACATTCTTCGGACGCGTGCTGAAAATCAGGCGCTTTTCCGCCGCTACCGGCACAAATTCCGAAGCAAGCCCGTCAAAGAGGTCGCTCACGCGGATCCGCTCGATCTTCGTCTCAATGTTGCCTGTCTCAATGCGGCTCACTTCCAGAATCTGCTCGACAAGATCCGAGATGCTGCGCGAGGCGCTCTCAAGCTGTCCGATCACATCCCTGTTCTGCCCGGTCTGCTGGCTCTTGAGGATCTGCAGATAAATGCCCATTGCCTGCAGGGGCTGGCGCAAGTCGTGGTTGGCTCCGGCAAAAAAGCGGCTTCGCCTGGCGCTGTCGCGCTCCACAATCCTGCGTTCACGCTCGGCCGCATCCTTCTCCGCCTTGAGCTTGTGCACAAGCTGGTCATTGCGCACCCGCTGCGTGACAGCCAGAATGACAAGCTCGTTCAGGCGCCGGCCCGAGTAAAGGACAAAGCACATGATCACGACGAGGATCACGGCAATCACAATGCTGCTTAGCTGATAGGCAATGGAAATGGCAACCAGCATCGGCGTAAGCGCGAGCAGCGTGAGCACGCTCAGCCCTGGCAGCCAGCACGAAAACGAAGGCCAGGAAGCAAAGACAATGGCCACGATGACCGATACCAGAACCACCTGATCGACAGGATCAGCCGTCACCATGAGTGCGCTTGCCGCAAACCCCCAGACGATTCCCGTGAGGCTCGAGTTGAACATCCAGCGGCGGATCCAGGCGCGCATGTGGCTCGCGCTCGCCTGATCGGCCCGGAATCGCCTGGCAAAGGAAATCCACAAATAGATGGTGATCGCAACGGCAAGCGCCCAGCCAAGCAGTAGCGGGCGGGAAATGTTCTGCCAGAAGTACATCACGATGGCAGCCGCTCCGATCAGCTGAGAGGCCGCCGAAGTCGGCTGAAGCCTCAGCGCGAGCGCAAACTGTTCGGAGAGCACCGATCCGGAGAGTTTTACGGGATGAAAGCCGAAGTATTCCTTGACGGTTTTCCAAAGCTTTCTCATCGCTAGATCCTACTGAAATTCACGCCCACCACGGGGCGGACCGCGCAGCGTCCACGCCAGGCGCACAGGCTGGAAGCGGCGGCTCATCCACCTCAATCGTCAGTTTGCCACGGCTCAGGGCCGCACGCGCCTGACAGCCGACCGGAATGGTCACCGTTTCGGGAATATGCCCGAAAGGCAGTCCCGTCACCACGGGCAAGCCTGTCTTCTGCCGGATGAAGTCAAGCGCATGCTCAAGGGCAAACCGTCCGTCGCCCTCTCCCGCACCCTTGTCCACACCGCGCAGGCTGCCGGCGATGATCGCCTTCTGGCGTCCCAGAATCCCCGCATCCGCAAGATGATTGAGCATCCGGTCCACCCGCCATGCAGGCTCGGCAACGTCCTCAAAAAAGAAGATGCCGCCTGAAATCTGCGGAAAGTACTCGGTTCCGACAAGGCTCTCGATCATGCTGAGGTTGCCGCCCCAGAGAATCCCCTCGGCAGCAAACTCGTCGCCGTCCGCCGGCACCGAGAGCGTAAAGCGCTCTTCCTGCATGGCGCGCATGAAAGCGGCATCGCACTGGGCGTTGTTGTGATCGAACCAGCTGAGCGTCGGCCCCTGCCAGGACGGCTTGCCGCACTTGGCCAGAAGCGCCAGGTGCAACGCCGTGACGTCGGACAGGCCGACAAGAGGAGCAGAATAATCGGCCAGGCTTTTCCAATCAAGAAGCGAGAGGATCCGGGTGGCGCCGTAGCCGCCACGCAGTGCCATCACCAGGTCCGTGTCCGGATCCTTCATTGCTTGCATGAGGCACCTGGCCCGCATCTTTTCGTCTCCGGCAAAGCGCTGACAGAGGGTCGAAACATTCTCCGTAAAGCGAAGCTCCCAGCCCAGAGCGCGAACGCGCCCGGAAACGCGCTTGAAACGCGCCTCGTCAAACCGTTCGCACCCCTCGCCGCAGACCAGCGCACGCGACGGCGCAGTCACCGTGATGACGGGGGTTCGCATTCCCGCCTGTCCCTGTTCACTCATGAGCGTCACCGTTTCGCTTCATCTTGAAAAAATCCTGAAGAAGAGCCCTCGCTTCATCGGCAAGCACTCCGCCGCCCCCCTTGGAGCGATGATTGAGCCCAAGCACCTCGCAAATGTCGGCCTTGCCGCCAAAAGCCCCTCTCTGGGGATCGGCGGCCGCCCAGACAACCCGGCTCACGCGCGCGGCTGATATCGCCGCGGCACACATTCCGCAGGGCTCGAGCGTGACGTAAAGCGTGGCGCCGGAAAGGCGTTCGCTGCCGGTTTGCGCACAGGCGCTCCGAATCACAATCATTTCCGCGTGCGCCGTGGGGTCATGCCCGGCAACAACCCTGTTGCCGGCCCGGGCAAGCACCTTGCCGTCGATTGCAAGGACGGCGCCGACCGGCACCTCCCCTGCAGCAAGGGCCGCCTTCGCTTCACTGATCGCGAGCTCCATCATCTGCCTGTCAAAACCGGGATCGATCCTGACATCCTCGTCCCTGGCATTGATCCGTTCGTTCCGCTGCTGCAAAAGCGCGATTTTCCGTTCACGCTCACGCGCCCGGCGCTCGGCGCTCTCCTTCAGAAAAGCCTTGAGCGAGTCAGCCGAATAGTGGGTTTCCCCGTCAAGCGCTTCCATCCAGAGGAACCCGGCGCTCTCCCGGAGAGCCGCCTTGTGCTTGAGAAGCGCGAGAACTTCAGCCTCTGGAGCCTGCAGCCAGGAACAGAATTCCGTCAGAAACACTCCGATCCTGCGCAGCGCATCATCCCGGCTGGCCTCCTGAATGTCGGGAGCCATGACAAGCCTGGCTGCCCGCACGAACACATCGAGAAGCTCCTCTCTGCGCTCAAGCGAGGCAAAAGGGAGCTTCTTCATGAGGGCAGCCCGGTCTAGAAGCAGGGCGTCCTCGTGGGAGAAACCGCTCACAACTCAATCGCCCCGGGCCAGCGCCAGGATCGCCTTCACATCCCCGGCGTCCAGCCTCTTGAAATTTCCAAGGGGAGCCCGGGTGGCAAGCCTTGCGATCTCGTCAAGCGGAACGGTCTCGGCCGTCAGTTCGCCCAGCGTGGTGGGCAGGCCGATCTGCCTGAGGAATGCAATCAGTCTGGCGATCATCTGCTCAACCGCTGCCGCCTCGTCCTGCTCCTGAACGCCAAAGACCTCCTTTGCGAACCGAACGAAGCGAGCCGGATTCTGCCGCCAGACGTAGCGCATCCATGCCGGCGTGACAACGGCAAGCCCCGCTCCGTGGATGATTTCGCTCCTCCAGCCCGAAAGCGCATGCTCGATTCCGTGGCACGCCCAGTCTTCGACGTGTCCAAGGCCGAAATACCCGTTGTGGGCAAAACTGCCCGCAAGACCGGCAGCGCTCCACGCATCGTAGTCGCGCGGATTTCGGGCAATGGCCCTCGCTGCAGTCATGATGCTGCGCAGGGCGGCCTCGGCCTGGCCGGATGTGTACTCGACATGCTCCGTGTTGGTGAAGTACCGCTCGAGGATGTGGCTCATCATGTCAAAGAGCCCAGCGCTTGCATAGCTCGCTGGAATGGTGAAGAACCGCTCGGGATTGATCACAGCAATGCGCGGGCGAATGAGCGGCGAGCCGATGCCGGTCTTGACATCGCCGTTGCTGATCACCGAGCGGATGGACTGCTCGGAGCCGGCCGCCGGGATGGTCAGCACGGCAGCAACGGGAAGCGCCCGGGCAACCTTGGCTTTGCCGCAGTAAAAATCCCAGACATCACCCTCATACGGAATGCCCACTGCTGCGGCCTTGGCCGTGTCAATGCAGCTACCCCCGCCCACGGCAACAAGGCAGTCCACAGCCTCGCTCCTGGCAAACGCGATCACCTCCCGGACGAACTCCACCGTAGGATTGGGGCGAACCCCGCCCTTGGAGAACACCGTCAGGCCCGCGGCCTTCAGAGAGCTTTCAACCAGATCGAGCAGCCCGGAGCGTCTGGCGCTGCCCGAGCCATAGACGATCAGCGCTTTTCTGGGAGATTCGGGCAGCGCGGCAACCTCGGCGCCGATCTGCGCCTCCATGCTTTTGCCAAACATCAGTCGAGTCGGATTGCAGTATGTAAAGTCCAGCATGGATTGTCTCCTGAAAGTTAAGCCCGGCGCGCCAGCATCACCCCTTTGACTTCCCGGATGAGCGCAAGCGTCTGCTGCAAATCGCCCGTTGAGGAAATCTCGACGGAAAACCGCATGTGCGCGTCGCCCTTCACCGACTTCGTGTTCATGCCGATGAGATTCTGCTTTTGCTTGGAAATGATTTCGGTGATGTCTCGGATCAACCCCACGCGATCCTTCGCGACCACGAGAATGTCAACCGGATAGAGGGCATCGCACGTATTGCCCCAGCTCACATCGATCATGCGCTCGTGCGAATTGGCCGAGAGATTCCTGACATTGGGGCAGTCCATGCGGTGGATGGTGACCCCGCGGCCGCGCGTCACAAATCCGACGATCTCATCGGGCGGAGCCGGATGGCAGCAGCGCGCAAGCTGCGTGAGAAGCGAATCCACGCCGACCACCAGCACGCCGCCCTTGGCCGCGCGCGAATGACTCATGTGAATTTCATCTTCTTCGACCTTCTCCGCCTCGGACGGCTGAACAACCTGCTCGATGGCCCGGGTGCTCAGCTCTTCCTTGGCAAAAGCCACGCACAGGTCATCAACCTTGTCATAGCCAAGGCGCTGCGCAATGTCTTCGAGCTTGACAGCCGTCTTTCCGAGCCGGGCAAGCTCCTTGTCGAGCCGCTCGCGCCCAGTCTGTATCTGCTCGGCAAGCTGCTGCGCGTTGAACCACTGGCGCACCTTGGTGCGGGTGCGCGGACTTGCCGCGTAGCCAAGCTCCGGATTGAGCCAGTCGCGGGACGGACCACCGGTCTTGGCCGTAAGGATCTCCACCGTCTGTCCGGTCTTGAGCTTGGTGTTAAGCGGCACCATGGCGCCGTTCACACGCGCCCCGCGGCATCTGTGTCCAAGCTCGGAATGCAGCTGGTAGGCAAAGTCAATGGGAGTGGCGCCGTTTTGCAGCTCCAGCACCCGCCCCTGAGGCGTGAGCACGTAGACGTGGTCATCGGTGACACCCGGACGGCTCGGCGGTTCAACATCGCTTCTCCAGGCAAGGATCTGGCGCAGCCAGGCCACGCGCTGCTCTTCGGCCTCCGCTCCCTTGTCCTTGTTCGAGTTGCCCTTTTCCTTGTAGCGCCAGTGCGCCGCCACGCCGAGCTCGGCGAAGTCGTGCATCGCGCGGGAGCGGATCTGAATCTCGACAGGGCGTCCCTCAGGATCGGTCATGACCGTATGCAGCGACTGGTAGCCGTTTGGCTTCGGGTGCGCAATGTAGTCGTCGTACTCTTTTTCAATGATCGTGAAATGCTCTTGGACAATCGAAAGCACTTCATAGCAATGCTCGACGCTGTCGACGATGATGCGCATCGCGCGGATGTCAAAGAGCTGATCAAATCGCAAATGCTTGCGCTCCATCTTCTTGTAGATGGAGAAGATGTGCTTGGGCCGCCCGCTTACTTCGGCCTGAATGTTGTGCTTGGCAAGGAGCTCCTTGACCAGCTTGACGCACTTTTCCATGAAAAGCAGGCGCTCCTCGCGAGACTCGTCAAGCTCGCGGACGATCTCGTGATAGATCTTGGGCTGGGTAAAGCGCAGCGAGAGATCCTCCAGCTCCCACTTCATCTGCCAGATGCCAAGACGATTGGCAAGCGGGGCATACAGGGCAAGCGTCTCCCGCCCAAATCGATCCGCTCCGGGAGCATCGGTGTTCGCATACCAACGCAGGGTCTGCAGACGGCTTGCCAGACGCAGAACCACAACGCGCAGATCCGTACACATCGCCAGAAGCATGCGGCGGATTTCCTCAGGCTGAATCATGGCGCCGGATTCACCATCGCTCTGCCGGGTCTTGTTGTTGATCTGCATGAGACGCTGGAAATCTTCGACAAGGCGCTTAACCGAAGTGCCGAAAGTCTTTTCGATCCACTCGCTCGAGTCGCGGATCAGATCCTTGGAGTGGAACAGATAGGCGGCGGCAAAAAGCTCGTCGTCCTTGCCGACCGTCTTGAGAATTTCAACCATCCCGTCGGCATGTTCCAGGCATCTTTCGCCCGTGGGCAGGTAAGCCCCCTTGTATACCGGCTCAACAACTCTTCGTGCGAGTTTCCAATCTGCGTGTACTGCTTCTGAATCTGCCATTTTTTGCTACTTGATCCTGCTTAATTTCAATCGCTCGACGCACCTGCTGCGCGCCAAGTGATTTTAGCCTGATGCCCGGGAAAAACCCGGCATCCGCCGGGCTTTCGTTTTTGCTCAAGAAAAAAAGCGCCCGAGATGCCGGAAAGACAAACTCGGGCGGACTTTTCGAAAACTCCTGCCAACTGGACAGTCCGCAGGAGTTTCACTCGTATCAGAGGAATACTGAATTGACGATGAAGAACGTCGGGAACAGGATTCCAACCGACCAGATCATGTAGCCGAAGAAAGTCGGCATCTTGATGTTGCGCTCGCCGCAGATCGCAACCACCATGAAGTTCGGGGCATTGCCGATGTAGCTGACCGCACCCATGAATACGGCACCCATGGAAACAGCCATCAGAGTATGGGCATGCGTGGTCATCATGGTCACGGGATCGCCGCCGGCCAGATTGAAGAAGGCCAGATACGTCGGGGCATTGTCAAGGAATGCCGAGAGCATGCCCGTCAGCCAGAAGAACATCATGTTGTTGAACTCACCGGCTTCGTTCGTCACAAGCGCCACGAGCGAGGAGAAGGCGCCGGCGTGTCCGGCGCGCAGCATTTCAAGCACCGGCACGATGCACATGAAGATGCCGAAGAAGAGCTTGGCAACTTCCAGAATCGGCGCCCAGGTGAATTCATTGGCCTTGCGGGCAACATGCGGAGTCGTCGCGAGAGAAAGGAGCGCAAGAACGATGAAGCAGCAGTCGCGCACGATCCCCTGAAGTGTGAGGTGCACGGAAAGCAGGCTGAACTCCACGCCGGACTTCCAGATGCCACTCATCAGAACGGCGCCCACAATGCCGGCCAGATAAAGGAAGTTGATCGAGCCCTTGATCTCGATCATCCTGCCCTTGGTGGAAAAGGCATTGGCCAGATTCCCCTCGGCAACGTCCTTTCTGTAGAAGAAGAAGTCGATCAGCAGATACAGGCCGATCAGGATGGCAAGCGTCAGGCCAAGCGGCATGAGCAGATGCGTGAACGTCCAGAAGAAATCAACGCCGCGCAGGAACCCGAGGAAAAGCGGAGGATCGCCAAGCGGGGTAAGGCAGCCGCCGATGTTCGCAACGATGAAGATGAAGAAGATGAACGTGTGCATCTTGTACTTGCGGTTCGCATTGGCGCGGATGAGCGGGCGGATGAGCAGCATGGCGGCGCCCGTCGTACCCATGAGGTTTGCAAAGAGGGCGCCAATCACAAGAATGACGGCGTTCACGATGGGCGTGCCGACAAACCTGCCCTGGATATGAATGCCGCCGGCCACGATGAACAGGGCGCCCACAAACAGAATGAACGGGATGTAGTCGCCGATCATCGCATGCGCGATGGAGCCGAGAGCCACGTTGAAGGGAGCGTAGATGAAAAGCGGAACTGCGCAGCACAGTGCCCAGAAAACAGCCACCTTGCCGAAGTGATGGTGCCAGAAATGCGGGGCAAAAAGAGGGAAAAGCGCAATGGAAAGCAGAATTCCGGCGAACGGAACCGCCCAGAGGACGGACAGCTTGGCTCCATCAAGCGAGGCGGCAAATGCCGCGCATGGAGCCAAAAGAACCAACAGCGCAAGGGCTAAATTTCTGTAACGAGTCACGCCTGTTACTCCTTCGGTATTTGATCTTTTATTCTGGGAGGCCGCCTGGAGCGGCTCAACGGACGGCTCCCCGTGCCGAGGCACTTCGTTTGATTTTATCCAAATTCCCGTGCCGCGTTTACATTTTTTTATAGCAGGCAGGCGAACTGAGGACCAAACAACAGGGTTTACCCTTACACTCTGATCCCAACTGCTTGGGTTGCATTGCGCCATCCTCTCTCCGTAAACTCGAACGAACCCCGGCATGTCAGACAAAACCAGGAAAGGAGCGGGCCGTGCTCAGAATCTCGCCAGAGTGGGAAGCTGCAATTGCAAAACCAAGACGGGAAGCGCACCTTGACGGGACATCCTCGCCTGTGCCGATCGTGCCGTGGCTTGCCCCCAGCCTGCATCCCGAACTGCGCGAGCTCCTTGCCCGCCTGGGCTCCGTAAGGCGCCTTGCCGCCGGAGAAAACGTCATCAATCCAGAGGAGCCCGTGAGCAGCCTCGTGCTCGTCACCCGGGGCGTGACGGGAAGAAGCGTCGGCAGACCGGACGGGCAGTCGTCCGAAGCAATTGCCGTTTCCACTCCCGGGCACATTGCCGCGGGCAACCTCAACTTTTTCACGCGCCGGCCCGCATTCGGCCGGTACTTTGCCCTCACGCCATGCGAAATCGTGAGCTGCCCGAGCGACTTGCTGCGGCGCATCATCATGCAGGACGTGCACCTTCTCGGCCTTGCCGCCCGCCAATTCGAGGCCTGCACGCTCTCGGACCGCCTTGGTTTCGGCTGCATCGCGCTGCTTGGCGTGGAAATGCGGTGCAAAGTGCTCGCGTATGTCTGGGCGGTGAACTATGCCCGCGTGCTCAATCCGGGCGAGGACGACATGTGGCTTGAGATGCCCGTGCCATTGCCGCGCGCCGTCCGCTGCCGCGTCGTAAGCACAAGCTCGGTCTCGATGGACAAGGTCCTCAAGCACTGGAAGGACTCCGGCATGTGGGAGCGGGACGGCAACTGGGTGCGTCTGCGCGCCGCGCATCTGAGGGACGTCTTTGAGTGGCTCAGGCGATCGAGCGACCCGACGACCCTGCCGGCCGCGAAAAGCGTTGAGGAAGTTTTTCTTTCCAACTGATCCGTAAGGGAAAAAACACTTCTGCACATGCGCCAAGGCGCAGGATTCAATGCGTCTGATCATCTGAGGGCCGCTTCGCGCACATGGTGTCTCAGATTCTGAAATGTAAGGGTTACCACTTACTCCTTCCGCCTAATCAGTTGGGTAGTCCAATCGGACACCCCCTCCTAAACTGCCCGCCAACGAACGACAGATTGTCGTCCAGCAAACGTTTTCACAACAAGGAGAAACATCATGGCCATGAATCGCCGCAGCTTCCTTGGCGCCGCCTCCGCCGCCCTCGCCCTTACCCCCCTTGCCGCCTCGGCCAAAACGCCCAAGATGCCTGCCAAATGGGATCGCACCGTGGACTTTCTCGTGATCGGCACGGGCTTTGCGGGTCTTGGCTCAGCGCTTGAGGCGCATATGCTCGGCATCAAGAACGTGCTCGTCCTTGACAAGATGCCCTTCCCAGGCGGCAATTCGGTGATCAACGGCGGCGCCGTTGCGGCGGCCGGCACCGACATGCAGCAGAAGGCCGGCATCAAGGACAGCGCAGATCTGCTCTACAGCGACATCCTGCGCGCCGGCGGCGGTCTCGCCCACAAGGAGCTCGCTCGGGTCATCGCCGACAACAGCCTCGAGAACTACTACTGGCTGCGCGACAAGATCGGCGTCAAGTTCAAGGCTGTATACCTGCACGGCGGCCACTCCGTGAAGCGCTCGCACGCCTGTCAGGAAAACTCCGGCGCGGGCTTCATCCTGCCGATGCTTGCCAAGTGCAAGGAATTCGGCATTCCCGTCGAAACCAAGACCTACGTTGAAGAGCTGATCCAGAACGGAGCTGGCCGGGTTGTCGGGGTCAAGGTTCGCAAGGGCTATCGCTTTGGCAAGCCCGACTCCGGCAAGGTGCAGTACATCCGCTCGAAGAAGGGCGTCGTGATCGCCGCCGGCGGCTTTGCCCAGAACGTGACGATGCGCATGTCGCACGATCCGCGCCTGACGGCCGAATTCGGATCGACGAACCACCCGGGCGCCACCGGCGACCTCATCCAGCAGGCCCAGTTCCTCGGTGCCAACACAATCCAGATGGACTGGATCCAGCTCGGCCCCTGGACAAGCCCCGACGAGCAGGGCTTCGGTCTTGCTCCGCTCTTTGTCGAGCCGCTAGTGGGCTATGCTCCGATGATCGACCCCGCAACAGCCAAGCGCTTTGTCAAGGAAACGGGCAACCGCAAGGTGCGCGCCGACGCCATCGTCGCCATCGGCCACCCCGTCATCATGTTCGCCAACGAGAAGAGCGTCATGAACCAGGTCGTGAGCAAGAACATGACGCCCGAGCAGTTCAAGCACGCCTGCGAGGCCAACGTGATCCGCAAGTTCAGCACCCTCAGGGACATCGCCGCCTTCTACAACGTCGACTATCAGGCTCTCATGGCCGAGAACGACAAGTTCAACGGCTTCATGAAGGCCAAGAAGGATCCCGATTACGGCTGCATGTTCTTTGACGACTCCCTGCCCAACGAGGAAGGAAAGGGGCCGTTCTACGTCGTCCGTCTCTGGCCGCGCGTCCATCACTGCATGGGAGGTCTTGAGATCAACAACAAGGCTCAGGTGCTCGATGCCCGGCATAACCCGATCGCTGGCCTGTACGCAGCCGGCGAGTCCACGGGCGGCGTGCACGGTGCAGTGCGCCTCGGCACCGTCGCCGTTGCCGACTGCATCATCATGGGCCGCACGGCAGCCCGCACCGCTGCAGCCGAGAGGCAATCAGCCTGAGAATCGTTTTTCCAACTTCCCCTGTAGGCGGACCCCTCCCGCCTACAGGGAGGTTCGGAAAAACGGCAGCTTGATTCAAACCAGAAAAAATTTTCCCGCCCCTGCGTTCCTGCGCAGGGACCAAAGGGGAACTTTGCCTTGCAAAATCAACCAGAGGAGTCACCCGTGACATTCTGCAAAACACTCGCAGCAGCTGCCGCAGCTCTGTGCGCATCGGCAGCCGGAGCCGCAAGCGTCACCGCCTACGGCATCGTTGACACCTATGTTGCCGTGTACAACAACGGCGACAAGACAAGCGTATTCGAGGGTTCCGGCGCGAAAGCCGGCTCGCGCTACGGTTTCAAGGGCACCGAGGAGCTGGGCAACGGCACAAGCGCGTTCTTCCAGCTTGAGAACGGCTTTTATTCAGACAGCGGAACGAACACGGGAGGCCCCGGCAGCTGGGCTTTCCAGCGTCTGGCAGTTCTGGGCCTGAAGAATGACACCTGGGGCACGCTCTCCGCAGGCCGCCAGTATTCGCTCAACTTCACCCAGATCGCCAAATTCGATCCGTTCGGCGTCACGATGGGCTCCGTGATCGGCAACTACATGGCGCCGGTGAGTTTCGCCTCCCGGCCCGGCATCTCCGGAATGGCCGGCGCGGACAACTTCATTCGCCGCGACAATTCGATCCAGTACTCGACACCCTCGCTCGGCGGATTCACGCTGACGGTGCAGGCATCCCTGGGCGAGCAGACCGCGGGGGACGGAGAAGCATCCAGCACGCTCGGCAATTCGTATGCCGTGCAGGGCGTGTACAGGAACGGCCCCTTAGCCGCAGGGCTCACGGTCTCGATGCAGAACATGTCCGTGCTCTACAACCAGTACAACCGGCGCGCGGACAATGTCACGGCAAATGCCGGCGTGAGCTATGACTTCGGCATCACCAAGCTCTACGGCAACTTCATCTACAAGCACGGAGACGGCAACCGCGAATACAAGGACGCGGCGACTCCCTACAACCCGAATCTGTACATCGGAGCGATTCAGGCAAAGACGCCGCTCTTTGGCGGAAGCCTCAACACGGGCGCGGCGTACCTCAAGAACGACTCGGCTTCCCAGGCCGACTCCTGGAACGTCCAGGTTCGCTACGACTACCCGCTCAGCCGCCGGACAACCGTTTATGCCGGCGCCGGCTACCTCAGCAATGAAGACAAGGCCCAGTACGACATCGGCCCGGGCGGCGGCGGTACCGCCAGCCCTGCGACGGCCGCCGGGGGCGATGATGTCTGGATAGCGTATGTCGGACTGAACGTCACGTTCTAGGAACGAACTTCCATTTTTACGGCGGGTTCATCCCCTCTCTCAGGTGCCCGCCGCATCTCTCCAAGGGTGCCTCGGCTCATGCAGCTAGAAGCACCCTCTTTTTATGTCCGTGGATCGCGCAATGTCAGAACGTCTTCGGATCGATTCCGAACACCTGCCGCAGATAGGCCAGATAGGTCGGATCCTCGCACATCCCCTTGCTCGGATCATCGGAAATCTTCGCCACGGGCTGGCCGTTTGCCTGCACCATCTTCATCACGATGTTGAGCGGCTCGGGTCCCAGATCGTTCATCAGGTTCGTTCCGATGCCGAAGGCCGTGCGGATCCTGTGATTGAATCTGCGGTAGAGCTCAAGCGCCCGAGGCATATTCAATCCGTCCGAGAACACAAGCGTCTTGCTGCGCGGATCGCACTTGTTGGCCGCATAGTGCTTGATCAGCTTCTCGCCCCAGAGGAACGGGTCGCCCGAGTCATGGCGGGCACCGTCAAAGAGCTTGCAGAAGTACATGTCGAAGTCCTTGAGGAAGGGCTCCGTCCCATACACGTCCGAAAGGGCAATTCCCAAGTCCCCGCGGTACTCCTTGGCCCACATTTCAAAACCGAAGACCTGGCTGTCCCGAAGCCTGGGGCCAAGGGCCTGGCAGGCCTGAAGGTATTCGTGCGCCATCGTGCCGATCGCGGCAAGGCCGTAGCGGCGCGCAAGGTCGCAATTGCTTGTTCCCGTGAAGATCGTTTTTGGCAGCCGCTGCATCAGAACCTGTATGACCTTTTCCTGCCATCTGGCGGAAAACCGGCGGCGGGTTCCAAAATCACTCAGACGGAAATTCTCGTTGTCGGGTTCATTCAGAACGAGATCGATCTTTGCATTGAGCCTGCGCAGTCCCTCGTCGTAATCCGGCACCGGAACGGCGTGCCGGAAATAGACCTCGTTCACAATCGCGAGAACCGGGATCTCAAAAAGGATCGTGTGCAGCCAAGGGCCTTCCGCCGTGATGTCAATCCCTGCGGGCTGCGCCGGATCCTTGCTCACATGGATGTACTTCTCCTTGAGCTGGAACAGACTCAGAAACTCCACGAAGTCGGCTTTGATAAAGCGCAGGGAATTCAGATATGCGAGTTCCTCATCACGAAACCGAAGAGCACACAGATGCGCAATCTCCTCCCGGATTTCGTCTGCATATTGGCCCAGATCCACTCCGGGAGTGCGGCACCTGAAGCGATACTTCACCTCGGCTCCCGGGAACTGATGGAGCACGCACTGCATCATTGTGAACTTGTAAAGATCGGTATCCAGCAACGATTCGATGATCATGATTTCCATCCTTTCCCAAAAGAGAGCAGCCAGAGAATTAGACGATGGTCACAACGGGCGCGAGCTGCTCCCTAGCCATACGGTAGAGCTGGGTCTTTTTGAGCGCTTCCATGTCGGGCGCGTCCCCTCTCGGAGCAAGCCGGGCACTGCGCTCGTAGAACTCAGCCGTGGGCTCCCACTTCAACCCGGCAAGAAGCTTGTCGACTTCTTCGGGAGCATTGCAGACGATGACGCCGTCGCACCCTGCCTCCAGTGCCTTGCCGGCACGCTCGACGATGTCTCCCTGTCCCTTGGCGCCGCCCATTGAAAGGTCGTCCGAGAACACGAAGCCTGTGAAGCGGAGCTCCTTGCGCAGAATGTCACGCAAAATCGTCCGGGAGAAGGATGCGGGATTAACAGGATCGAGCCCTGAATACACGACGTGCGCGGTCATCAGAGATACCAGGCCCGCGCCCATCCACGTGTACGGCTTTGCATCTCCGTGGATGATGCGTCTGGCTTCACGGTCATCCACCGGCAGTCCCTCGTGGCTGTCGACGGTCACATAGCCGTGCCCTGGGAAATGCTTGCCGCAGTTGGCCATGCCGGCGATGAGCATGCCCTGGCTGAATGCGCGGGCAAGTCGCGTGACAACGCGCGGGTCAAGCGCAAAGCTTCTCGAACCGATGATTTCGCTGTTGCCCCAGTCGAGATCGACCACGGGAGCAAAGGTCATGTCCACGCCGCATGCACGCAGCTCGGCAGCGAGCACGTAGCCCGCGGCCGTCACGGAACGGGCTGCAGCTTCCGGGTCATCCTTCCACTGGACTCCGTATTCACGCATCGCGGGAATCTCCGTGAACCCTTCGCGGAAGCGCTGAACGCGGCCGCCTTCCTGATCCACGCTGATCAGGATCCCGGGCTTGGCCTCATGGATGCTGCGGCAAAGTTCAGTGAGCTGTTCGGGACTGGCATAGTTTCTTGTGAAAAGGATCACCATGCCCACAAGCGGGTGCGTGATTCGCTTTTTGTCTTCTTCGGTGAGCACTGTTCCTGCAATATCGCAAACAACTGGTCCAAGCATGTCTGTCCCCTGATATGTGTATCCTGAATGACTGAGGCGGCCCGAAGGACGCCCCCTGACTTAATCGATAGATTTTAGCCTCAAGCGAGGGGCTTAGAAGAGAGGAATTGCCCAATCCGCAGATTGCCGGCGTCAGAGTCCGAGCGAGTGCCAGTGCTGCACGGTGCGCCTGGTCTGGATGCCGCCCTCTCCCGCGTAGTGGTCAATGACAAGCCTCAGGGCATCCCTGCATGCCAGCAGAATCCGTCCATCGGAAAAATCGCGTCCAAGAACCGCCCGCACGACCTCAGCCGGGAAACGGTGCCGCGCACTTTGGGAAGTCTGCACAAATTCGCCTTCGCAAACCGTCCAGATTCCCTCGGGAATCTCTTCAAGGCTCTGCCCCCAGCCGAGCGCGCGCAGGATGTCCACCTCAAAGCAACGCAGAATCCTGGTTCTGGACTCATTGTCAGCAGCAGCGCCAATCGCACCAAGGGCATCGGTGTAGGCGTCAAAGACTGCAGGAATCGGATCCTCGCGCACAGTAAGGCGCAAAACGAGTTCGTTCAGGTAAAAACCGCAAATGAGCCCAGCGCTTCCGAGCGGCCTCATGCCGCCCATCCAGCGCGCGGTCATCAGCTTCTTGACCTCCCCTGCGCCCGACACATTGACAAGGAGAGGACTGAAGGGATCGATCAGCCCACGAAACACGCTGCCTGGGCGCTTCGCCCCCCGAACAACGACGGCCATGCGGCCGCACTTGCGGGTCAGAATATCAGCAATGAGACTCGATTCCTTCCAGGGCCAGGTCGTGAGCACAAAGGCTGCCTCGCTTCTGAGCCGCACGGGCTTCTCCCGGGGCACAGCCTGCTGAGCGGAAAATTCGCTCAGCACGCGAGCAGCGCTGTCCTCGCCGCCGGAAGAATTCTCGAGATCAGTCATAACCCAGTGTTTTCAGAGCCTTTGCATTGTCGCTCCAGCCCCTGCGCACACGCACCCAGACCTCGAGGTAGACCCGCTTGCCCAGCATTTCAGCAATGTCGGCCCGGGCAAGGCGGGAAATTTCACGAAGCTTTGCGCCGCCCTCCCCGATCACGATCGGCTTGTGGCTTTCCCGATCGACAATGAGGGAGGCCACGATCTCGGCCTGCTCATCGGTTTCCTCCCACTTCTCGATCATGACGGCGACCCCGTAGGGAAGTTCGTCTCCAAGAAGCCGGAACGCCTTTTCCCGAATCGTCTCGGCAGCAATGAACCGGGGCGGGCGATCCGTGTAAAGGTCAGGATCAAAGTAGGGAACCGACTCGGGAAGGAGCTTTTTGATCTCTCCGGTGAGATCCGTGAGCTGCCTGCCCTTTTCCGCGCTCACCGGCACGATGGCGGCAAACGGGAACTTGGCCATGGAATCGGCCATGAGCGGCAGCAGACGGCTCTTGTCCTTGAGCTGGTCAATCTTGTTGAGAGCGAGGATTACATTGCCAGAATCCCGGCTCAGAAGCCGCAGCACCTTCTCATCGTCCGCCTTCCAGCCGGCCGCGTCTATCACGAACACGACAGCATCCACCTCTGCGAGCGTAGCCTTCACCGTACGGTTCATGCGCGACAGAAGGGCCGAGCTGTGCTTTGTCTGAAAGCCCGGCGTATCCATGAAAATCAGCTGGGCGTCATCATAGGTCACGACCCCCAGCACGCGATCTCGCGTTGTCTGAGGCTTTTTAGACGTAATTGAGACCTTTTCGCCGACGATTGCGTTAATTAGCGTACTTTTGCCGACATTTGGCCGACCAACGACCGCCACATATCCACAACGGAAACCCGGCTTGAATTCCTGCATCACCCATATCCTCCTACGCTTCACCCTGCTCACGGATCTTGGCCAGCGCTCTTCCCGCGGCCTGCTGCTCGGCTGCTCGGCGGCTCTTGCCATCGCCGTACTCAAGAATTCCGAATTTCGCAATCTTGCACGAGCAGCGGAAGTTCTGGTTGTGCGCCGCCCCCGTAATGCGCGTCACGGCATATTCGGGCAGCGGCAGATGCTGGCCCTGCAAGTACTCCTGCAGCAGGGTCTTGTCATCCTTGGACAGGCGCTCCGGATTCATCGTCTGAGCAGAAAGGATCGGCTCGTACAAGGCAAGGATCACCCTCTGGGCCTGCTCAAAGCCGCCGTCCAGAAAGATCGCGCCAAACACGGCCTCGCATGCGTCCGCGAGGATCGACGGGCGCGAGGCGCCTCCGGTCCGGTACTCCCCCTGACCAAGGCGCAGAAAGGCGCCGATGTCAATCTCGGCGGCGATCTCATCGAGCGCCTTTTCGCAGACGAAATTTGCCCGGGCGCGGGAAAGAACCCCCTCGGTAAAGTGCTTGTCGCGCAAAAAGAGCGCGTGCCCGATCACGCAATTCAGAACAGAGTCACCAAGGAACTCCAGACGCTCGTTATGCTCGGCCGCATAGCTGCGGTGCGTAAGCGCACGGGTGAGCAGCGCCTTGTTGTGAAACACGTATCCGATTCGCTCTTCGAGCACCGATTGATCAAGCAACTCACGCTTTTCCATGATTTTCACAATCGCCCCCTGTCTTACTGAAAGGAGCCGATGCGGCTTGGTTCTGTGAAATTGAGCCAGATGAAGAAGGCTCTTCCAACGAGGTACTCGTCAGGCACAACGCCCCAGTAGCGGCTGTCCTCGCTGTTGTCGCGGTTGTCTCCCAGCATGAAATAGCTGCCCTCGGGCACCTTGCAGGTAAATCCGTCAAGCGTGTACTGGCAGGACTGCAGGGCACGCGGGTAGGCACGGCCGCGCATGCTCTCGGGAGAGCGGTCGTCCTTGACGATCATGTGCGTCTTCTCTCCCAACTTCTCGTCAAAAGCTGAAAGCGTCACCATCGTATCGGGATCCACCCAGTCGCCCGTGGGCGTCTGAGGCTGCTCCACTCCATTCACGAAAAGACGCTTGTTGACATATTTGATTTCGTCGCCAGGCAATCCAACGACGCGCTTGATGTAATCAACCGAAGTATCCATCGGATACCGGAAAACGACGACGTCGCCTCTCTTGGGCGAGCCCATCGGAATGATCTTGGTGCCGATCACGGGAAGCCGCACGCCATACTCGTACTTGTTCACGAGGATGAAGTCTCCGATGTGCAGCGTCGGCAGCATCGAGCCTGACGGAATGCGGAAGGGTTCGAACAGGAACGAGCGCAGCACAAAGACAAAGAGGAACACGGGAAAGAGGCCTGCCGTGTAATCGAGCCACCAGGGCTCCCTCATTTCATTGGCATAGAGCGCATTGCGCTCATCAATGACAACCTTCTCTCCTCGGTCGATCGCCTCGCGGTTATCAGCCTCAAAGCGTCTGGCAGCAGCAAGCGCTCGGGCCTTGCGCTGCTTTTTCCACTTGAAGGTGTCAAGCCCCCACATCACGCCCGTAAAGAACGTGAGAAGACACAAAATCAATGCGAAATTCATGGTCATTTCTCCCGCGGCCGTCGCGATGTTCTGATGCGGCCGGCCGCGTGTGCAATATGTTTCTGAAACGCAGGCTCGCACCGTTGTGCAAGCCCGTGTCTAGCCGGAACTACTTGTTCTTGTCGTCAACCTGCAGGATGGCAAGGAAGGCCTCCTGCGGGATTTCCACGCTGCCCACCTGCTTCATGCGCTTTTTGCCGGCCTTCTGCTTTTCGAGCAGCTTCTTCTTGCGGGTGATGTCGCCGCCATAGCACTTGGCAAGCACGTTCTTGCGCAGCGCCTTGACGTTTTCACGGGCGATGATGTTCCCGCCGATTGCCGCCTGAATGGCAACGTCGTACATCTGGCGGGGAATGAGGCTGCGCAGGCGCACCACAATGTCCCTGCCCCGGGTCTTGGCATTGCTGCGGTGAATGATCGAGGAGAGCGCATCGACACGGTCTCCGTTGATCAGCATGTCCACCTTGACGACATCCGAGGCACGGTACTCGAGGAACTCGTAATCCATCGAGGCATAGCCCCTGGTGATCGACTTCATGCGGTCGAAGAAGTCGAGCACGATCTCGGCAAGAGGCAGCTCGTAGGTCAGGTGAACCTGGCGTCCGTGGTAGGCAAGGTTGGTCTGGATGCCGCGCTTTTCCTGGCACAGCTTCATCACCGGACCGACGAATTCGTTGGGCACGAAAATCGTGACCCTATCGATCGGTTCGCGGATTTCGGCAATCTTGTCAACGGGCGGCAGCTTGCTCGGATTCTCAACCTGGATCAATTCGCCGTTCGTGAGAAGCGCCTCATACACAACGCTCGGAGCCGTCGTGATGAGATCCATGTCGTACTCGCGCTCCAGTCGCTCCTGGACGATGTCCATGTGCAGAAGGCCGAGGAAGCCCGCACGGAAGCCGAATCCAAGAGCCTGGGAAACCTCGGGCTCAAACTTGAGCGAAGCGTCGTTGAGCTGGAGCTTGAGCAGCGCATCCCTCAGGGCATCGTACTGGTTGGATTCCACGGGGTAGAGCCCGGCGAACACCTGGGGCTTGACCTCCTTGAATCCGGGAAGGGCTTCGCTCGCGGGCTTGTATGCGCCCGTGATGGTGTCGCCCACCCCCGTGATGGTGTCGCCCACCTTGGCATCCTTGAGCTCCTTCATGCCCGAGATGACGAATCCGACTTCGCCCGCGCTGAGCGACTCGCGCTGCACAGCCTTGGGGGTGAAGACGCCGACCTGCTCGACAAGATGCGTTGCGCCCGTCGCCATCAGCTGGATCTTGTCCTTCGGACGGATCGTTCCGTTCACGACGCGAACCAGCGCAACGATGCCGACGTAATTGTCGAACCAGCTGTCGATGATGAGCGCCTGAAGGGCCCCCTGAGGATCTCCGGAGGGCGGAGGAACATCCTTCACGATGCGCTCGAGAATGTCATCGATGCCCATGCCGGTCTTTGCCGAACACTCGACAGCATCTGTTGCATCAATGCCGATGACGTCCTCGATCTCCTCCTTGGCAGCGTCCGGATTTGCGCTCTGCAAATCCATCTTGTTAAGAACGGGAATAACGTTCACGCCAAGGTCGATCGCGGTGTAGCAGTTGGCAACTGTCTGGGCTTCCACGCCCTGCGTCGCATCGACTACAAGCAGAGCGCCTTCACAGGCGGAGAGCGACCGGCTCACTTCATAAGAGAAGTCAACATGCCCGGGAGTATCGATGAGATTGAGCCTGTAGACCTTGCCGTCTTTGGCCTTGTAGTCAAGCGCCGCCGTCTGCGCCTTGATCGTGATGCCGCGCTCTTTCTCAAGATCCATCGTGTCGAGCACCTGCTCGCTCATCTCGCGCTCGGAAAGTCCTCCGCAGCGCTGGATCAGACGGTCAGCCAAGGTCGACTTGCCGTGGTCAATGTGCGCAATGATCGAAAAGTTGCGAATGTTGTCCATATCAGAAAGTTTCTTTTCGTGACAAAGGACTCGTGCGAAAGTGCTCTGCCGGAACTTCAGGCGGATTTCCGAGCCATCTCTCGCACCAAGCCTTTAAAAAATTGTTTGATTTTAGCAGTTTCACCCTCAGGAAAAGCAGCGTCCAAATCCTTTGAAGTATTCTTGAGAAACCTTCCTAGTTCTCCGCGGAGACCGTCCATTATCCCGGCTACGCGCTGCTCTCCCGTGCAGAACAGTCTGGTCATTCACCCAGAGCCACGTATCCGGATACACGTCTTATGTGCCCGCTGTCAACGATCCTGTCATGTATTGACGCAAATAGCCCTCAGTGATGCGTCCCAGAATTTCGTCGACAGGAGCTGTCCCGCCCGAAAGGCACCACTCAAACACGCAGCCTTTCACGATGGTGCAGAGATCCGCGCAGATCTCGTGAATGTCAGCCTCAGGCTTGATCACGCCTTGAGCGGCCGCAACTCGCATTTCCGATTCACTGCGCGCCATGACGGTATCCGGCGCAAACTGCCCGTCAACCTCTCCCAGGTAGACTGAGAGCGCCTTGTTGCCCGTCGAGTAGAAACTTTTCACGAACCCCAGCCCCAAACTCCTGTAGCGGTTGATCAGGTGCATGTAGAGCTCGGTCATCCGCCCTGCGATGTCTTCCACCGGAGTCGTGAGTTCGAGTTCTCCGAACTGCGTTTCCCGGAGAAAACTCATCAGCAGGTCGTCCTTGTTCTTGAAATAGAAATAAAACGTCCCGGTTCCGATATCGGCTTGTCTGCAGATATTGCGGACGGTCACCGCATCTGCCCCCTGCTCCCGGATGAGCTTGACGGCGCTGCTGATGATGAGCTCCCGGCAGACTTTATCGTCGCACCCCTGCGGCCGGCCGCATTTTCTCGGCATGACTCCTCCTTTGCTGTAGCTGTCCTGCCCTTGACATGTGTGGCATTATAGTTGAAAATAGAACATGTTCTATTAAACAACCAAGATACAAACATCATGCTCAACATTACCTATTGGTCCGACTTTGCCTGTCCTTTCTGCTACATCGGAGAAGTGCGCCTGAAGAAGGCTCTTGCCGAAATTCCCGAGGCGAAAGACGCCCGGCTCGTCATGCGCGCCTTTGAACTCGACCCAAACGCCAGCCACAAGGCCGAATCCGACACCACCACCCGCTTTGCCGCAAAGTACGGTCTCACCCTTGAAGAAGCCGGCCGCAGGATCGAGGCCATCTCCCGAATGGGCCGAGCCGAAGGCATCGACTTCAGATACGCATCTTCACGCTCGACCAACACAATGGACGCCCACAGGCTTGCAAAGCTCGCCATGAGCAAGAACGATGCGGCGCTTGCCGAGCGGGTCATCGAAGCGCTGTTTGCAGCGTATTTCACGGATAGCAAAGAGCTTGCCGACCGGGATCTGCTCCTGCACGTAGGTAAAGAGTGCGGACTGCCTGAAGAGGAAGTGCGCGAAATGCTCAATTCGGACCGCTTCAAGGCCGAGGTGCAGGCCGATGAGCGGGAAGCCGCCATGGCAGGCGTCCATGCCGTGCCGTTCTTTGTCGTCGGCCGCTACGGAATCCCCGGAGCGCTCTCGGTTGAGGATATGAAAAAAGTCATTTTGCAGGTTCTGGAGGAATCCCGGACCGAGGCAGCCCCCAAGGGCATGAGCTGCGACGGCAAGGAATGCCGGCTGGAGTAGCACCATGATCGAATGTGTTCCTGTTGTCGGCGAATTCTCCGAGAATTGCTATTTTTTCATTGACGCCGCGTCAAAACACGGCTTTGCAATCGACCCGGGCGCACAGGCTTCAAGGCTTCTTGCGCTCATTGCCGAGCGCGGCTGGACCATCGAGAAAATCCTGCTCACGCATGGACACTTCGATCACATCGGTGCGGCCTCGGAACTGCGCGAGGCGCTTGGCGTCCCGATTCTCGCATTCGCAAACGCCCGCGAGTACCTTGCCGATCCCGCAATGAACCTCTCGGCCTATCAGGCTGAGAGCATCACTGTGGACGGTGTCCTGCCGTTTGAGGACGGGCAAAGGATTTCCCTAGCCGCGAACCCTGCACACGAACTCACCGTCCTGCACACGCCGGGGCACACGTCGGACTCAGTCACGTTCTTTGCTCCCAGCGAATCGGCAGCATTCGTGGGCGACACGATTTTCGCCGGTTCAATCGGAAACTACCGGTTTCCGGGCGGCAGCTACGGGCAAATCCGCTCAAGCATTCTTGAGAAGATCCTCAAGCTCCCCGCTGAGACCGTCCTCCTGCCCGGACACGGTCCACAAACGAGCGTTCTTGCCGAGCGCATGCGCTACGGGCTTGCAGCGTAATCCGCGTTCCGTCAGCAAAACCAAAGGCCTCTGGCAACACCCTTCAGGGTTCACCCTGATTCCCGCTGTTCTGCTGACAAATTTTCGGCTAGAATAAAGGGCTTACTGAATTTTTTCCGGCCGGGCTCTTGCAGCCGGGCTCAAAGCGAAACTCTTATTCAAGGAATCGAAACAATGAAAACCGCTCAAGAACTGCGCGCCGGCAATGTCTTCATGGTCGGCAAGGATCCCATGGTCGTGCTCAAGGCCGAATACGCCAAGGGCGGCCGCGGCGCTTCCACCGTCAAGATGAAGATGAAGAACCTGCTCAACGGCTCCGTGACGGAAACCGTGTACCGTGCCGACGACAAGTTCGAAGACATCATCCTCGAGCGCAAGGAAGTCACCTACTCCTACTTCGCCGATCCGACGTACGTCTGGATGGACGCCGAGTACAACCAGTACGACGTCGACGAGGACACGATGGAAGAGGCCAAGAAGTACCTCCAGGACGACCTCACCGCTGAAGCCGTGTTCTACGATGGCCGCGTGATCGGCATCGAACTGCCCACCATGCTCGTTCGCGAAGTCGTCTACACCGAGCCCGCCGTCAAGGGTGACACCTCCGGCAAGGTCATGAAGCCCGCCCGTCTGGCTACCGGCTTCGTGCTTGACGTTCCGGCCTTCGTCAACGTCGGCGACAAGATCGAAATCGACACCCGCACCAACGAGTATCGCAGCCGCATCAAGTAATCAGTTCTAAACTGATTCGGCAAAAAGCCCGCGCACCTTCTGAAGGCCGCGGGCTTTTTGATTGCGGCGCTGCAGCGGAAGGAATCCCCCGCTGCCGCCGCAGCTCATCCGTCAGGAAATTTTTTGCAGATTGGCAAACACGAGCAGCAGCTCCTTCACGCCAATGCTGAATTTCACCCTGGCCTGAGCCTCATCCTGGCTCTCGGGATTGGCAATCGAGAGAATCTCGCCCTGCCCGAACTTCTTGTGCACCACGCGATCTCCGGGCTTCAGTCCCCAGAGGCTGCTTGCCCCGAGAGACTTCTTCTGATGCGCTCCGGAACTGCGGCCGCCGCTTTCCTTGAGATAGTCGCTCGCCTTGCCGACTGCGCCCTGCCTCCAGCCGGAGGAACTCTGCGCAGGAGAGGCTCGAAAGGACGAGTCCTTGGCGCCGCTGAAGGATTTTCCGGAACCGGAATACCCCCCGGAAAAGGATGAACGGTACCCAAGCGAAGAGCCCGGCTGCTCGCTCTTCTTGGGCCTGCCCTCGACCCAGTCCTTTTCCGGAATTTCAGCAAGGAACATGGAGGGTTCGCCCCACTGGATGTTGCCCCAGAGATGCCGCTGGCCGCACCAGCTGATGCGCAGCTTCTTCTTTGCACGGGTCATGGCGACGTACATGAGCCGCCGCTCCTCGCTCTCGGCCTTGTCCGCATCCTCGCCATTTCGGGGAGCATGCGGGAAAAGCCCCTGCTCAAGCCCGCAAAGGAACACGACCGGGAACTCAAGCCCCTTGGAGGCGTGCACGGTCATCAGCTGAACCACATCCAGCCCTTCGCCCTCGTTCTTGTCATCGGCTTCAAGAACCGCCTGGGCAAGGAACCCCTCGATCGGGCTCATCTCTCCGCCTTCAACCACGGCAAAGGCGTCGGCGTCCTCTTCAAGATCGTTTTCCGTGTAATAGCCCTGGGCGGCATTTTCGAGCTCGGTCAGGTTCTCAAGCCGGATGTCCTTGTCCTTCTGCGCTTCGTAGTACGCCTTCAGCCCGCTCATTTCCACCACGGTGCGCACGGTCTGGGCAAGATTCATCCCTGCGCAGGCCTCGCGCATCGCCTCGATGCACTCGATGAATCCCTTCACGCGCCCGATCGTCACATTCGGATCGTTCCAGTCGCTGATCGTCTCCCAGATGGAAAGCGCCCGCTCCTTGGCCGCATCGGTGATTCTGGCCACGCTTGTCGCGCCAATGCCGCGCGGCGGGTGGTTGATGACGCGCAGAACGCTCGTATCGTCCGGGCTCACCATGACGCGCAGGTACGCCGTCACATCCTTGACCTCCTGGCGGTCAAAGAAGCGCAGACCGCCGTAGATCCGGTAGGGCACGCTGTTGGCCGTCAGGTACTGCTCGATCACCCGGGACTGGGCGTTGTTGCGGTAAAGAACGGCAAAGTCTCCCCACTTGGCTCCGTCCCTCTTGGCAATCAGGATTTCCTGCGTCAGGCTCCGGGCCTCCTGCCTGTCGTCATCGGCTTCGTAGATCCGGATGCGCTCTCCGGCTCCCCGGTCCGTCCAGAGGTTCTTGCCGAGCCGGTCCTTGTTGTTCGAAATGACGGCATTGGCGGCATCCAGAATGTGCGACGTGGAGCGGTAGTTCTGCTCGAGCTTCACAATGCTGCGCACGCCGTAGTCCTTCACGAAATCCTGCATGTTGCCGACACGCGCTCCGCGGAAGGCGTAAATCGACTGGTCGTCGTCGCCGACGCAGAACACGCTGTTCTTTGCCTCGCGGGGATTGGCAAGCGCCTTGATCCAGCGGTACTGCAGAGCGTTCGTGTCCTGAAACTCGTCGACCAGGATGAAGCGGAACCTCTCCGTGTAATGGTCCCGGACGATTGCATTGTTCTCAAAGAGCTCCACGCTGCGAAGGAGCAGCTCGGCAAAATCGACAAGCCCGTCACGCTGGCAGCGCTGCTCGTAGAACCGGTAAAAGCCCGCCATGGTGCCCGGCGCGTCCTGCGCCGTGATGACCGAAGACCTGAGCCCCCGCTCCTTGAGATCGTTGATCATCGACTGGATCACCTTCGGGTCATCCTTCTCGGCATTCATGTTCGCCTCTTTCATCAGCCGCTTGATCAGCGAGAGCTGATCGGACTGATCGATGATCTGGAAGGTCTTGGGCAGACCGGCATCCGCAGCGTGCAGACGCAGGAACTTGTGCGCGATTCCGTGGAAGGTCCCCACCCACATGCGGGAGATGTCCACCGTGAGCATCGTTTCAAGACGGGCACGCATTTCCTTGGCCGCCTTGTTGGTGAAGGTCACGGCAAGAATTTCGTACGGGCTTGCATAGCCCTGGGCGATCAGCCAGGCAATGCGGGTGGTCAGGACTCGGGTTTTGCCCGAACCTGCACCGGCAAGAATGAGTGCGTTCTGTGCGGGCAGCTCGACGGCTGCGCGCTGCATGGGATTGAGGGAGGAAACGAGATCGGTCATGAGGGAAGCGGAGAAAAAACGTTTGGCTTTGAAAATCCGGGAGGGGGATTGTACAGAAGCCAGGCATCACAATCGGACATATCGACCAATCGGACCAATCGCGCCAATCCCCCTTCGTTCCGTAGGACACACGCAAACAAAAACACCGGTTACAAGACCGGTGCCTTTTGAGAATATCGGATGCCTTGCTACTTCTTCTTCAGTCCGTCAGGCCAGGCCTTCAGTTCGTCATAGTAGAAGCGCTTCTTGATCGTGGCACTATCACCGCCAAGCGCATCGACAAGAGCAAATGCAAAGGGCAGCGCCGTGCCTGGAGCCTTGCTCGTAATGAGCTTGCCATCGCGGACTACGACCTTGGGATCGTAGATCGCCCCAGTGTAGAAAGGCTCAGTCTTGGGACCGGGATAGGCCGTAATGCGCTTTCCCTTGATGATGCCGGCCTTGGCAAGAGCGTTGGGACCGGCGCACATGGCAGCAATGAACTTGTTAGCCTTGCTGTAGCGCTTGAGCAACTCAATCACCCGCTTGTCGGCGACCATATGGTCCGTACCTGTCCAGCCTCCAGGAATCACGATCATGTCATAGTCTTCGTAGTCCTTGAGATCCTTCATTTCCATCGACAGAACACGGTCGGCCTTGATGACAATGTTGTGCGCACCGGGAACATATTCGCCAGCAATGCTGACTGCATCCACGTGAGAGCCTCCGCGGCGGACGACGTCAAGAATCTCAACCGTTTCTCCCTCCTCAAACCCGGGGGACATCATCACCATGACGCGGGTCTGGGCTGCCTGTGCGGCACCAATTGAAAATGCACAGGCAAGTGCCGCGGCGGCGGCAGAGATTTTCTTAAAAGCGGACATCTGAGTCTCCTTCATTTTGAAACTGATAGCGTTTTCTGCTATCTCGATCCCTCCCTCGACACACAGAAAACGCGGGCAGTCTACAAAGTATGTCTACTTAAGCATATTGATGTTTTGTAATATCTTGCTTCACCGGCAAAGGAGAGCTCAGAACTCTCAAATAGCAAAAGAACACGCCGGCATCCTGCAGCGGCAAGCGGTTCAGCCATCTCCTTTGTTTAGCCTTCCTCTGCCAAAACAACAGCTCTGAGCAGATCCCCTCACTCATCGGCTCGAAAATACCTCGGCCTCTAGCCTATACTTAAGCGTTTATGTCATTCCTTCCAACAAAAGGACTTTTCGTCGATGCGCGACACTTATTCTCCACAGGAAATCGAGGCTCAGGTACAGGATGCCTGGGCCAAGGCCGACGTTTACCGCGCCACCGAACACGCCAAGGACAAGAACGGCAAGGAAAAGCCTAAGTTCTACGTCTGCTCCATGCTTCCCTATCCTTCCGGGAAGCTCCACATGGGCCATGTGCGCAACTACACGCTGAACGACGTGCTCTACCGCTACCGCCGCATGAAGGGCTACAACGTCATGACCCCGATGGGCTGGGATTCGTTCGGCCTGCCGGCCGAAAACGCGGCTCTGTCCAAGAAGGTCAACCCGGCCGCCTGGACCTATCAGAACATCGCGGACATGAAGTCCCAGATGAAGCCCCTCGGCCTTGCGTTCGACTGGTCTCGCGAAGTGACGACCTGCAAGCCTGAGTACTACCGCTGGAACCAGTGGATGTTCCTCAAGATGCTCGAAAAGGGCATCGCCTACCGCAAGACCCAGATCGTGAACTGGGATCCGGTCGACAAGACCGTGCTCGCCAACGAGCAGGTGATCGACGGCCGCGGCTGGCGCTCCGGAGCCAAGGTTGAAAAGCGCGAGATCCCCGGCTACTACCTCGGGATCACGCAGTACGCGGACGAGCTTCTTGCCGACCTCGACAAGCTCAAGGGCTGGCCCGAGCAGGTGCGCCGCATGCAGGAGCACTGGATCGGCCGCAGCGAAGGCGTGAACTTCGCCCTGCCCTACGAGATCGACGGCGAGAAGAAGGAACTGCGCGTGTACACCACCCGCGCCGACACGATCATGGGCATCACGTTCGTGGCGATCGCTCCCGAGCACCCGCTTGCCAAGCGTCTTGCCAAGGACAATCCCAAGTTGCAGGAATTCATCGACGAGTGCGCCAAGGGCTCGGTCACCGAAGCCGACCTCGCCACCAAGGAAAAGGAAGGCGTGCCCACGGGCTTTTACGTCACCCATCCGCTCACCGGCAAGCCCGTTGAAGTGTGGATCGGCAACTACGTGCTGATGAGCTACGGCGAAGGCGCCGTGATGGCCGTTCCCGCGCACGACGAGCGCGACTTTGCCTTTGCCAAGAAGTACAACCTGCCCATCATCCAGAGCGTTCAGGTTGACGGCGAGACGTTCTCCACGGACGCCTGGCAGGAGTGGTACGGCGACAAGAACCGCAATCCCTACTGCGTGAACTCGGGCAAGTACGACGGCCTGCATATTCACGAAGCCATCGACGCCGTTGCCGCCGATCTTGAAAAGCTCGGGCTCGGCCGCAAGCAGCGCCAGTACCGCCTGCGCGACTGGGGCATTTCCCGCCAGCGCTACTGGGGCACCCCGATCCCCGTCATCCAGTGCCCGCACTGCGGCACGGTGCCGGTTCCCGAAAAGGATCTCCCGGTGGTGCTTCCCGAGAACCTGATTCCCGACGGCTCGGGCAATCCGCTCAACAAGTGCGAGGAGTTCCTCAACGTGAAATGCCCGAAGTGCGGAGCCGATGCGCGCCGCGAAACGGACACGATGGACACGTTCGTCGACAGTTCCTGGTACTTCATGCGCTACTGCTCGCCCGATGCCGACAAGGCCATGGTCGACGAGCGCAACAACTACTGGGGTCCGATGGATCAGTACATCGGCGGCATCGAGCACGCCGTGCTGCATCTGCTCTACGCCCGCTTCTGGACCAAGGTGATGCGCGATCTGGGCCTGGTGAAGTTCGACGAACCCTTCACGAACCTCTTCACCCAGGGCATGCTCACGGCCGAATGCTTCTACCGCGATCTGCCCGACGGGCACAAGCGCTGGTACTACCCGTACGAGATCAACATCGAATACGACGAGAAGGGCCGTCCCTGCAAGGTCACTTCCAAGGAAGACGGCCTGCCCGTGATCTCCGGCGGCATCGAAAAGATGAGCAAGAGCAAGAACAACGTGGTCGAGCCGCGCGACATCATCAAGCAGTTCGGCGCCGACACCGCCCGAACCTTCGTAATGTTCGCCGGTCCCCCCGATCAGTCGGCCGCCTGGTCCAACTCCGGCGCCGAGGGCACGTACCGGTTCCTGCGCCGTCTCTGGAACTGGAGCTACACGCACCGCGACGCTCTGCGCGAAGCCCAGTCCGCGAAGGCAGACTTCGCCAAGGCCGATGCCGCCGTCAAGGATCTGCGCCGCCAGATGTACACGACGCTCAAGCAGGCCGAGTCCGACTTTGACCGCATGCAGTACAACACCGTGGTATCGGCCACGATGAAGATGATGAATGCGCTCGAAGCCTTCCAGCCTGCGGATGAATGCGGCCGCGCTGCCCAGGTCGAGGCCGCCTCGCTGCTGCTGCGCACGCTCTACCCAATGGCTCCGCACATCACGACGGTGCTCTGGCAGGAACTCGGTTTTGCCCAGGCCTACGGCTGCGACATCATCGACTCCCCCTGGCCGGAGATTGATGAGACCGCACTCGTTGCCGACGAGGTCGCACTGGTCGTTCAGGTCAACGGAAAGCTGCGCGGTCAGATCCGCGTGCCCGCTGGCGCCTCCCGTGAACAGATCGAGCAGGCTGCGCTTGCCAACGCTGATGTGCAGCGCTTTGTCGGCGAAGCCACCGTGCGCAAGATCATCGTTGTCCCGGGACGCCTTGTGAACGTCGTGGCGAAGTAGCCCCGCACGAGCCTTCCGAAAGAAGATGCGCTCCGAACCTCCCCGAAAGGTTCGGAGCGTTTCTTTTAGAATCCGCATGGTCTGCTCTTGAAATTTTCAAAGGCTGGCTCCGATGTGATTCAGACAGACCAAGCTGTTCCTAATGGCAATTCCCTGACAGGAGTCCGGGCTCCTTGACCGCATCGCCGTTGACGACGCCGTGCGGCGCCCGCAATCGCTATGGATGAAGAACTGAAGAAAAGGCGCGAAGACGCCATCACCGAACTGCAGTCAGCGCTCGACGAACTCTCTTCGGGCAGTGAAATGACGCGTTTTGTCAATGGACACGGACTGCAGAGCAGATACTTCGAGTTCGAGTGGAACGATCCTGCTCTCGCAATTGATTTTCGTCTCCCCTACGACTGCGTGCTCTCGGACGATGAAACGCAAAAAGCCGACGCTTCGGAAATCGGAGCCGCCCTGCGGATCGCCGTCCTGCTTCTGGACACAGCCAATCGCGGTGCTCTTTTTCAGCAGGGTGAAGAATTCCTGAGCGTTTCACTTGACGAAGGCGGTGCGGAGTATCGGTTTTTCAGCCCTGCAGGCAGCGTGGTCGACTCGGGAGAGAACCTTGCGGTTCTAGTCTCCCGGATTGAGCTGTCCCTGCCGAGCGAAGCAAATTCCCGGGTTCTGCTCTGGCCTTGATATCACCAGATCATCCTGTTTCCGGACATTTTCCGGTCTTTTCTTTTTAAAATTCAACTGTTGCCCTCCGCAAGCCCTCCCCCCGGATTGATCCGGCGGAACGGCGAGGCAACAGAAAGATTCCGCTACCTTTTTCCAGACAGGAGTCCGGGCGTCTTGCCATCCTCCAAGCAAGGATGCGATGTGGGAGCCTGCAAGCATCATGAACGAAGAACTGGCGAAAAAACGTGAAGAGTCCATTACGGAACTGCTCGCCGCAATCGACGAAATCAATTCCGGCACTGAAATGACGCACTTTGTCAACGGACACGGGCTGCAGAGCCGATATTTCAAGTTCGCATGGAACGATCCCGCTCTGGGAATCGATTTCCGCCTGCCCTATGACTGCGTGCTCTCGGATGCCGAGACTCAGAAGGCGAACACTTGGGAAATCGGAGCCGCTCTGCGCCTGGCGGTGCTGCTCCTGGATGCGGCAAACCGAGGGGCGCTTTTTCAGAAGGGTGAAGACTTTCTCAACATTTCGCTTGACGAGGGAGGAGCGCAATATCGGATCTTCAGTTCTGAAGGCGATCAGATTGAGTCCGGAGAAGGCCTCGAAGCGCTGGTCCGCCGTCTTGAAATGTCCCTGCACGGCAATCCGAATCCAGAAACGCAGGACTTGCCTTAAGAGGCATGCATCCCCGAGCAGTTCGAACGGCACATATCGTTATCAAGTCATCACTGAGGCACCGTCATGACAGGCCCGAATGGCATCAATTCAGTCCCCTTAAGCTATTTTCTGAACGGCGCGAATGAAGTGCAGCAGCCGCAGCCCGCGCCGTCCAATGTGCCGCAGAGTCAAGCGCAGGACGCGCAGAACGGCGCACCGGCTCCTCAGCCTCAGCGCGCCGGCGACCTCATGCAGAAGCTTGACGTGCTGATGATCAAGGCCGCCAAGGCGTCGACCAAGAGCGTTGACGGCAAAACCCTCAAGAAGGATCTTCAAAAACTCGTCGACGACGGCGCCCTCACCAAGGATGAGCTCAACACCCTTGCCGGCACGGCAAATGCCGCCAAGAAAGCGCTCTCCACCCTGAACGGCTACAACGGCAGGCAGCTTGCTTCGGCATTCAAGCCCGACGGCACGCTTGACAGGGAAAGCCCTGCGGGCAAGGCAATTTCCGAGGCCATCGAGACGCAGAACCAGCTTTCCGACGAGCTAGCGAAAATTGACAAGCGTCTTGATGCCGTTCAGCGACATGCCGACAAGATGCTCGAGGCCAACCCAAACTTCAAGGGCGTTGACCCTGCGCTTCAGAACGCAATCAACGATATGCGCCTGCTCTGCGACCGCCGTGCAACCGAAATCTCCCGCCTCTCCTACCAGATGCGTGATTTCGCCGTTCAGCTCGCTGCGCAGGGACAGGATGCGGATCCCAACATCAAGGCCATTCTTGCCGCCAAGGTCGACGAGCTGCTGCCGCGCCAGGCGCTTGCCATGCACGGAACGTCCGAAGCTCTCACCTCCCTCAACAAGGAGATTGCGGCCAAGCTCAAGCCGCTGGCCGAGCGGATTGACGCATTCAGATCCAATCCCAAGGCAACGATCGACGATACAACGGTCCTTGCGCTGCAAAGCGACCTGAACACCATGAAGGCCGCCATCACCGACATCAAGAACCATGGCATCGATGTCGGCTCAGGCAAGGTTCTGGTTGCAAAGGACATCATTCAGGCTCTTGAAAAGGAACTCGACAACACCGAAAAACTGTTCTCCACGGCCAACAGGGATGTGGTTCAGAGAATCTGCACCAACTTCATCGCCACCGCAGAGTCGCTGTTCTCGGAGAATCCGGCGCTGGAAGAGAGGTGGTCTCAAGCCAACCCCAACGGACGGATTCTTTTCAGAAAGCGCGACATTCTGATCCATCACATGAAGGATTTCGTCAACAAGGCCCTGGACAAAAACGTCTCGAATGCGGTTTTTGACAAAGAGTTCAAGAACTTGTGGGATACGTTCGTCAACCTGGCAAAAATCGCCTACGACGTCAATCCCAAAAACACCAAGGACCCGGACTCAAAAAGCATTGCTGGCATGATCCAGCGGATCGGGAATGCGAGACCGGCACTCAGTCATTTTGCCAACCTGCTGCGCTCGGCGCGCAGCATCAAGAGTCTTCTTACCGGTTCGGAAGCGATGAGCCTGTTCACAGGAAAACTTTCCGTCTCCGCTCTGGTTGAATCCCGCATCAGGGGGCTCACCGATGCCGATGTCGATGAGGCAAATGACGATGCAAACATCATTTCATCCAGACCCCTGGGATCGGGCAACGCGGCTACCGTTTATGAACTTCAGCGTAGCAATGGCGAAAAAGTCATCTTCAAGGGGGAAACCGAAAGCCGCATCGGTCTTTTTTCCATTTCCGCCGGCGCCGGCAATGCCCATGCCCAAAGCCAGCAGACGGTCAACCTCAACATCGCCTCAAGGAAGGCTGCGGAGGCACTCGGTATGGGCAGCATGATCGTGAAATATACGGCAGGCACGCGCAAGGGCGTTTTCGGGTTCTACATGGATAAGGCTCCCGGCACGGAAGCGCGGCGGCTGATCCACAAAAACAGGAAGTCTTCTGCAGAAAAAGGACTGTCCCTTGAGGAGATCAGGGCCCTTCCTTCCGATCAAAAAAAGCAGATCCAAGCTGACCTAATGCGAGAGCTCAACCGCCTGCAGTGGCTCGATCTCATGACCGGCCAGATGGATCGTCACAACAACAACTACTTCATTCATATCGACAAGGACACCCACAAGGTAACCGTCACCGGCATCGACAACGATGCGGGATATTCCAAGTACCGTACCGGCGCCGTGACATACACTCTTGACGAGAACCGCACGAAATCATTCAAAAAGTGCCTTGAGAATATTGGGAAGCCTCTGGGGTTCCATCGCGACCCCAGTGAATTTGTCGATCGATTGCTCAAGGACCCCGGTATCACCATCAGGGATGACGGCAACATCACGATAGACGCATCAAAAGTCAAGGACAAGACTCTGATCTACGCGCTCACGCAAGCCCAGGGCGTTCAGACGACAGCCATTCCGGACAAAATCGATCGCCAGACCTATGACGCGTTCATGGCTCTGAAAAGCGGACCGAAGCGCGAGGAGTACCTCGCCTCCATCCGTCCCCGCCTTTCCGAAGAAAGCTACAAGGCGGCAGTCAGCCGTCTGGATGATGTCATTGCACATGCTGAAAGGCTACAAGCCGAAGGGAAAGTCATCGAGAACGAACCGAACGGCTGGCTTGATGTGACAGAACCTCCCTTTGAAAATCCGGATGTCACCGTCGAAAACAGTCTCGGCGAGTCCATATCACTCGGAAGAAAGAATAGCTTTATCGCAAACAACACCGTCTGCCCGTCGTTCTTCTCTCGCGACTACCTCGACAAGCTGTTCGCGTGAGGCCTGCGCCAACGGGCGTGCGCCTGCTCGGACGCCCGCTACTGATGAAATAATCTGGCTGCGCAGAAAAACCCGAGTGCCGTGCAGGCAAGGCTGCCGAGCAGGTGAACCGCCATGTGGGCGAACGACCTCAGGTACTGACCGGCAAGCAGCATTTGGAAGTTCTCACTCGAGAAGGTCGAAAAGGTCGTGAGTCCTCCGAGCAGTCCCGTCACGCAAAAGAGCTTCACCTCCGGCGGCATCGGCCGGGCGGCAAAGAGCGCGAGTGCGCAGCCAATCAGAAATGCGCCAATGAGGTTCGCCGCGAGCGTCCCCGCGGGGATCACGGGAAAGCGGCTGTTCAGGCATTCCGAGAGCGCCCAGCGCAGACAGGCGCCAGCCGCAGCGCCCAGCCCCACGGCTAGGAGCGCCATCACGGTGGAAACCTCTCTCACGCCTCCCCCCAGCGTTCTTTGGCCAGCTCGTCGCTTTCCCGCGCGTCAACCCAGCTGCTTGATCCGTCCGCACGCGTTTCCTTCTTCCAGAAGGGCGCCTCGGTCTTCAGCCAGTCCATGATGAACATGCAGGCCTCAAACGCCTCGCGCCGATGCGTGGAAGTGACCATGCAAAGGACGATCTGCTCGCCAACGGAAAGTTCGCCCACGCGGTGAATGACGACGATGTCTTCAAGCGCCCAGCGGCTGCGCGCCTTCTCGGCAATCGCATGAAGGGCCTTTTCCGTCATGCCGGGATAGTGCTCGAGCTCCATCTTCACGACCGAGCTGTCGCTCCTGACGACGCCCGTGAAACTCACGACGGCTCCAGCCGTGCGCTCGGGCCGCTCAAGGAGCCTCATCTGCTCGGAGACATCAAAGTCCTCGTGCCCCACACGGATCCTGGTGATGCCTGCCACGGCTAACCCCCTGTGACGGGCGGGAAGAACGCAACGACATCGCCCTCGCCGACCTCCGCCCCCATCGGCACCATCGTTTCATTGACCGCGGCGCGAATGCGTTTCAGAGCCGCGAAGGCATCGGGATGGCGCGAGGAAACAATCTGCATCAGTTCGGCGACCGTCACCGTGTTCTGCGGCACTTCGACCGTCTCTTCCCTGAGCCCGACCGCCTCCCTGAGCAAGGCGAAATACTTGACCGTGATCTTCACTTGAAAAATTCTCCAAATGCATAATAGGGAACGACGTCCCCAGCTTTGACCGTCGTGCCAGCGGGGATATCCACCACGCCGTCAGCCCAGGCGCAGCTCGTGAGAATCTGGGAATTCTGGTTTGAGAACAGATCGAGCCCGCCCCTGTCATTCTTTCTCACGCGGACGAACTCCCGCCTGGAGCCGGGCTTTTTCCAATCGAAATCGGCGCGGACGTAAAGCGGCCGCTCGCGCACGTCTTCGATCCCCTGTGCACGGCATATGTAGGGCTTGGCAAGCAGCAGGAACGTCACAAAGCAGGACACCGGGTTGCCTGGCAGTCCGATAAAGGGAACCCCGCAGACTTCGCCAAGCGCCACGGGCTTGCCGGGCTTGAGGCTCACTTTCCAGGCTTCAATGCTTCCCAAAGCCTCAACCGCGGGCTTGATGTGATCCTCCTCCCCGACGCTCATGCCGCCAGCGCTGATGATGAGGTCGGCGGCCTGAGCAGCGGTCCTGAATGCAGCTACCGTTTCCTCGAACGAATCGCGCACGGTCCCCACGTCAAAGACCTCGCAGTCAAGATCCCGAAGAAGGCCGCGAAGGGTGTAGCGGTTGGAGTTGTAGATGCCGCCTGCGGGAAGCGTCTCTCCGGGCGCAGTGAGCTCGCTGCCGGAAAAGAGCACCGCAACCTTCAGGTGACGGAAGACCTTTACATAGCCGGCGCCCACGCTGGCGATGAGGCCGAGCTTTGCCGAAGTGATCCTCTCGCCTGCCCTGGCAGCGACGGCGCCGCAGGCGATGTCCCCGCCCCTGCGCCTCACCCACTCCCCGGGCCGGGGCGAGCGGTTGAACATGACGCGCCCCTCGTCATCGACAAGAACGTTTTCCTGCGGGATGACCGTATCGGCCCCCGCCGGGATCGGCGCCCCGGTAAAGATTCTCGCGCAGGTGCCGGGCTCAAGCGGCGCGCCGCTCGTACCCGCCGGAATGCGCTGCGAGACGGCAAGGCGCACCGTGTGCGAGGGCGAAGCCCCCCTGAGGTCAGAGGCTGCAGCGCAGTAGCCGTCCATCTGGGAGTTGTCCCAGGACGGCACATCGATCGTGCTGACCACATCCTCTGCCAGGACCCGGCCGACCGCATACAGGGTCGGTATCGTCTCGGCCTGCTCAACCGGCCGCGCGCGTTTGGTAAAAAGCTCAAACGCTTCGTCAAATGAGATCACTGTTCGCCTTCAATGCAACGATGAAATTTGCCACGGCGCCCGGGCTGTTCAGATCGAGCTTGTGGATTCCTTCAGGCACGGCAAGATCCGGATCATCCGTAGCCACGGCGGAAACCCCCTCGGGAATGGAGGCCGCTTCCGGATGCTCGGCTGCAAAATCCTTTCTGTGCACGTAGATGCGGGGAATGTTCTCCTCGCTCTTATAGCCTTCGACCAGCACAAAATCCGCCGGCTCCATGCGGGCAAGCAGCTCGGCGAACTCGGGCTGTCCTTCGGAGGTTTCCTTCATGAGCGCCCACCTTTCGGGCCCCACGAGAAGAACCTCCCCGGCGCCGGCCGTGCGGAAGCGATAGCTGTCCTTGCCCGGGCGGTCGATGTCGGTGAGATGATGGGAACTCTTGATTGCGGAAACCGTTCTGCCCCGGCTCACGAGGCGGGCCAGAACCTTTTCGATGAGCGTTGTCTTGCCAACGCCGGAAGGGCCGGAAAATCCTACAGGGAACATGTTTCTTCCTTGCGAATCTGTGATGGGAATAGGACTGCAGGAAACTCTAGCAGAACTCGTGCCAATGCAGTCGCGGCGCCCGGCCAAAGTCCCGGGCGCTGATGCAAAAACAGAGTCCGCAAGAAACTCCCGCAGACCCTGTTTCATGGAGCATGTCAGGAATTCCATCCGGACATGCCGTTCAGTGCTCGGTTACATGAACAGAACCCAGTTCACAACCAGCGTCACGACCATGCCGACAGTCATCGGCAGCCAGGTGCGGCGCACGATTGCCATCGGGCTCACGCCGGCAGCGCCAGCCACGGCGATGATCACGCCGGCGACCGGGCTCATGGCGCGGAACATGCCGGAGGCAAACTGCATCGGGGTGACCAGGGCCACAGCCGTGCCGCCCAGGCCGGCGGCAACGTCAGGAGCCAGAGAGGCAAAGCTCGAGTACGCGCCGACGCCGGAACCGGTGAGGAACGTGATG
>OMXR01000012.1 GCA_900315045.1 uncultured Sutterella sp. | reverse complement strand
GCTCTGCGCTCACGGCGGCAGCTCCGCGCCTTGATGTGCCGCATCAGAAAATGGCGCTTTGCGCGGAACGCCTTGAGCGGGCCGCGGCGCAGACATTGCGCAACGCCACGCTGCGGCTTGACGCGCTGAGTGCAAGGCTGCTGGGCGTCAGCGTGGAAAAGACGCTCTCTCGGGGCTTTGCAATTGCGCTTGACGATGCTGGCCGCGTCATGCGCAATGCCGCGCAGTACAAGCCGGGGGAGCTCATGACGGTTCGGCTTGCGCACGGCAGTCTCAAGAGCCGTGTCACTGAAGTCGCGGATGAGGAATCCGAGTTGCGGCCAGTCCCTTCTTCCGAGCAAAACGCAAATCACTGACCGGGCAAAAGAAACCGGCGGGCATGCCGCGCATTTTTCCCCGATTGCTCCGTATCATTGCAAAGCGAACCCCGGTTACTGCGGCGGTATGCGCCCGGTGCGCGGCGCATCGCCAACCTCTTCAGGAGATCAGACATGACCTTTGTTCTTCCCCAGCTGCCCTATGCGATGGATGCGCTTGAGCCCGCGATGAGCAGGGAGACGCTCGAATACCATTACGGCAAGCATCACCAGACGTATGTCACGAACCTCAACAATGCGCTTGCCGGAAGCGGGTTTGAGCAGGCGTCCCTGAAGGACATTATGCTCAACGCCAAGGGCGGTCTTTTCAACAATGCGGCCCAGACATTCAATCACGCATTCTTCTGGAAGTGCCTCGCTCCCAATGGCGGCGGCGAGCCGCGCGGAGCGCTTGGCGAAGCGATTGCGGCCAAGTGGGGCTCCTATGCAGCCTTCCGAGAGGCATTCGCAAAGGCTGCCGCCGGGCATTTTGGCTCGGGCTGGACGTGGCTGGTGAAGACAAAGGACGGCTCGCTTGAGATCGTCTGTACGGGCAATGCCGGCAATCCCATCACGGACGGGAAGAAGCCTCTTCTCACGCTCGATGTCTGGGAGCACGCCTACTACATCGACTACAGGAATGCCCGTCCGAAGTTCATTGCTGCGTTCTTTGACAAGCTTGTCAACTGGCGATTTGCCGAGGAGCGCTATGAGGCAAAGGCGTGCACCTGCGGCGGCAACATGGGCTGCAAGGCGTAGTCCGCTCAAACTTTGACGGACGAAGGCGCGCTCCGGGGAGTTTTTCCGGGCGCGCTTTTGTTTACCCTACGGGGTACCCGATTTGGGACAGTACTCCGTACGCAATTCCCTGACGAGCGTTCCTCTCGTGGCGCCTTGGGCGCGAAACCACCCGGCATTCGCTTCAATGACGTGCGAGACGGGCTCGACCGAATCGTGCAGCGTGAGCGTGAGAGGCTCCATATGCGCGATGCGCACGATGCGCCCGCATTCATCGACAAAGGCGGCGTCAAGCGGAATCAGCGTGTTTTTCATCCACATCGACACCATGTGCGGGGATGCAAAGGAAAAAAGCATGCCGGCGTCACGGTCGAGGTGCCGGCGATTCATCAGTCCCTTCATCTTTTGTGCTTCGGTCTGAGGCACTTCAGCCTTGAGGGTTCCGCGGGCAATGTGCAGTACTCTGAGAGGGAGTTCCTCAGCACATGAATATGTGGCGGCGGAAAGCGTTGCGAAGGCGGAAAGAAGCACTGCGAAAGCGCGGACTGAAGCGGAAGTCATGACACAAGAACGAAGGACTGTACCGAGAGAACGATACCAGCGAGGGGAAAAAGCAAAGCCCCGCGTACCTGAACTGGCGTGAGTTCGTACTCGCGGGGCCTGCCGATCGGCTGTGGCGTCAGCCGATATCTGAACCGGGCTTACTTGACGGGCTTGATGTGCGCCGCCTGTTTGCCCTTGGGGCCCGTCACCACTTCGAAGGTGACCTTCTGGCCTTCCTTGAGGGTCTTGAAGCCGTCCATTTCGATTGCCGAGAAGTGTGCGAAGAGATCTTCGCCGCCTTCATCGGGAGTGATAAAGCCGAAACCCTTGGCGTCGTTGAACCACTTGACGATACCGCTTGCCATGTTGAAAACTCCTGTTATCCATGTCCCGGAATCTCCAGCTGGCACTCTGCCTGCTGTTTGAACAATAAAAAGATTCCAGAGAACCATCTGCGCCTAGAAAGTTGGATAGGTACGGGCGCACATGCAGGCTGGCAAGATGTTTCAGGCGTCATCGCGCCGACGTCAGCCTCCTGCGGAGCGAACAATACACTGTTCAAAGGCGAAATGGTGACGCGAAAAAGTAAATTTTTGCGTCCAAAAAAATCGGATATCAAAAGCGCTCTGAAACCGGATGAAAATAGCGTTATATGGCATGGATATTCAGCTTATGAACATTGATCTATCAGAGCTGGAGAGGTGGTTTGTTTATCAAAAGGAAAAGATAGGGAAACCTGAGGTTAATGGAGACACAATTTGAGATGGTTTTTCAGCTCGTTCACTGAATTATCGAACAGCAGTTGATCCTGAAAAAAGAGCAGAGGATGATCCATGACATGCAGCATGACTTGGCTGGCTAGGTTGTTTTTCGTGCATGGTGGTACACAGCCAGCAACCAACTGCACAAGTGAAGCGAAGAGAACTCAGTGAAACGTCAAAAAGCAGAGTCCCCCCGAAAAAAACTTCCGGAGGGACTCGGGATCAAACTCTATCTAACTGTGGCTGAGCCACAAGCATTAGATTAGAAGTTGTGACGCAGACCAAAGAAGGCAGTAGCGTAATCATACTTGGTCTTTTCCGTATCCTTCTGCTCATCCCTGCCAAAGCCGGCGGCAGCGTAGACATTCGTGCGCTTGCTGAGCGGATAGGAGTAGCCGACCGTAGCGCGGATGCGGTTGATGTCGTTCTTCTCCACCGTTTCGCCCTTGGCCTTCTTGCCGTCCATGTAGCCTACGCCAGCGAGCAGCGTGCCGCCAGCAACCGGCATGGAAGCAGACACCTGAGCGCCCCAGCCCTTGAATTTACCACTGAAGATCTTGGCCCCCTTGAATACGTCGCTGCTAACCTTATCAAAGTACTGAACGCCGCCAAACAGCTTCAGAACGCCGAAGTCATAATTGCCGCCGAAGGTATAGGTCGTTGCGGTATGGTTCTTCGCGTCCTTGATGTGCTGATAGTCAGTTGCGTCAACGGCACCGTACAGGTTCAGAGCGCCAGCGTTGTACGTGGCAGCCAAGGCGGCATAGCGATTCGTCTTGCGAGCCTTGTTTTCAGAGGCCCCGTCACCAGCATCGTCACTCATGGCGTACTGCGCATGAAGCTGGACACCGGCGAACTTCGGAGACTGGTAGGTGAGCATGTTGGGCAGAATCTTGCCTGCAGCAAACACGCCGACTGCGTTGGCAGAGTAATCGGAGTAGGACGTGCCAAAGGCGGAGAGCATGCCAATCTTGCCCGTGGAGCTCGTGCCCTGGTTGACGGAGCCCATGCGGCCGGCGAGGACCGTACCGAACGGACCAGAAATGCTCAGGGTCGACTGACGGTTGAAGAGCTGGCTCTTGCCCTTACCCGTGTCGGAATCAAAGCCGCTTTCAAGGATGAAGCCGACGCTGTATCCGTTGCCCAGATCTTCCGTGCCCTTCAGACCCCAGCGGGAACCGGCCTGCTTGCCGGACATCATTTCGAACGTGTTGGTCTTTACAGAAGAGCCGTCGGCGTACTTGGTCTTGGTATGGGTGTACATCAGACCGGTATCGACAACGCCATACAGCGTCACATCAGCAGCCATAGCGGTGCCGGCAAAAGCGCCGAGGACTGCAACCGCGAGAAGAGACTTTCTCATGAGAGATACTCCTAATAAGAGAGAAAAATTTTTCGCATGCGATTCTGGCTTTGTCGCGAGGGACTAATCTCGCTGATCCAGAGCGCAGCCTTCGGCTTCCTCCTGCCGGGCGGTTGACTTCCCAGGGGACTAAACCTGGTCTAGGGGACTAACCTAGCCGCAAGGCGGGCTTTCTGCCGAAGCACCCCCATTGTGATTTGTTTGATTCGGTTTTCCCCGTCGGCGGGGAGTGTGCAATACAAAACTAGTAGAAACCCTGAGACTAAAATGGAACAAATTGGCAAAAGCGCAAGATTGAAGATGTTTGGCAGAAACTGCAAAAAAGAATGGACGAAAGGCCGGAAATCATGTATCATCACCCGTCTGATTTTTGCCCTGCCGCTTTTTTCCGGATGTTCCCCCGTTTTCCACTGGACTTTCGGTGTTCATGAGAAGCGCTCAGGCGGATCAGCTTTCAGAATTCCTGGGTGAGGCTGTTCGTCAGCTCCTAATGTTAGATAGGGGTGCGCGGCGTCGGCCGGAACTCAAACTTTTGAATACAGACTTTAATGCGGACAGATGCGGCGTTTTTCCCGCCGTGTAAAGCTTCGGGCGCCAACCTGGGCGAGTTCCTGCAGGGAAGTCATGAAATTTTTAGGTGAAACTTATTATGAAGACCTTCTCGGCTAAGCCGCAGGAATCTTGGCATTCCTGGTACGTCGTTGACGGCAGCAACAAGGTGCTCGGCCGCCTTGCCACTGAAATCGCTCGTCGTCTGCGCGGCAAGCACAAGCCCGAATACACGCCTCATGTCGATACGGGCGACTACATCGTCGTGATCAACGCGGACAAGATCGTTCTGTCTGCTGAAAAGGCGGGCAAGAAGACCTACTACCGCCACACCGGCTATCCCGGCGGCGTGTACGAGACCACGTTCAAGGAAATGCAGCAGCGCCATCCCGGCCGCGCTCTTGAAATCGCTGTCAAGGGCATGCTCCCGAAGGGACCGCTCGGCTATGCAATGATCAAGAAGCTCAAGATCTACGCTGGTTCCGAGCATCCGCACTCTGCTCAGCAGCCCAAGGTTCTTGACATCTAAGGTGGACGAAAATGATCGGTAACTACAACTATGGCACCGGCCGCCGCAAGAGCTCCGTGGCTCGTGTTTTCCTCAAGCGCGGTACTGGCAAGATCACCGTCAACGGCCGTGAACTCACTGACTTCTTCAAGCGCGAAACCGGCCGCATGGTCGTGATGCAGCCCCTGCAGGTCACCGAGAATGTCGAGACCTTCGACATCATGGTGAACGTTCAGGGCGGCGGCGAGTCCGGCCAGGCCGGCGCTGTCCGTCATGGCATCACCCGCGCCCTGATCGACTACGACGCTGGTCTGAAGGCTGTCCTGTCCAAGGCAGGCCTCGTGACCCGCGACTCTCGCGAAGTCGAGCGCAAGAAGGTTGGTCTGCGCAAGGCCCGTCGCGCCAAGCAGTTCAGCAAGCGCTAATTGCCTGCGCTGCAGCTTTCCGGAGCCTTTGCCGCTTCGGAAGCCACTCGGGAGAATCGCCATGGTTCAGGAATGTGGGCTGTGGCGATTTTCTTGTCTGCGGGGGATCGGTTTGCCTGCAAACCCTCCCGTATAATGTCACGGCTCCGGCGGAGCCCCTTGAGGATTTCGCCGCAACCGATGATTTCAACAGAAAGCTAAGGGGACCGAAGTGTTCTTTATTTCCGATGCAATGGCCCAGACCGCCGGCGGCGGCGCTGGCAGCGACATTCTCGTCCAGATCGTTCCGATCGTGCTGATTTTTGCTGTGTTCTGGTTCTTCCTGATCCGTCCCCAGCAGAACCGCCAGAAGCAGCACGCCAAGATGGTGAGCGAGCTGCAGAAGGGCGACGAGGTTCTGACGGTTGGCGGCATCGCCGGCCGCATCACGAGCCTTGATGATCAGTACATGGTTCTTCAGATCAGCAAGGTTGACGAGAAGCCCGTGACGATCACCATGCAGCGCCTGGCCGTTCAGACCGTGCTGCCTCGCGGCACTGTCAAGTCCGTTTAAGCTGAAGGCTTGATCGATGGGCGCCTCGCGATTCTTCGCGAGCTGCGCCCTTTTGGCGTTTGTGATCTGCCCGCGCCGGGCAGGAAACCTCTTTTGAGACTGCAGGCTCAGCCGTTCAGGCCGGGCCATGGGAAAAACGAGCATGAATCGTTTCGCATTGTGGAAGTATCTGCTCATTGCGCTGACGCTGTTGGTGGCTGCGCTCTACACGCTTCCGAATTTTTATGGCGAGTCCCCCGCTGTGCAGGTCAGTGCGGGCAAGTCCACCGTCAAGATTGACGAGTCGATCGTGCCGCGCGTTCAGAATGCGCTGGCCGAGGCAAAGCTTTCGCCCAACGGCATTTTCTTTGAGCAGGGTGCGCAGCAGAACACTGTGCGCGTGCGTTTCGACCCGACGCAGGGCGAGCAGCAGCTGCTTGCCCGGGAAGTTCTGGAAAAGACCTTGAATCCCGATCCGTCGGATCCGAGCTACATCGTTGCCCCCAATCTGGTTCCGAACACTCCCAAGTGGCTGCTCTCGATCAATGCGCTTCCGATGTATCTGGGCCTTGATCTGCGCGGCGGCGTGCATTTCCTGCTGCAGGTTGACATGCGCTCGGCCGTGACCAAGAGAACTGAGTCGACGGCGGCGGATCTGCGCACCCAGTTCCGTGACAAGCGCATTCGCCACGCGGGCATCAGTCGCGTGGGCGACACGATTGAAATCCGATTCAACACGGAGGAGGAGCGTGCAAAGGCCTCCGACGTGATGCGTCAGACCCAGCCCGATCTGCAGTTTGTCGAAAAGCAGGAGGGCGACAAGTACCTCATCGAGGCTCAGCTCTCCGAGCGCGCCATGAAGAACGTGCGCGACTACTCGCTCAAGCAGAACATCTCGACGCTGCACAACCGAATCAATGAACTCGGCGTTGCCGAGCCCGTCATCGCGCAGCAGGGCGCCGATCGCATCGTGGTTCAGCTGCCCGGCGTTCAGGACACTGCCAAGGCCAAGGACATCCTCGGCCGCACGGCAACGCTTGAAGTGCGCATGGTCGATGACTCGCCCGAGGCGCTCACGCAGCTCTCGCAGGGCAACGTTCCTTTTGGCGACGAGCGTTATCTGGATCGCGAAGGCCGCCAGATTCTTGTCAAGCGCCGCGTTGTGCTCACGGGTGAGAACCTGAACGACGCTCAGGCGGGGTTTGATCAGCAGACGCAGGAACCCACAGTGAACCTCACGCTTGACAATAAGGGCGCCCGCATCTTCCGCGATGTCACCCGCGACAACGTTGGCAAGCGCATGGCCATCATTCTCTTTGAGAAGGGCAAGGGCGAAGTTGTGACCGCTCCGGTGATCCGTCAGGAAATCGGCGGCGGCCGCGTGCAGATTTCCGGACGCATGACCACGATGGAGGCGACCGACACGGCCCTTCTGCTTCGCGCCGGCTCCCTTGCCGCTCCGATGGAAATCATTGAAGAGCGTCTGGTTGGCCCGTCGCTTGGCGCCGAGAACATCAAGGCGGGCTTCCGCTCCACGCTCTACGGCTTTGGCCTTGTGGCGGTCTTCATGATGCTCTACTACGAAGTGTTCGGCATTGTCTCGGCTCTGAGCCTCATTGCCAACATCATGTGCTTGATCGCCCTGCTCTCCATGCTTCAGGCAACGCTCACGCTGCCCGGCATCGCCGCCATGGCGCTGACGCTTGGCATGGCAGTCGACTCGAATGTGCTGATCAACGAGCGCATCCGAGAAGAGCTTCGCATGGGCAGGACGCCTCAGGTTGCCATCAATGAGGGCTACAGCGTTGCCTTTGCGACGATTATCGACTCGAACCTCACGAGCCTCATTGCCGGCGTGGCGCTGCTCATCTTCGGTTCCGGTCCTGTGAGAGGCTTTGCCGTCGTGCACTGCCTTGGCATCATCACTTCGATCTTCACGTCGGTGACGGTGTCCCGCGCCATGGTCAATCTCATCTATGGTCGCCGCAAGAAGCTGCAGCGCGTGCATATCGGCCAGAGCTCCTGGAATCCGCACGGCGTGGCTGCGAAGTAACGCATCAGAAGGGTAAGGAAAATGGAATTTTTCAGAATTCACAAAACCATTCCGTTCATGCGCTACTCGCTCGTGCTCAACGGAATTTCTCTGGTTTCTTTCATCATCGCCGTGTTCTGGATCTTCTGGCACGGCCTGGCCTTCTCGATTGAATTCACGGGCGGCACGCAGGTTGTCGTGCAGTACCCCGAGGCCGTTCAGGTCGAGTCGGTGAGGGAGCAGATCAAAAGCAAGATGGGCGTTGAGGCCGCCGTACAGAACTACGGCTCGGCCCGAGAGCTCATGATTCGTCTGCCGCAAAAGCAGGGAGAAAACTCCGGCCAGCAGGCAAAGGAGCTCCTGAGCGTGCTGCAGCAGACTGAAGCCGGTGTGAAGCTCCTCAACAACGAGTATGTGGGGCCGCAGGTTGGCGAAGAGCTTGCATCTGACGGTCTGACGGCACTCATCCTTGTTGTGATCGGCATCATGATCTATCTGGCGTTCCGGTTCGAATGGAAGTTCTCCGTGGCCGCCATCGTGGCAAACCTTCACGACGTGGTGCTGGTTGTCGGAATCTTCGCCGTGATGCAGTGGGAGTTCTCCCTGCCGGTCCTTGCGGCGGTCCTCGCCGTGCTGGGCTACTCGGTCAACGAGTCCGTGATCATTTTCGACCGAGTCCGAGAGCATTTCCGCAAGATGCGCCGCACGGACACGGTGGAGGTCATCAATTCGGCCATCACCGCAACGATTTCCCGAACCGTGATTACGCATGCGACAACGCTCGCAATGACGATCTGCATGTACCTCTTCGGTGGCCCCGCGCTGCACATGTTCTCTCTGGCGCTCACGATCGGCATTTGCCTCGCGATCTACTCGTCGATTTTTGTGGCGGCGGCCATTGCCTTGTACCTCGGCGTGAAGCGCGAGGATCTGGTCAAGGCAGTGAAGAAGGACGAAGTTCAGGAGATGGTTCCCTAGCACACACTCGATTCGAGCCGATGCATGCATAATCGCGGCATCGGCTCGAAAACAATTCTCCAAAAGATCGTGCGCGACATTCATGTTCGAAAGCGTCTCATCATCACCGTGGCGGCAACGCTGGCTGTGGTGCTGGCGACGCTTTTTTTGTCCGTCCGGGGACGCGCTCACTTCAGGTTTGGGGATTTTTGTTCCCCTTTGCCGCACTCTACATCGCAGCGAACGGGCGCGGGAAACTCGTGTCCCGCATTGGCGCCTGCGTCTATGCCCTTGCGCTTTGGCTGACTCTTATGGATTCAGGTATCCGTGGGTTTCTCTACGCCACATACCGCACGGATTACTTTTCCGGCTTTATTCTGGATTCGCTAGCCAATACTCACGAGAGTGAAGCCAGAGAGTTCATCCTGTCCCAGATGGGGCACTTTCTGCCCTGGATCGCCATGGTCGCACTCGCGGGAGCACTGTGCATGGGGCTTCTTATTTGGGCGGGGAGAACAAGGGATTTGCCCGGGGTGAAGTTCTGATCTTTCGCCGTCCTTTCGCCGTGGCCTTGATTGCTTTGATTGCTCTGTTCACCGCCATCACCTGGACGAGAAGTTCCTGGCGAGGACAGCTGCCCGGTTTTTCCTGGTTCAAGGTTTATCAGAAAACTGAACTGACAAAAGCGAGGTGGGCTATCACTCTTCGGGAAACGAAGCATGCGTTGCAAAAGGCAAAGCGTGTTATTACGCGTGCCGCAATAGAAGACAGCCTTTTGCAGAAGATCCAACTCAGAACGAGGCCTTCGGATAAAGTCTCGTCAGAACGTTTCGCAGCATGGCATCCATCGAATTGGCCATGTAATCGCGCTCCGCATGGACGTCTTTGACGCTTTTGACAACAACGTCCTTCCAGAACTCCGGGTATTCGCTCTCGGCCCAGTTGCCGCGGCCTCTGCCAAAGTGTGCAAGGGCAAGGTAAAGCAAAATGGCATCGATGCAGAAGTTCTTCACGGCTTCATCCGACCAGCTCACGCTCGTGCCGTCCGGCGCCTTGGTCTGGTTGTAGCCGACAGCGAGCCCAGCACCGCCCAGTGCACCGACAATCGTGCCGATGAGTGTGCCGATGCCTAGCGAGAGACCGCCTGTTGCAAGGTCGGCGGCCAGACCGCCGAATGCGCCCGTGCTGACGGCTCCGGCTACGGCTGCCTGCCCGGGACTGATCTGATCGCGGACATCCCAGCTTGAAGACTGCATGCGGGAGAGAATCTCCTTCTTGACTCCCTGGCCTTTCAGACCGTTGATGGCTAGGAGCTCGTCAGTAAGAGCGCAGAAACTGTCTGTTGCCCGTGCCGAAAGAGCCGTCTGCGCCGCCACGGTCGGATCGTCATCGGAAGACTCGTCCCTGAACAGTCCGAACCGGCGTCCGAAGGAAAAGAGCAGTTCCTTCATGGAACGGTTCTCTGCCATTTCCTTGTCATGGGCCATTTTGTCGATGTAGCGCATCAGGGCCTGCACGCTGGATGAGTACATGCCGCGGCGCTGCCTCGCCCAAATTTCGCGCAAAGCTTCAAAAGCTACGGATTGTTCCTCATCGAGAACCTTTGCGATTGCATCAAAGAGAACGAATTCCTGAACCCAGCAGCGTGCAAATGCGTCAAGACTGATGACGTCCGACACGATGCTGTGGCTTTCCATGGCTTTTTGCCATTGCTTAATGTCTGCGGCCTCCTGCTCCGGGGGCCGGGGCTGTCCCATCTGGTTCAGCAGAACGATCACGGGCTTGCCGATCCAGGTGAGAATGCGCATTTCCGCTTCCACGTACGCTGCCGTCTCCGGGGGCTCGGCTGCGTTGACAAGGTACAGCACGACGCTCGAAGTATCCTTGATGTGGCGCATTGCCTGCTGGTCGAGCCAGAAGCTTTTGTTAGTGACGCGATCCCAGATTTCCGAGATGAACCAGCCGACAGGATTGGAGCGGCCTTCAAGCCGTTTGGCAAGAGAGAGGGAATTGCCGAACCCCGGAGTGTCCCAGAGCAGAAGTTCGCATCCCTCGCTGTTGCGGGCGAGCACGTAGCTTGAAGCCTCAAGCGTGACATGGGCGCGATCCGCGACTTCCCCGACATCGCGGGAGAGCAGTGTTCGCGCAAGTGTCGTCTTGCCGATGTTCGTGTGGCTGACAAGACTCAGATGAATGCGCAGAGGATCGCTTTGATTTGCCATGGCTAGGAGTCCTTCGAATTCTGTTCTGCGCAGGCGGTGAGCGTCGTCGCCTGAGCGCGGAGCGCCTTGATGACTGCGGATGCATCGCTTTCGTTCGCATCAAACGCGATGAGGGCAAGAGAGTGCCCCGAAGCGAATTTGCCCCAATTGTTTTGTCGCTGTGCAATCCGTTCTGGATAGGAGCGCTGCCTTGCAGAAAAAGCTGTCATGTTCAGCAGGGCGCAAAGCTGTGCACCCTGTTCGCGAATACGGTCTCGAACCTTGTCAATGATGATGCCCTGAACATCCTCTTCCGGTGTGCTGGCGCCTTCGAGTACCAGAGCAGCCAGAGTTTTTTCCTGTACGGAAATCTCGGACATGCCGCATTCGGGGTCCGAGAGATTGATGCGGGCAAGAGCCTGTTCGGCAGGGGCGCCCCAGGCCTGTGACAGGCGTACAAGATATGTGATGGTCTGTTCAGTTGCAGACTCTGGCGCAATGATCAGCAGCGCACCAAGGGCTGCATTCTGGCTGGACTCCGATAACAGATCCTGAAAGTAGGGATCGCTGATTTCGAGCCGGAAATTGTTGGTTCCTGCCTTGAGTCTCCAGGTATTGATGAGGACAAGAATCAGGCGCGGCATGATTACAGCGGCAGTGAGCAGGATGATCATGCGCACAAGCCACGGCGCGGCGTTGTTAACGCCCCCCTGGGCATAGGGCAGCAGATCGGAGCGCATGCTGGCCACGGTAGCGACGTCTGGCATGGCAGGAAGTCCGCCCACGGCGGGAACTAGACCATATGTCCAATCAAGAAAAGATTTGACAATCTCAGGCTTCTCCGCAAGCCACGTGCTCTCCCATCCGGCCCAGTACGCAGTGGAGAGTCCTCGCACGAGAAGACTGGCAATCAGACCCAGCGCAAAGCAGATGGCCGCAACATGCAGCATGCGGGCGATTCGGATTCTCATCAAAGGGACTGTAAGCCGAGTCCAGCTTTCAATGAAGGATGCTTTGTATCCGCGTGAAAAGGGATTGGCCGAGCATTTTTGCATCAAGGGCAGCAGAAAACCGCGCAGCGACAGCCCGATGTGGCCGGCTCTGCCGAACAGTCCTAGCGCGCCGAGCAAAATGACCAGATACGCCAGAAGATTCCACAGAACGATGCCCCAGAAGGGTGCAGAGAGCAGGTTGATGAAATGATCCGAGCCTGTGAACCTGTCGGAAAGCGCGCCGATGACAAAAGCGGCAAGAACAATCAAAAGACCAAATAGCTTGGGAAGCGAACTCTGCGTGGCGATATCCGTTGACAAACCCTTGTCAGAAGCGCCTTCGAGCAGCCGTTCGGCCCGCTCGGTCAGAAACCGCTCAGGGGTTGCGCCTTCTCCCAGATCGTGAGCAACGCGCATGGAAAGCATCGCGGAATCCGATTGCTGCCATCGGTCCTGGGCGTGCTGCTCAATGGCTTTTGCCAGAAGAATGTGTTTAGCTTTGTCTAGCGGCACACGGATTGACGGTGCTTTGGAGGTACTCATAAAACGGCAGGCAGAATAAAGAGGCCAGTCTGGATCATCCGACCATTTTAGTGCGTAAAGACATGACCTGCAGGAGGATGTGGTCTGAAAGAAAGAGAGGGGCGCCAGATGAAGCAGGAAAAGCGGAAAGGGGGCACAGTTATCAGGCGGCGACTCAATTATTGCTCAGTGTTTTCCCTGCAAAAGTTCGGAATCAGCATAACAACTTTTCTTTTCCGAGAGTTCAAAGTCAAACTCCGCTAAATTCCCGTCGGGGATTTGTTTGGTACAGACTGGGCCGTGTGCACGCGATGAGCAGAATTGTTTTCAAGCTTGGTAAAAGCATTTATAACCTGAAAAATCCAAAGGAAAGGCGCAGATGGCTAGCTTTCCAGATGCGGACATTGCTGCATTATTCAGGAGTGAGTGACCTTTACTCCTGGTTCCAGTCTGATCCGGAACGGCAGGAGATGCTGCGGCGCTACCCCTATCCGATCGAGCAGGTTCAGAGAAGGTTTTTCTATGCGGGGGCTTCATTTCGAGAGCGCAGCGAGCTGATCCGCAACCATGTTTCCATGGCTTCAGAGCGATTCCTTCCCGAGGTTGCAATGGCTCTTGGGACGGCTTCAGGAAGTTACCGGATCTGGAGCGCGCCTGACGAGGGGACGCCGTGGACGGTTGAAATGACCAACATGCCCGGAAATCGCAAGGAAGGGATGCTGACGCTTGTGATGCGCTATGGGGAGGTCGTTCTCTATCAGATGATGTTCTGGCTGGGGCCGGATCAGAATCGGGAGGAGGCTCTCTGGATCGGCGCCTTGCAGGGACCCAATACGGAAGATGCCTGCGACTTGATCCGTGAGACGACAAAACGCGCTTTCACATTCAGAACCAAGAATCTGATCCTCTACATCCTGATGGCAGTGGCGCGGTGCCTGAGGGTCAAGCACATCTATGCCGTGTCTTTCAAAGGCTATTACGCCTATGCTCGCAGAGACCACAAGCTGAAAACCGATCTGGATTCCTTTTGGCAGGAGGCGGGAGGCCATCTCCTTGCGGATGACCGGTTTTATGAAATCCCTCTGACTGCGCCCCGCAAGCCGATCGAGGAAGTGCCTTCGAAAAAACGAGCTGCGTATCGCAGACGGTTTGCATTTCTCGACGATGCCGATGCGCAGGTGCTTGCAGGCATGGGGAAGCTGCTCAAGGACTAGTCAAGAAAGCGCCCGCGGACGATCCCTGAAATTGACGATATCGGCAAGTTCCCGAGTTGCTCTCGCTGCGTCCGGTTTTCCGCAGATGGCTGAGACAACGGCGATGCCGTCGGCTCCCGCACGCATCAGATCGCGAGCATTGAGCGCGCTCACCGAGCCGATCGCAACGATCGGGCAGGGTTTGCAGCTCGCGAGCGCAGCAAATCCAGAAATGCCCAGGGCGGCGCCGGTGTCAGTCTTTGTCCTAGTGAGGGCAATGGGACCGACGCCGAGATAGTCGACAAGATTGCGATCAACCACGCTGAAATGCTCGGCTGTGTTTGCCGAGAGTCCGAGGATCCGATTCTGGCCGATCAGCGCACGGGCATCGACGGGAGAGAGATCCTTCTGGCCAACATGGAGCCCTTCAGCATTTGCCGCGAGGCAGACATCGGCATGATCATTGACGATGAGCGGAACGCCGAACGGGGCAAGGACTTTTTTGAGCGCTCTGGCGCATTCAACGAGCGCGCGCTTTTTCCACTGAGGGGCTCGAAGCTGAACAAGAGTTGCGCCGTTGGCGGCAGCAGCCCTTGCCGTGTCAACCATGCCTTGCGCACCGCCGCATAGGTTCGGATCCAGCACCAGATACAGACGCAGGACGCCGGGAGTGAAAATTCTGGGCATCGATCTCACCAATTCTGAAATGCTTTCCAAAGCATGTAGCCGCAGATCACAAAAAGCAGGCAGGCGAAGATGCGCTTGAGCGGCTTGGTGTCAATGGAGTGCGCAACTTTTGCGCCCACGGGAGCCAGACAGACGCTGGCGCAGGCAATGGAGAAAAGTGCGGGCAGATGGACGTATCCCAGCATTCCGTCCGGCAATCCTGGAACGGACCAGCCGGTCCATACGTAGCCGATGGTGCCTGCAGCGGCAATCGGGAAGCCCAATGCGGCGGAAGTGCCGACCGCATGGTGCATTTTGACGTTGCACCAGAGCATGAGCGGGACGGAAATGAAACCGCCACCCGCGCCAACAAGGGCGGATACGACGCCGATCAGATTGCCGGCAAGAAACATGCCGCCAAATCCAGGCAGTTCGCGTGTTGCCTTGGGCTTGGCGTTCAGAAACATTTTGACGGCGGAAAATCCCACAAAGCAGGCAAAGAGAAGCGCGAGCCAGAAGGTTGGCATCAGGCTGGAAACTTTGGAGCCGAGCAGGGCGCCGACCAGAATTCCTGGCGCAACGCCGGCAACAATGTTCCATCTGACGGCCCCCCGGCTGTTATGTGCTCTCACCGAGGAAAGGGATGTGAACATGATGGTGGCGAGCGAGGTTGCAATCGCGGCGTGGACAACGACCTGATCGGAAACTCCTGCCATGGGCAGCAGCATGGTGAGAAACGGTGTCATGAGCATGCCGCCGCCGATTCCCAGAAGCCCTGCGGCAAAACCCGTGAAGCATCCGAGCAGCAAAAGCAGGAAAACGATCGTGAGAGTCATGGAAGTAGCCAGAGTCTGGACAAAGAATCACCCCGGAGCGCTTCGAGCTACGTTGCCTAGACCATAAGTCCAGGTGGTCGCGGCCGGAGCGGAAGAATCGGTCGGGTAAACGCGTGCCCAACACTTGATCGGCTCGTTCGGATTACGACCTTGCACATTGTGCATCGGTTAGGAACATTGGAGCCCTTGAATGAAGCGTCACCGAGGCAAGCCAATTATAAGCGGAAAGCCCTGCTGACACAGGGCTTTCCAGTCGATGCTTGCAACTCGGGAACCGTCAGGGTCAGGGCAGCGGATCGAGCGTTTCGTCACACTTGAATCTAAGAGTGGCCATGCGCTTGATCAGGGCTTCATCCTCCGGAATTTCTCCGAGCTTTCCCTGAATGGCATCGAATGCAACTTGCAACGCGGCCGTGATGGCGACGCGCTCGGAGGTGAGCGTGCGATCCGCGCTGCGAATCTCGTCAGCGCGGGCGTTCAGGACATCCGCGGCAGTCTTGAGCCTTTGAACATCCTCTTCGGGAGCCGAGAACGTGTACAGACGGTTCAATATGGTGAGATTGACTTTGGCTGCGGACATGAGCTGACTCCCTTAAGGGTTAATTCTGCTCAGACTCGAGAGACTCAATAATCTGGTCAATGCGAGTACGCACGGAATCGGTTTCGCCGCGAAGGGTTTCGAGCTCCTGAGTCTTTTGTTCAAGGGTCGCCTTCAGCGCTGCGTTCTCCTGCTTCAGGGCGTTGAAAGCCTCCAGCAGACGCAGGACGGAATCTTCAAGCTTGGCGATTTGTTCTTTCATGGCAGGTTCCTCTATGAGAAGGGTGAAAAAATTAATGAATGCCCAGTACGTCAGACATTGAGTACAGGCCGTTAGTCTTTGTGCTCAGGAAGCGTGCGGCAGCGAGAGAGCCGCTTGCATACCCGGCACGCGATCCGGATTTGTGACTGATTTCAATACGCTCCCCGGTATTGGCAAAAATCACCGTATGGTCGCCCACAACATCGCCCCCGCGCAGTGCGGCAAAGCCGATCGTTGGCTGGGTGCGCTCTCCGGTATGTCCCTCGCGGGAAAGCAGGGCGACATCTTCGAACTTCTGTCCTCTTGCCGCGGCAACGCGGCGTCCCATTTCAAGGGCAGTGCCTGAGGGGGCGTCAACCTTGTGGCGATGGTGCATTTCAACGATTTCGCAATCGTAGTCTGCAAGCAGCTTGGCAGCGATTTCAACCAGCTTGAGCGTGACATTGACGCCGACGCTCATGTTTGGGGCAAATACGATCGGAATCTCCGCTGAGGCCTTCCTGATGGCGTTCACGCCATCGGCGTCAAGACCCGTGGTGCCGATCACCATGGCAATCCCGTGCTCCTTGCAAAAGGCAAGATGGCGCAGGGTGCCTGCGGGACGCGTGAAATCAATGAGCACATCACATCCTGCGGCGGCCGACAAGTCGTTCGAAATGACAACGCCGGACTTGATGCCCAGACTCTGCCCAGCGTCTTCACCGACACAGGTTTCTCCTGCCGGGACAAGCGCAGCAGCAAGTTTCAGATCTTCAGACGCAAGCACTGCCCCGATGAGCATCTTGCCCATGCGGCCCGAAGCACCTGTAATGGCTATGTTGAGCATGATCGTTACTCTTTTGCGGGTTCAGCAATCGCAGGTTCAGTGTTCGCAGGTTCAGTGTTCGCAGGTTCAGTGCCCGCGGGTTCAGCGTTCGCGGATTCAGCATTCACGGGTTCAGCATTCACGGGTTCAGCATTCGCGGGTTCAGCATTCGCGGGCGCGGTATTCACCGGTTCAGTTTTGATATCCACCGGGAGTTTCAAAATCATGGAATCGGCCTGAAGTTCCGTAGGAAGCTCACCATGGTCGATTTTAGTCAGCAGTCCTTGCTCGTCAAACCAGAGGGTGACAGGTCTCTTCACGATGTCCCCGCGGCGCGGGTTGCTGTAATAGAGGTAGTCCCAGCGGTTTTCGTGCAGCTGGCTCTTGATGAGCGGCTCGCCCATCAGGAACTGAACTTGAGCCCGAGACATGCCGATCTGAAGCTGATCAGCCATTTCCTTGGTGACGAGGTTGCCCTGATGAACATCCGGGCGATATACATAACTGTTGAAGTTGCAACCGGTCACTAGGGAGACGGATGCGCAAATGGGTAACAGAACAAGAGCAGAACGTAGGCGCATGCTAGAAATCCAATAAAATGGCTCGCAGGTTTGCGCGGCAGTCGCGCACACCAAGCAATGCCGCTATCATAAAGACTTTGAGACACGAATATACCTTTCAAGGGTGAAAAATGACGGTTATGCTCCAGAGTGAATTCCAAGAGCCCGAACAAGAACTCAAGAGCGTGGGACTGAAGGCAACAGTGCCCAGAATGAAGATTCTTGAAATTTTCCAAAAGGCCAAGAGCTCAGGAGAGCGGCATCTCTGTGCCGAGGACGTTTATCGGATCCTTTCGAGTGAAAACATGGATGTGGGGCTGGCGACGGTGTATCGCGTCCTTACCCAGTTCGAGCAGGCGGGGATTCTTGTCCGTCACCATTTTGCCGGCGATAAGGCCACTTACGAAGTGGATGACGGCGAACATCACGATCACATCGTCTGCACTCGATGTGGTCGGGTTGAGGAATTCGTGGACAAGGAAATCGAAAAGCGCCAGCGCCAGATAGCCCAGCGTCTTGGGTTCGATCTCGAAAGCCATGCGCTCTCGCTCTACGGCGTGTGCTCCGAATGCAGACAAAAGGAGCAGCAGAAGAAAAAACTCTACTGATTCTGAGAAAATCGGAGCAGAACAGCCGGGAATCCAGTCATGGCCTCCCGGTTTCTTTCTGGTGCTCAAGAATGTTGATTGCCGGGTCGAGGCGCCTTTGCTTCATGAGCGATTCATGTCCGTGAGTGTCAGGGTCAATGCCTGGAGCGAACAGGTCTTTGGGCGTAGGAATCTGTTTGGTTGCAATGCCAAGCCAATGGGAGATGCCTTCAGTCAGACTGTCTCCGAATCTGCGGCCCTTTACTGTGACGTGCTGCAGGTCTTCGTTTGATGCCTGAAAGAGCGGTATGTCGCGGCAACGATCAGAAGGATGTCCGTGCTTGATGACCAGTTGCCCAGCCATTTCGCTGTGAGAGAGTCCATGATCTGAGAAGTACAGCATGGAAAAAGTTTGCTTGCTTGCCTTGAGCGCACTGTAGATCAATCCAAGGAGCCTGTCCGTATTTCGAATGCTTTCAACGTAGCAAAAGGCTTCCTTGTAGTAAGGGTCTCCCACTTTGGCGATGTATTGGGCAGGGTTGACAGAACCGCAGACTCCAGGATGAGACCCATTCAGATGCAGAACAATCAATTTTGGTTTTTCATCTGGTCTCTGGATTTCTGCTCTCAGCAGGGGAAGCAGATCAAAATCGGACCAGGTGCGGGTATAGCCGACACGATTCCATTTCTTTCTATCTGCCAATGAACCGATTGCACTGATGGGGGTTGAGTCTGAAAATCCCTGGTTGGAAAACCAGGAAGTTGAGAGGCCTGCCTTCTTGGCAAGACCGATGATGTTGAGTGAATAGTTGATCTCGGCTCCGCTCGGCCGGGAATGTGTCAGCGCGCGTCTCAGAGAAGGGATTGTCTCATCGCCTTCAGAGATAAAACCATCAAAGACTGTTCCCGGAACTGAGTCCATGAAATCCGTGTTTCGAACCGGGTAACCGTAGGCATGCATGTAATCGCGCCGAGCACTTTCTCCAATGATCAGCACGTTGATCTGGTGCTTTGGTGCGCTCGCAACAATGTCCCAGTCATTGCTCTTGATAAGACTTTTTAAGAGCCGGTTTTCCTTGAGAACCACAATGGTTCCCTTGATACCCTTGTATATGGGCCTGAAGTCTCCGCAGATATAGGCGATGCCAAAAGCAGCCAAAGTGATCAGAGTGGGGATGGAAACACTTCGCCGCGAGTTCGGTGTCTGCCGAAGCAGGAAGACAAAAGATACGCACAGCAGGATGAAAATCGTATATTTCCACCAGGGAATTAATCGAAAATATTCAGTGACCTCATATCGGGCAGATTCCCAGCCAAGGATTGGAAGCAGGGACAACAGGAAAGCGAGAAGGAAAAAACAGAAGTTCCGAGGGGAACAGAACTGAATGCTGAAATATCCGAAAAGGAACTTAGCCAGCAAAAGCGCCCCGATCAGGAATACTGGAGCGACAAAATGCCAAAACGGAATAGCACTGATGAAGTCAGTGCTCTCTGTCGCATCGGTTGCAAACAATGAGGCAATGTGACCGTACTCAGGCATGCCGTAATGCAGTCCGACGGGGAAATAAAGAGCGAGAAGAGTGCAGAGGGGGAAAATCAGATACCAAAACAACTTTTTGGTTTGAAGACTGAATAGCAGAAGTCCCGTCATAGTCACGATTTGGAAACTGTGACAGGAGACTCCTGCTCCTTTCAGAATCGCCCAGGAGTAAAGCCCCCCACAAACAATGGACAGGAAAGCCTTAATGAAGGAAGGTAAAAAAGAGTTCACGTTTTTGACAGCCTCGAGCAATCAAAATTCCTACCTAGGAAAGAGATGAATCCCCAACGGCAACAGCATGGAATCCCGCGTCCACATAGGCGATGTTTCCCGTGATGCCGCTTGCAAGATCAGATAACAGAAATGCCGCCGCATTTCCCACTTCCTCTGTTGTGACGGTGCGGCGTAGCGGAGCGTTTTGCTCCATGTGGCCTAGGATCGTCGAAAAGCCGGCTATTCCGGCTGAGGCGAGCGTGCGGATCGGGCCGGCGGAAATTGCATTGACGCGGATGCCCTTGGGGCCAAGACTGTTTGCCAGGTAACGGGTCGAGGATTCCAGCGCTGCCTTCGCAAGTCCCATGGTGTTGTAGTTGGGAACCGTGCGCTCGCTCCCCAGATAGGTCAGCGCCAGAAGTGAAGCTCTGCGCCCCTCCATCAAGGGCAGAAAGGCTTTGGCCATGGCTGGGTAGGAGTACGCAGAAATATCCATAGCGGTGGCAAAGGCTGACCTTGAAATGCCGTCAAGGAAATCGCCGGCAATTGCTTCCCGGGGGGCAAATCCAATCGAATGAACAAAGCCGTCAAGGCCTCCCCAAGTGTCTTTGAGGGCCTGAGCACAAGCTCCGATCTGCTCATCGCTTGTAACGTCCATGTGCAGGCAGATGGAGCTGCCGAATTCCGCTGCAAATTTTTGAATGCGCTCGGCAGAGCGTTCGCCGGCATAGCTGAACGCCAGTTCGGCCCCTTCTCTGTAGCAGGCCTTGGCGATGCCATAAGCAATGGAACGGTTCGAAATGATGCCGGTGATCAGCAGTTTTTTGCCTTGCAGGAAACCCATGGTAAGAAACTCCCTATCTGAGTGAGGAATCGCGGACAGCCCTTTTTAAGGGATGACAATGCGCTTGCCCGCAACAACGTTGTCGGTTCTCATGCCGTTTGTCCGCCTGATTTTCTGGGGCGTCGTTTTGAATTTTCTGGCAATTGAAGAAAGCGATTCTCCAGCACGGACGACATAAGAGCGTTTAGATTGCAGCGCAGCACCGCGTTTTTGCTGATTGTTTCGGCCCGCTCGTCTTGTTTTGTTGCCTTGGGAATGTCTGCCCGCCGCGGGGATGCTCAAAACCAGACGCTGACCAATGCGAAGTTGGCCGGATCTGAGTTTGTTCGTCTGACGAATCGAGCGCTGGGTGATTCCGTAGCGCTTTGCAATCTTGAAGATCGTATCGCCACGCCGGACGCGATAAACGACCCGCCTCGCTTTGCTGGGCGGAGCCGAAAGGGCGATTTTGGCCGACAGAGTTTCGGCCTCAAGGTCAGGAGCCAGATTGCCATGGGCATCCACGAGCAGAGCGGAGCCTTCAAGAACTTTCGACCCCGTAGGGATCCTGTTCACGCGGCGCAGTTCCATGACGGTCATGCCGCTCTTTTGCGCAATGCTCTCCAGAGTGTCACCCTTTTTGACGCGGTACAGAAGCCAGCTGGAAAGCGGCTTTCCGGTATTGACCCAACTCGCAAGGTTGTTCATGAAAATGCCGACATGATCGCGCGGGAGCAAAAACGAAGAGTTGTGGCTGGCGACGATAATAGGCAGATTGAACCCGGGATTGAGCATGCGGAATTCCTGCAGATCCATTTCAGCCAGTTCCGCAGCCGTATTCAGATCGATGTCGCGGCTTTTGGTAACCCGGACAAAATACGGTTCATTGTCCACGTCAGGCAGCTCAATCCCATACTTTTCGGGATTTCGGATGATCTCCTTGATGGCTTGGAGCTTGGGGATGTAATTGGCTGTCTCCTTGGGCATGCGCAGATGCAGATAGTCGGAGGGCCTGTTCTTTGCCTGGGCGGCTCGGACTGCCCGGGAAACGTTGCCCTCCCCCCAATTGTAGGCTGCCAGGGCAAGCTGCCAGTCATCGAACATGCTGTAGAGCTTTTGAAAGTAGTCCAATGCCGCACGAGTGCTTTCCGTGACATCGCGCCTTTCGTCTTTCCATAGGTTCTGCTCAAGAGAAAAGACTTTGCCTGTCGAAGGCATGAACTGCCATAGACCGGAGGCCTTGACTCTTGAAAGGGCTTCAGGCTGGAAGGCGCTTTCGACGAATGGTAAAAGTGCCAGTTCGGTCGGCATGTTGCGGCTTTCCACTTCCTCAAGGATGTGGTACAGGTATTTGCTGGAGCGTTCGGTGACCCGGCGGATGTAGCCCGGACGCGAGGAGTAAAGGCGCAGGGCCTGCTGAACCTTTGGCGTGTTTATGTCCGGGATGGCGTAACCTCTGCGAATGCGATCCCAGATGTCGACGGGGGGAGACACTTCCTGCTCTACGGCAGGCAGGTCTGTCGCGTCCTGAATTTCCTCTATGGCAACAGGGATGCCATCTGTCGACTGGGCTAACACGGGAGTGATCCACAATGTCAAGAAGCCGGAGACACAAAGGAGCACTGTTTTGAAAAAGAAAGCCATGGGTGAGGGTTCGCTGCCAGGGTTCGAGCAAGAAAACCCGAATTGTAAAGGAAAGAGAAGGGCTGAGAGCCCCCTGTCGGGGATGATGCGCAGGAGCCGTCCCCTATAATTTCGCCACCGTTACTTTTTAGGAAGCGTTTTCCGATGGCTCAGTATGTCATGACAATGAACCGCGTGGGCAAGATCGTTCCTCCCAAGCGGCAAATCCTCAAAGATATCGCCCTTTCTTTTTTCCCGGGAGCCAAGATTGGCGTTTTGGGATTGAATGGTGCTGGAAAATCGACTCTGCTCAAGATCATGGCCGGCGTCGACAAGGATATCGAGGGTGAAATCAGCTGGCAGACCGGACTGAAAATCGGCTATCTGCCGCAGGAGCCGGCCCTAGATCCCAAGGCGACCGTCCGGGCCGTTGTCGAGGAAGGCATGGGTGAGGTGATGCAGGCGAGCGCCATGCTGGAAAAGATTTATGAGGCGTACGCCGAGCCCGATGCGGATTTTGACAAGCTGGCCGCTGAGCAGGCAAGACTGGAGGCCATCATTGCTGCGGCAGGCACTGATGCTTCAACACAGATGGAAATTGCAGCGGATGCGCTGAGGCTCCCTCCCTGGGATGCTGTGATCGAGAATCTGTCTGGCGGTGAAAAGCGACGTGTGGCTTTGTGCCGGCTTTTGCTTTCGCGCCCCGACATGCTGCTGCTCGATGAGCCGACGAACCACCTTGATGCTGAGAGCGTGGAATGGCTCGAGCAGTTCCTGCATCGATTCCCCGGCACCGTCGTTGCGGTAACCCATGACCGCTACTTTCTGGATAACGCCGCAGAGTGGATTCTTGAGCTTGACCGCGGAGAGGGCATCCCCTGGAAGGGGAACTACTCTTCCTGGCTTGATCAGAAGGAAAAGAGACTGGCCGCGGAAAAGCGCGCGCAGGAGTCCAGGGCAAAGGCAATTGCCCACGAGCTTGAGTGGGTTCGGCAGAACCCCAAGGGTCGCCAGGCAAAGGCCAAGGCTCGACTTGCCCGATTTGAGGAGCTTTCGAGCTACGAGTATCAGAGCCGCAACGAGACGAATGAAATTTTCATTCCTGTCGCGGACCGTCTCGGCAACAAGGTCATTGAGTTTCATCATGTCACCAAGGGGTTCGGTGATCGCCTTCTGATCGACGATCTGAGTTTTACGATTCCTGCAGGTGCCATTGTGGGCGTGATTGGTCCCAACGGTGCCGGCAAATCGACGCTCTTCAAGATGATTGACGGCAAGGAGAAGCCTGACAGCGGAGAGATTGTTCTGGGAGAGACGGTCAAACTGGCTGCCGTTGCGCAGTTGCGCGATTCCCTGCCCAATGACAAAACCGTGTTTGACGCCATCTCCGGCGGGCTGGACATCATCCAGGTTGGCAAGTTCGAAATGCCTTCGCGAGCCTACCTGGGGCGTTTCAACTTTAAGGGGGCTGATCAGCAGAAGCTGGTCGGGGTTCTTTCCGGCGGCGAGCGGGGAAGACTGCATTTGGCGGCCACCCTTTTAAAGGGGGGGAATGTGCTGCTGCTCGATGAGCCTTCGAACGATCTGGATGTGGAAACACTGCGGGCCCTTGAAGAAGCGCTCCTAGAGTTTCCTGGGACTGCGCTCGTGACTTCGCACGACCGCTGGTTTCTTGACCGCATTGCAACGCACATCCTTGCCTTTGAAGGCGAAAGCCGGGTGGTGTTCTTTGACGGGAATTACAACGAGTATGAGGCGGATAAGCGCCGCCGGCTGGGAGAGGAGGCTGCGCGGCCGCATCGCCTGCGCTTCAAGCCGCTCAAGCATTGATTGAAGTCCGCAGGAGGCGCTGCAATGGCTTTTCGCCTGAACCTGTACCGAATTCGCCCGAGCTATATCTTGAGGCCCAGGGGCAAGAACCTTAAAGCGGTGTATTTTGCGCGCTGCTGGCTGAGGAATTTCGTGCCCCGCAGCGTTCTGATGCAGCGAAAGGCCACGCTCATGACTGATTGGGAAAAGCGGAAAGACGCTGAACAGATCAGAGATCGAGTTGACTACTACAACAAGCTTGTTGGGCCTGTGGAATTGCCGCCCGATGCGGGACATGTGCGGGACATCCCGAACGGTCACGGTGTGTACAACAGGGACTCGTATGAAATTCTGCGCTATTTCGACGGGGCGCTAGCACTCGCGACCCAATTCGGCGACAACCAGACCATTCCGAAGGTCCCGGCGATTTGCAAGAGCCGTCCCATAAGCGAAGACAACGGGAATGCTGTTTTGCTGAATATGGACAAGGTGCGGCATTTCACATTCCTTAAGGACAAAAGGCAGTTTGCCGACAAGAAGGACATGGCAATTTTTCGAGGAGCGGTTTTTCAGCCAAGGCGGATTCGCTTCATGCAGGAGTATTTTGGCCATCCCCTTGTCGATTGCGCAGACACCCAGCCGCCAGATAAAACGCTGCATCCGGAGTGGCATAAGAATTTGATAACGCTCTACGACCACCTGAAGTACAAATTTGTGGTTTGTCTGGAAGGCAATGATGTTGCGAGCAATCTCAAGTGGGTGATGTCCTCCAATTCATGCGCCATCATGCCGCGGCCAACTTTTGAAACCTGGTTTATGGAAGGGCGGCTGGTTCCCGGCGTGCACTACATCGAAATCCGAGAGGATTACGCGGATCTTGAGGAGAAGATCCGCTACTACAGCGCACACCATGAGGAAGCTCAAGCAATTGCTCGCAATGCGAACGAATGGTGCGCCCAATTCCAGAATCCGGAGCGTGAACTGCTTATCGCTTTGCTGGTGATGCAGAAATATTTTTCTTTGACAACGGGGTCGGCGTAGACGACAGATGTTGCTAAGGTGTCCGCTAGTGTCGTTGCTGTTAGAGTAAAACATGTATTTCGAAAAAATTAAAAAATTTGTAGTCCGGTGGAATAAAAATCGGCTTTTGAAGCGGAAGATTCGGAAAACAAATCAAGAGATTTCGCAAATATCAGGAGAATACGCAGCGCAGCAGGTCGGAGGCTTGGATTTTCCGGATGTAAAGAAACTCGTCATAGTGGATCCTTTGGGGTGCTATGGGGACGCTCTTTATGTTCTAGGGCTTTTGCGAAGACTGACAGAGTATGGCTTTGTTGTTGGAGTAATCACAAATAAACATTTGCAGCCTCTTTATGTGAAAGTTTTACCTCAAGACAAGATTTATATTTTTGAGGATGATGGTTCAGTCAATTCCTGCCTTGAGCAGGAATGGGATATGGCTGTTGATTTGTGTTACATGTGGAATCATCACTGGGAACAACGTAGAAAAATCATCCCCAGATTAAGATGCTACAAGGTTGTCTGTGATCCCTGCTTTATGGAAAACAAGGCAGGGATCTATTCTGCTGTCATTGATTGGAGACAAGAGCCGCACTTTGGTGACCGAATGTCGAGAGTTGTTGATTGTGTTAGAAAAAAGGTTGGAGAGCCTAGAATTTTTCCGTTTTATCTTCCAGATGTTGTAGAGGGAAGTCCAACAAAGAGGTATATATACATAAACACGGTTGGAAGAGTAGCCTGGAGAAGTTTTAGTGATCATCAGGTCAAAATGCTCATCGATTGGGCGAAGACATTGATTGATATTGACGTTTTTTTCTACATCGATAACTCAATAAAATTAGAAGAATCTGGGAATATTAAGATTGCACGAACGAAAAGTTTCATCGATGCCTGTAATTTGGTCAGTGGTGCAGCAGCTGTAGTGACGCCGGATACATCGATCGTACATGTAGCGTCTGCTATGGATATCCCGATTTTGGCGTTTTATTGCAGAAACGACCCAGAGGTTTTTGGGAAGATGATGTACCAGATATGGGCTCCTCTGAGTACCAATTCTCGGATTGTTCTTCCGGAAGAAGATGAAGAAAAATGCAGCCGGATTAGCATACGAAGCGCATCTGATAGACAAATGATAGAAGGGCTAGCTTGGCTTGAGAATCACCTGAATGCTGGACTTGTGGCAGGATGATTTCGGAAGCGCTCTTTTTCTTAAACGCTTAAGCAAAATCAAAAAAGAACTGAAATGAGCCGGTTTGTCCATTTGCGATTCCATTCGGAGTACTCGATCACCGATGGAATCGTGCGTCTCGATCCCATCATTGAGAAGTCGGTTTCACAAGGCGCAGTAGCCTTGGGGATAACCGATCTCATGAATATTTTTGGAGGCCTGCGATTTTATTCACATGCAATCGCCGCGGGACTCAAGCCCGTTGTTGGCTGTGATCTCTGGGTTCAGAACGAAGAACAGGACAAACGGGATCGCCCCTATCGGCTCACTGTCTATTGCCAGAACCATGAGGGCTATCTTTCTCTTTGCGAACTCTTGAGCCGGGCCTGGATGGATAACCAGTATCTGGGGCGCGGAGAAATTCGCATGGCCTGGCTTACGGAAGAGGCCTGCAAGGGGCTGATCTGTCTGACCGGCGGCCCCCAGGGCATCGTTGAGCGACATCTTGTGGGAAAGAAAGGAGAAAAGGCAAGACAGTTTGCCCGCCACTTGGATCGGGCTTTCCCCGGACGGCTTTACCTTGAGGTGCAGCGACCAGGGTTTAAGAGCGATGAACTGCTGGTTTCTCTGATGGCCAACCTGTCGGTAGAAATGGCTCTGCCCCTGGTTGCGACCCATCCGATTCAGTTTTTGGAAAAGGATGACTTCAACGCTCATGAAGTTCGGTGCTGCATTGCCGAAGGGTATGTTCTGGCTGACACGCGCCGGCCGCATCGATATACCGAACAGCAATATCTGAAGAGCGCTGAGGAGATGCAGGAGCTCTTTTCTGACCTTCCCCAGGCTCTTGAGAATACTCTTGTGATTGCTGAGCGCTGCAATCTGGATGGCGTCTTGCAAAAGCCGCAATTGCCTCTGTTTCCGACGCCTGACGGGATGAGCCTTGACGACTACATGGTCAAGCTTGCCAAGGAAGGACTCAACAAGAGACTTGAGTTTCTGTATCCGGACAAGGAAAAGCGAGAGCAGGTTCGGCCTGATTACGACAAGCGGCTTGAGTATGAGCTCGGCATCATCATCAAGATGAAGTTCCCCGGGTACTTCCTGATCGTGCAGGACTTCATCAACTGGTCAAAGAGAAACGGCGTGCCGGTGGGGCCTGGAAGAGGCTCGGGTGCCGGTTCGCTTGTAGCCTATTCACTCGGCATTACAGACCTTGATCCTCTGCACTACGGACTGCTGTTCGAGCGATTCCTAAACCCCGAGCGTGTTTCCATGCCCGACTTTGACGTGGACTTCTGCCAGTGGAACCGAGATCGCACCATTGAGTATGTCAAGCGAACCTATGGAGTGGAAGCCGTCAGTCAGATTGTGACGTTCGGTGCGATGGGTGCCAAGGCGGTTGTACGCGATGTCGGCCGGGCGCTAAACATGGGCTACGGTCAGGTTGATCGGCTTGCCAAGCTGATTCCTGCAAAGCCCGGCATGGACGTAACGCTTGACAAGGCGGCGGAGCTTGAGCCGGATTTCAAGAAACTGGCGGAAAGTGACGAGTTCCGAGAACTCATGGACTATGCGCGAAAGCTTGAGGGCATCACAAGAAATCTCGGCATGCACGCCGGCGGCGTGCTGATTGCGCCTGGGAAGCTAACGAATTTCTGTCCCCTTTACAACGCGGACGGAAGGCCGGAAAACACGGTCAGCCAGTACGACAAGAAGGACGTCGAAAATGTCGGACTGGTGAAGTTTGACTTTCTGGGGCTTACCACGCTCACAATCTTGGGCAAGGCTGTCGAATACATCGACAGGCTCAATCCCGGAACGCATTTTGACCTGTCGCGCATCCCGACCGATGACAAGGAAACGCTGGCGCTGTTCCAGCAGGGCAACACGGGCGCCGTGTTCCAGTTTGAATCCTCAGGAATGCGGGATCAGCTGCGTCAGGCAAAGCCCGACTGTCTGGAAGACTTGGTCGCTCTGAATGCGCTGTATCGGCCAGGGCCGATGGATCAGATTCCTCACTTCATTGACCGCAAGTTTGGCAGGGAGAAGGTCGAGTATCTGGACGCGCGCATGGAGCCGATTTTGCGTGAAACGTACGGCATCATGGTCTATCAGGAACAGGTGATGCTTGTTGCTCAAGCGGTTGCAGGATACTCGCTTGGCGGCGCAGACTTGCTGCGCCGCGCCATGGGCAAGAAGAATGTCGCGGAAATGCAGCGGCAGAGAGCGGTTTTCATTAAGGGGGCTGCAGAGCGGAATGTGGATGAGAAGACCGCAACCGAGATCTTCAACCTGATGGAAAAGTTTGCGGGGTACGGGTTTAACAAGTCGCACGCGGCCGCTTATTCCTACGTGGCATGGCAGACCGCATACCTGAAGGCCCACCATACGGCATGCTTTGTGGCAGGGAACTTGTGTCTGGTGATGGATCAGGCCGAGAAGATGCGGGATCTCGTCAATGACGCCAGGGAAATGGGGATAGCGGTTAATCCGCCCAATATCAATTTGAGCGAGTGGTTCTTTACCGTCCCTGACGAGAAAACACTTCAGTTCGGACTGGGAGCCATCAAGGGCATGGGGCAGAACATCGCTGAGGATATCATCAATGAGCGCAATCGCAATGGTTCATATGTTGATATTTTCGATTTGGCAGCCAGGGTGCCCAGTGTCAACCGCAAGACGCTCGAGCAACTAGTCAGGGCAGGGGCGTTTGACGTGCTAGACGAGAATCGCGGCAAACTTTTTGCTAATATCGGGCAGGCTATATCTGCTGCGCAGACCATTGCTGCCTCTGTCGGTCAGGCGAGTCTCTTTGCTGATGAGAATGGACAGGATGAGCGCATTGTCAATTGGATAGATGCGGACGAATGGTCCTCAAAAAGGAAATTTGCCGAAGAAAGAGAGGCCTTTGGATTTGCGCTTACCGGCATGGTGTTTGATTCATACAAGCACGAGATCGAAAAAATGACGACGCCATACCGTAAGCTGAGAGAAGGCAAGGGGCATGTTGTCGTTGCGGGGCAGGTCGTAGAAAATCGGGTTATTATGGGGAAGCGAGGAAAGTTTGCCATCGTGACTGTTTCCGACGGAGTCGATCAAATGGACATTTTCGTCTATGGAGATGTCTATGATCGATACCGGTCCTGCCTGATGGCCGATGAGGTGCTGTTTTTCAAGGGCAGGGTCAGAGCGGATAAGCTGACGCAGAAAATGTCTCTGAGCGCGGACGAGATCTTGACCATCGATCAATGGCGCTCCGGCCAGGGAGTCACGGTGCGGATTTCTGCTTGCGGGCGTCCTGATTTGGTCGGAATACGAAGAATCATTGAAAAGTTTTCTGTTCAGGAGGGGCAGGAGGGCGCGCCCGTTGCGATGTCGCTAGGCAGTTTGCAGGAAGGACTGAGCGCTGATCAAATTTGGCTCGGAAAACAAGTGTCGCCGTCTGACGATTTGCGAATGGAACTTCAAAAACTAGAAGGAATCCGTCAGGTAGATTTCAGTTATTAACTGTTGTTGTAATTTGATATGAAAAACGATTTGAGAAAACCGATATTAGTGCTTCAGAGAATCCTGATTGCTCTGATGCTGTGCTACCCGATTTGTGCCTTTCATCTTCTTCCTGGCATAGGGGACGGAGAGCGCTACTACATAAGGTTGCTTTTGCCACTCGCACTCCTGATCCTGGGATTGAAACTTTGGACACACCATTTGAATGCCCAACCATTCAAGGAGTTCGGGAAAGCAATTCTTCCTTGGGTTTTGACCATTGCTGTTCTCATGGCGATCCACCATAGAGGTGGGTTTAGTTCTTATCTGGTTCTTCCGCTTGTGGCAATGTTCGTATTTTCATCTACTGATGATATCGATTTTCCTGAAAATACTCTTTATGTTACAAGTTCTCTGTTTTGCATATTGATTTCGGCTCTGCAGACAATGGACGTATTTTATGGAACATTTTGGCATAGCGTCGGTGATAGAGGAGGATTGGGGGGGAATGCTGTCATTTTTGCTCATACTTGCAGCTTTTTTGTTGGAGTCGTGCTGATAGGTCTGATGCGGGCTTATGAAAACAAAGAAGTAAGACATGCGATTTTTTACGCCATTGCAGCGGCTGCAGGTTTGTATTTGCTTTATCTGACGAGGACGCGTGGAGCACAATTGGCGATTTTTGTTCTGATGCTTTTTATGGTGGTAAAGAGCATTCGGAGGGATAACAAACTCTTTTCCGCCATTGTTCTTTTTGCCTTTGCTCTGTGCGCTTATTATGCTTATCAACATTTTATGGTTGGAGTGCATGAGATTGAGCAATTTGACTTTCAAAAAGAAAGGGGAACGTCCTGGGGGGCCAGACTTCAGATGTGGACCGTGGCATGGCAAGGTTTCCTAGACAAGCCATTCTTTGGCTGGGGGCCAGAGGCCATGCCCTTGATCTTATCTGAACACCCTGAATTGTTACGGTGGTTCAAAGGAGTCCCGACATGGGATTTTCATAGTGACTATTTCAATATGCTTGCCACAGGAGGGATTGTCATGGTGACGGCATACGTCACGATGATGGCTTCTTTAGCTTGGCTGGCTCGCAGGAATATTGGGGCATTGTGGTGCGTGGCAAATATTCTTTTGCTAGGCGTTTCGAATACGGCAATTCGCGGGCGTTCGGTAGCCGTGTCATTCTTTTTGGTGTACCTGCTGTTCCTTCGATGCAGAGAACTTGCGGCATCTCAGAAAATGGATAGACGCTAGCAAAAACTATGCGCTACTGCCAACTGCTAGGAAATCAGGGTCTCCAAGGCTTTCACGTGATTCCTAATTTCAAGCATTCCAGATAGGGCAGGAATATCAGGTAAAGCGATGTTGTCGCTTTTGACTGCCTCTCCAATAGCAACGGACAGGCTTGCTGGGTCGTTGCATTTGAAAGTAAATTTGGAAGAGGCAGGAATGATTTCTCCACTGGCAACGTTGTCTGATATCACCACAGGTGTTCCGCACAAAAGGCTTTCAACAGCGGCTAGACCAAATGGTTCATAGAGCGACGCCAGAATGGAAAAGTCGCATGCCCTATAGAGATTTTCTATGTCGTTGCGGTACCCAAGGTAGCGGATGTTTTTCAG
>OMXR01000046.1 GCA_900315045.1 uncultured Sutterella sp. | reverse complement strand
GCCCGATCCTGCATTGCATGCGCCGGATGCTATCTGAGGCTGAGGCTTTTGCGGATAATATGACAAAATAGAGATGCTCGTCATCTTTCTTGTGAGACAAAGGCTCCGGCATCGAAAAGACCCTCTGCACGGGCAGGCGAGCCGCATGACTGCCGCTTGCACGGCACTTTTCCGCAACGACAAAACGGTTGGAACCGGCCTTTGCTTCTCTTGCACGGCACCTGCCCCTCTGGCAGGACGCTCAGAGCAGTCATGCAAAGGAAGTACCATGCCCGGGACGACACATCAGAACACAAAGAACAGTCAGAATGCGCAGAAGCGTCACGGCTCCACGCCCGGCAGACGCTTTGCGCTGGGCATTGATGCACTCGGGGCGGCACCCGACTTCGTGCGCGACTATGAGCCCTGGCTCAGGCGCGCGGAGATCATTGCCTGGCGCATTGAGGCAAAACTGCGGGAAAAAGGAATCGAGGCGGAAGTCACGTCCTGCGAGCGCGGTCCCCTGATCTCGCAGTACTGGCTTGCCGAGGATGAGCATCTGAAGGCCGATCGCGTTGCCGAGTCCCTCAGGGACCTGGCGCCCGAATTCGGCGTGAAGCAGCTGCGCGTCATTCCCGTAGGCCCAGACAATCCCAGAATGAAGATCGAGTTTCCGAACCGGGGTTCGGAGCTGCGCAAAGCGTATCTCTCCGAAGGGATCGGCAGCAAGGAGTTTCAGCAAAGCGCCGGGCCGCTCACGCTGGCGCTTGGCAAGACCGTGAACGGGCTGCCGCTTGTGGACGACCTCACCCGCATGCCGCATCTGCTCTTGTGCAGCGCCTCCGACAGGGACAAGTCCTCGTGCCTGCACGCACTTGTGCTTTCGATCCTCTACCGGTGCGACCCGGATCAGGCGCAGCTGCTTTTCATTGATCCTGCGCGCTCGGCTTTCTCGCCGTACCGGGAGATCCCCCACCTGCTCGCGCCCGTTGTGACGGATGAGGGCCAGGCTGTCAATGCCCTGCTCTGGCTCGCTCGGGAGGCGGACCGCCGCAGCCGGCTCTTCTCACGGCTGGGCGAGCTCAGCATCGCGTCCTTCAACGCCAGGGTTGATGAGGCGCTAGAGGCAGGCGAGCCCGTCCTGGATCCGCAGGGCGGGGGCTCCGGAGAGCGCACTGCCCTGCAGCCCCTGCCCCGCCTGGTCTGCTTTGTCGACGAACCGGACCGTCTCATGCAATTTGCCGGCGGCGGAAAGTTCAGGGAGTGCGTCCTGCGCCTCGGTGCCAGGGCGGGAGCCGTCGGAATCCACCTGGTGTTCTCGGTGCGAAAGCTCGGCGAGGACATGGCGCAGCTACTCAACCGGTCCAATTTCCGCGCACGCATCTGCTACCGCGTGGCGGACCGCAGCGAGAGCATCCGTGTCCTGGGCGAAAGCGTTGCCGAGAATCTCATGGAAACGTACGACATGATGCTGAGGCTGCCCGGCGCGCATTCCCTCATCCGCGCTGAAGGGTTCGATGTGTCCGCAGGCGAGGTCGGGCGCGTGGTCGGGGTGCTCTGCAGTCTTGGAAAGCCGTGCTTCAGGCAGGGCGTGACGGACCTGGATCCGGACGATGAGGCGCCCGGCGGGAAACGAGCGCCCGGGCGCGAGGATCCCCTCTACGCCGAAGCGGTCCGGATCGTGCGAGAAGCGGGCCAGGCCTCGGCCGCGCTGCTGCAAAGGCGCCTGTCCATCGAGCGGTATCGGGCGAGCGCCCTCATCGACGGGATGGAGGAGGAAGGCGTCGTGCGGCGCGAAGTGGGCGGCGCGCGCACCGTCGTCCCGGAGGCTGCCGCTCGGGATGACGGGCCCGACCTGCCCGATCTCGGATGGTATCCAGGGCAGATGGAGCCCGGAAAAACGGTGTTTGCCCAGATTCTGCGGCTCATGAGGAGCAGCGGCTGGGGAGCGATATCGGCCTGGCGCGCATGCGGGCCCGAGGCCTGCTGCGCCCACGGGCTGAAAGCGCTGCGCGCGATGCCGCAGGAGCAGATGAAGGCGCTTCTGGCGCGGCATCCGATGCCGCGGGAAGTGAACGAACTCAACACGTTCCTGCTCAGGCAAAAGCTCGTTGCGCTTGGCTTTGGCGTCCTGCCTCTCACCGGCGTCCGACTCGGTGAGGACGGAACGCCCTCGCCCGAAACCGCCTTCCTTGCGTTCGACACCGAAGGAACGGGCAATTTGAGGAGCGCCCTGCTCCACCTTGGCAATCTTTTCAACCAGGACTGCATCACGTTCGCTTCGGCGGGCGGCGAAGCTCAAATCCTGGAGACGAGGCCCTTTTCCAGCGAACCGAAGCGTGCGCGGCGTGCGGCGACGGGCGCGATTCTCGGAACCGTTGCCGGCGTGCCGGGTGAGGAAGGCTCCGGGATCGAACCGTTCTTTGCCCGGCTCATGCAACGCGCTTTCGGCTGGGATGAGCTGCGCGCGGCCGCCACGCGCTTTGACAGGGAGCTTGCACAGCCCGATGCGCAGCCGCAGGAGCGCGAGTCGTACGGCCGCGGCGTGCTGCAGTCGCAGATCTGGACGGCTGCCCGCTATGCGCAATGCGCGGAGCGCTTTCTGAAGCGCGCCGAAGATCCCGAGGCGCATGTCGGGGAGAACGCCGTGCGCTTGCTTGAGGAACTGCGGTTTGAGCTGCAGATTGATGGCGCGGCCGTCACGGCTCAGGGGCTTGCCGATTCGCTGTATATTGAGCAGCAGACGGAGTAGCCCGAGAAGCGCCCTTTTGTCCGCGAATCGAGGTGCGAGCGGCTCTCAGCCGTGTCAAGGAGGATGCAATGAGTCAGAACCACGAGCGGTCGGAAATGATCGACAGGATCGAGGGAGCGCTTTTTGGCGTTGCGGTGGGCGACGCGCTCGGCGCGCCGCTGGAATTTCTGAACGCCAGCCAGATCCTCGAACGGCACGGCAAGCCGGTCGCCGAGATGGTTGGAGGCGGCTGGCTCTCGGTGCTCCCTGGCGAAGTGACCGATGACACGCAGATGACGCTTGCAGTGGCCGAAGGCATCCTTCGGGCGCACGAAACCGGAGCCGACATGGTCGAGTGCGTCGGCGGCATGTTCCTTCGCTGGTACGCGACCCGGCCGAGGGATGTCGGCCAGACCTGCGCCATGGTGCTTGATGCGCTGAGCGGTTCGGACGAGCGCACCGAGAGCGCCTGGCACGCGGCTGCAAGAAACCTCTTTGATCAGCTGCGCGGCAGAACGGCGGGCAATGGCGCGCTGATGCGCACCGTGTACCCCGCCCTCTGGTTCCCCGATGAGCACGAAGCTGTCTCGGCCGCGGTGCGCATCGGAAGGATGACGCACTGGCATGAGGCAAGCGACCATGCGCTTGAGGCCTATGTCCGGGCGATCGTGTCGGCCGTGCAGGGCAGCGAGAGCGCGCGAGAAGCCAGGATGCGCGCCTCTTCGATCCTTCAGGGAGTCAAGGAGCTTGCCGCTGCGCCCGTGAGGCCGAGCGGCTATTGCGTGGAGAGCCTCAAATGCGCGCTCCATGCGCTTGAGAGCACGGAGAGCTTCGAGCAGGCGCTTGTGCTCGCCGTAAACCTTGGCGGAGACGCCGACACGGTCGGCGCCATCACTGGGGGCCTTGCCGGAGCCGTCTACGGGAAGTCGGCGATTCCCGAGCGCTGGCTTGCGCGCCTCGGGAACCGTCCGAACGACCGGACGGCTGCGATCTTCTGCCCTGGAGACGGCCTGAATGACCCGGATGGGCTTTTCCTGCGGCGCCTGGCGCATCTTGCCCGCAAGGCATTCGAGCGGCAGCAGCAGGCGCTGCCCTGAACGGACATCCCTTTGCAGAAAGATGCCGATGGATGCCCTCCCGCAGCGCCCTTCTCAGACCGATGGCGGCATTGCCCGCCGGTTCGGGACCGGTTTTTTCGGCGGCAAGTTCCTGCCGCTCCACAAGGGCCACGAGCACTGCATCGCGCTTGCCGCAAGCGAGTGCGCCAGAGTGTACGTGGTCATGTTTCATGGCGGCGCCGAGGAACGGGCGATTCTCAGGGAGACGCCGCCCGGGAAGGCGCGGCTTCTTTCTTTTGCCGCACGCAAGGCGCAGCTTGACCGCATGGCACGCAAGTACGGCAACGTCATTGCCGCGGCGATCGACATCTCGGGTCTCATTCTGGAAAACGGCGAGGATGACTGGGACGCCGAGACGCCGCTCGTGCGGCGGCTCATCCCCGGCCCGATCGATGCCGTCTATGGCAGCGAAGCGTCGTACAGGGCGTATTTCGAGAGGGCCTACCCGGAAGCGGTCTACCGGCTCGTGGATCCGGAGAGGCGCGCGGTGCCGATCAGCGCCACGGAGCTCCGCGGCACGCAATCAAAAGAGGAAATGGAACGATGGCTGGCGTAAGAGCGGCGACGGAGGAATTTCTGCGGGACACGCGGGAAAGCTTCAGAAAGCTCAGCTGGTATGAATGGCTCATGATCGTCGTCATGATCGGCATCGCGGCCCAGGCGGTCTATGCGGCCTTTGCCGATCCTCTCGGAAGCAAAAATCCCGACTGGCTCACCGTGATCAACTTCGTGAGCGCCGTCTGCGGCATCGTCTGCGTGTTCTTCTGCGCGCACGCGAGCATTCCCAATTTCCTTTTCGGCCTCGTGAACACCACGGTCTACGCGATCTATCTTTGGTACTGGAAGATCTACGCCACCTTTGCGCTCGAAGTGCTGTTCTATTTTCCGATGGGGATTCTCGCCTGGCGCGCATGGGCGAACAACCGGGACGCGCTTGAGCGTGAGCAGTGTCTGACCCGGCGCCTTTCGCTCCTGCAGGGCGCGGCGCTCGGCGCCGCCGTCATCGCAAGCGGCATCGCGTACCACTCGGTCCTCGTGCGGTTCGGGGGCACCGTTCCCTGGCTTGACGCCTACACCTTTGCAATCGGCATCATCGCCATCTTCCTGCAGCTCTTTCGGTTTCGCGAGCAGTACGTGCTCTGGCTCCTGGTGGACTTCGTCTCCGTTGCCATGTACATCGTGCACTTCGACCCGGTCTATCTGACCAAAAGAGGCATCTACACGGTTGTCGCGCTCATCGGCTTTTGCAACTGGTATCAGCTGAACAGAAAACGAAATCCGGAAAACCGGTGACTGGCAGGCGCAATCGGGGGCGTTCAGCAGCTCGTTCCGCCTCAGTCGGTGTCCGAGGCCATGAGCACGACAAATCGCCCGAGGCTCTCGTCATAGATGCTCACGCAAAGCGTGCCCCACCACTCCGCGCCGTCTTCAAAATACGACGACCAGTCGGCCGACCATTCGAGAGCCTGCAGCGGTTTCGTGCCGTTCGGAAAGAGCGCGGCGTTGACGCGCAGAAAGTCCTGTGCCGTGAGCCGGCAGCCGTGCGGCGGACAAAGAAACGCGTACCAGTACGGAATCGGCGATCCCAGGGTGCCGGGCGGATTCGGGATGGATTTTCCCTGGAGCACGGCTTCGGGCAGCTCCAGAACCCGGCTCGCAGGGACGGGCCGGGCCGTGGCGCGGGACGCGTCCTGCCAGGCATCCTCGCAGTCGGCGAGAAACCGCTCCATGGCAAGGCTGATCGCCTCCCTGTGCGAGCGCTCGCCAAGGTACGGTCCCTCGATCCCGATCAGGCAGTATTCGACGGAGCAGCCCGCGCCGGGATCGATCAGCTCCCGCAGGAAATCATCGCTGAGCGCGTACATAGACTCTCCCATCCGGTGTGTACATGATCCGCTCCGAGCGCCTCCTGGAGTGCGAGAGCGCGGCCGAGATGCTGCGCAGCCCGAGCTCTGCGAGCTCCACTGCACGCTCGGGGCCGAGCGCTCCCATGCCTTTGAGCTGCTCAATCGCCATGCGCCCTTCCGCGTAGCCGATGTCGCACTCGGCAAGGTGCGCCGCGGCAAAGGCAAGAAGCCCACAGAGCCGCCCGGCGTCGTATTCCGTGCCTGTGATCGAGCGCAGCGTGCCGCCTCTTGCGGCAATTCTGCGGATGTCGCTCTCGGCAAAGGCGTTGTGGAGGATGGTGCGGCAGGAAGTGCCTTCCAAATACGTGCAGGGCTCGAATGGGGTGCTCGAGATTCGGATCTCCCGCAGGCCATCGCGCAGCACCAGGCACCCCGCGATGTCGCAAAGCGAAAGCGCTCCGCTCTCAAAGATGAGCGTGCTGCGGTTCTCGATGCCGCTCCTGTCCTGTGCTGCGTCCGGCATGGGATGCCTCCTTTCCTTGCAACCTGCGATTATCAGTGTTTTGGTTCCTTGTTTGCAAGCTGAACGGCATCCCGGGCGGCACCCGCAACAAAAAATCCCCCGGCCTTTGGACCGGGGGACGCCAGAGAACGGCTCGACCACTCAGTTAATTCTTGGGATCGGAGTCTTCCTTATCCTTTTCCTTGTCGTTGTCCTTTTCCTTGTCCTTATCCTTGTTCTTCTTCTTTTTGCCCTTGGAACCGCCCTTGGGGAGATCGCGCTGGAGCTCCTCCTTGTACTGGGCAAAGGTGGCCAGTCTGCTGGGCGTGACCTTCGGGAAGTGCGGATCCATGTCCTTCAGGGTTGAAAGGATGATTTCGGAGACGACGTAGCGGGTGTACCACTTGTTGTCGGCCGGAACGACATACCACGGGCAGTGCTCCGTGGAAGTTTCGTTGATCGCGCTTTCAAAGGCTTCCTGATAGGCATCCCAGTAGGCGCGCTCGCCGTAGTCGCTTGCGCTGAACTTCCAGTTCTTCTCGGGCTCTTCGATCCGGGAGAGGAAGCGGCGGGCCTGCTCGTCCTTCGAGAGGTGCAGGAAGATCTTCACGGTGCGGATGCTGTTTCTGTAGAGGTACTCTTCGAAGTGCTTGATGTCTTCGTAGCGGTACTTGATGATCCGGTCGCGGTCGATGCGCTCGGCGTAGGCCTGGGTCTTGTAGAGTTCCTTGACCTTGCCGATCAGCACGTCCTCATAGTGGGAGCGGTTGAAGATGGAGATCTCGCCCTTGGCAGGGACATAGGGAACGATGCGCCAGAGGAAGTCGTGCGAGAGCGCAAGGGCGCTCGGCGCCTTGAAGGCGGCCTCGTGCACGCCATGCGGAGAGAGGCAGGACAGAACGGCGCGGATCGTGCCGTCCTTGCCAGCGGCGTCCATGGCCTGGAAGAGGAAGATCACGCCTTCCCTTTTTTCGGCGTAGAGCATCGACTGAAGGGCGTCGATCTCGACGTTGTTCTTTGCAATCTTCGCCTCGGCCTCCTTGCGGTCGGGGCACAGGCTCGTCTCGTCAGTCGGGCATTCGTCAATCTTGAACCGTTGGAAGCCGTCATAGCGGTAATGTTTGAAGGACACGATGAGCACCTCGCTGTCTCAAGTTTTCAGAATGGTTCGGGGCGGCCGCCGGACGGTCAGCGGGCACGCCGGCGCCGCACTCCATCGAAAAGGACTGTGAGTCCATATTCGTCCCCCTAACGATACCACTCCGAAGGCCTTGTCTGTCAGGTTTTTGCAGGCCGGGAAAGCAGTTGAGCCGCGCTTTTGTGCGGCGCGGCTCAATGGATGCAGGATGCGGTTGCTGGGGGATGGATCAGACGCTCGCTCCATCCGGCTTGCTCACATCAAGCTTCGGACCGGTGCTGTGTGCGCTTCCCGTCTGGATGTCGGTCCACTCGCTGTTGGCGTCCTGTTTTTTGAGTCGTTCGATGTGGCGCATTTCGGAGTGCGTGATCGGCGAGTTGCTGGCCTTGCCCTGGATGTAGCCCTTCTTCCAGGTGTTTTCCTTGAGCACGGCATCCATGCGGCCCTGCAGGGACTTGCCGTTGTAGTCGGCGTTCTGGAACATGACAGGAACGTTCTGCGAGCGGAAGAACTCCAGGCCAAGCTTGCTGGTCTGGCGGAACACGGAGCCCATGAGCACCTGCAGGAGCAGCGCGTAGGCCTTGAAGTTGGCGACGTCGCGCTGCATTTCGTAGGACGCGGCGATTTCGTCTTCGTCCAGCCCTTCCGGGTCGACAACATAATCGCCGGTGCCGTGCAGGCGGTCCATTTCGTCAGGATCGTTCGGATTGGCCCAGTTATTCGGATCGGAGAAGTATTTCTGGATGGCGGCATCGCGCTGCGCGGGATCGGGCATGTTGTAGAGGGCAACGTAATCCTTGAGCTTCTCGGCAAGGAACTTCATGTCGCTCTCATTCATCTTGGCGAAGTCGCTGTGCTGCAGATTCTTGACGATGAACTGCTCGAGCGCCTTGTCGGGGTTCTTGGCAAATTCCGCGTCCCAGCCCGTGGTCTTGCCGGTCTGCTCAGCCGTCTTGGGCGACGTGAGCAGCTGATAGAGGCGCTTGGGGGTATCAACGCGATCGGCATTTTGCTGGAGAAAATCCTTCCACTTGCCGACGCGCTCGGGGTCGAGTTTGCCGCCCATGCTGAGGGACGTGTCCACCTGAAGCGAGCCGCCCCTCACCTTGTCGATGAGCCCCGGCAGCATGGTGGGCTGGAGCTTCAGGGGAATGATGCCGAGGCATTCGTTGTAGTTGTCGATCTTGTTGAGGTTGATCTGCACGCCCGAGGCTTCGCTGAACTGCTTGACAACGTTGCTGTCCTTGACGATGTTGCGCGCCGGGCTGAAGCCGTAGTTGGCGACTTCCAGAACCTGCTGGCCGGGGTGCTGCTCGACCATGCTCTTGAGCATTGCCGAATTGTTGTGGGCGACCTGCATGGAGCGGAGCTCCTTCATGAGCGCCTCGTCGTTGCTCATCTCCACGATGGTGTTGAACCGCTCGGTGAGCATCTGGGCCGTGGGCGTGTGGGAGATGTCCTTGAACAGGTTGAAGAACTTGGAAAAGATGTTGGTCTGCGCCTGGGTGATGTCGGCCTTGCCGTTGGCGATGGACACATTGTAGGTCTTGCCGTCGAACTCGATCTTGCCGCCGTGCAGATTGCCGGACTCGTCCTTGAAGTTGTTCGTCAGGGAGACCAGGCTCAGATCCTGGATCTGGTTCATGTGAAGATTGACGTCGCTCATGGCACTCCGGTTCCTGTCTTCGAGGTTTGGCTGAAGAAATAATTGTATCTGATTGCTGGAGAAAAAATGTACGCAACTATTTGTTTATACGATAAAAATTAGATGATCATTTTGTTTATCGGTGTCGCGATACGATCTTGTTTTCCTGACTGGGGGCCGTTCGCCCCTCCCCGGGGCTGCGCAACGTGCTGAATCCGAAGGAAAATCTGGAAATTGCTGCCTGTGCCGCGAACTCCCGGTCCATAGTTCAGCCAGGCCGGTCCGTCATGCCCATGCAGCATGCGTCTGAGGTGCAGGCCGGGCTGATGTGCCTCTTCGCCCTCTGAAGCAAGCCATGGCCAGTTCCCGCCGCCTGATGGACTGGGCGCCGGAGTTTTTGCCGAGCGGGAAAGCAATTGAGCCGCGCTTTGGTGCGGCGCGGCTCAATGTGTGAGGGATGCGGTTCCGGGGGTGGGTTAGACGCTCGCTCCTTCCGGCTTCTTGACATCAAGCGTCGGGCCGGCGTTGTGCGTGGCCCCCGTCTGGATGTCCGTCCATTCGCTGCTGGCGTCCTGCTTCTTGAGCCGCTCGACGTGGCGCATTTCGGAGTGCGTGATCGGCGAGTTGGTGTTCTTGCCCTGGATGAACCCCTTCTTCCAGGTGTTCTCCTTGAGCACGGTATCCATGCGGCCCTGCAAAGCCTTGCCATTGATATCGGCGTTCTGGAACATGACCGGAATGTTCTGCGAGCGGAAGAACTCCAGCCCAAGCTTGCTTGTCTGGCGGAATACCGAATACATGAGCACGTTGCAGAGCAAATTGTAGGCTTTGAAGTTCTTCGGCTGGCGCTGCATTTCTTGCTCTTGGGCAACCTCTTCCGGAGAGTACCCTTCGGCGTCGACCTCGTACAGGCCGGTGGCGTTCAGGCGGTCCATTTCTTCGGGGTCGTTCGGATTGGCCCAGTTCTTCGGATCGGAGAAGAATTTCTGGATGGCGGCATCGCGCTGCGCGGGATCGGGCATGTTGTAGAGGGCAACGTACTCCTTGAGCTTCTCGGTGAGGAACTTCAAGCCGTTCTGGTCGATTTTGGCGAAGTCCCTGCGCTGAAGGTTCTTGACGATGAACTGCTCGAGCGCCTTGTCCGGGTCCTTGGCGAATTCCGCGTCCCAGCCCGTCGTCTTGCCGGTCTGCGCGGCCGTCTTGGGCGACGTGAGCAGCTGGTAGAGGCGCTTGGGCGTATCGAGCCGATCGGCATTCTTTTGCAGGAACTCCTTCCACTGGCCTACGCGCTCTTCGTTGAACTTGCCGTCGGGAACCTGGGACATGTCGATCTGAAGCGTTCCGCTGCGCACGTTGTCGATGAGCCCCGGCAGTTTCGGGGCCGCAAGCTCGTCGGGAACGATCCCGATGATCTTGTTGTAGTCATCGATCTTGTTGAGGTTGATCTGCACGCCGGCATTCTCCCCGACTGTCTTGACGATCCCGGCGTCCCTGACGGCGTTGCGCGCTGGACCGAAACCGTAGTCGGCGACTTCCAGAACCTGCTGGCCAGGTTGCTGCTCGATGATCTGGTTGAGCATCGCCGAGTTGTTGTGCGCAATCTGCATGGAGCGGAGATTCTTCATGACCTGCTCGTCTTTGCTCAGCTCGACGATGTTGTTGAACCGCTCGGTGAGCATCTGGGCCGTGGGCGTGTGGGAGATGTCCTTGAACAGACTGAAGAACTTCGAAAAGACGTTCGTCTGCGCCTGGGTGATGTCGGCCTTGCCGTTGGCGATGGATACGTTGTAGGTCTTGCCGCCGAACTCGATCTTGCCGCCGTGCAGATTGCCGGACTCGTCCTTGAAGTTGTTCGTCAGGGAGGTCAGGCTCAGATCCTGGATCTGGTTCATGTGAAGATTGACGTCGCTCATGGTGATCCTTTGGAAATGTGCAATTGTGTGAATGAGGAATTGCTGTTCTGCACAATCTTCCTAAACGGGAAGGAAGCCGGAGTGCAGATGCGGGTCGAACGCCGGGTCGTCGTTCTCCGCGGGTGCGCCATTCCCGCCCGTTCCGCCGGAAGCCTCGGCCGACTCGCGGATCCGCTCGTGCATTCCGACCACGAAAGAGAGGAACGCGTGCACGATCGACGAGAGCGTTCCCTTTGAGAGCATGCCTTCGGTGACGATCTGCCAGGAGACGATCAGGCCGGTTGCGGGATCCATGCCGATGCCGGGGGACCCGGTGACGGCCGGCCCCAGATTGAGCTCAAGCATGTCCTGAACCAGGCTGTAGCTCACGGGATCGGGCAGCTCGTCGGCAACCACGCTTGAGATCACAAAGGCATCCATGTCGCTGTCAAGCCGGATCGAGAGCGGATATTCGTCTCCGATTGCGAGCTCGCAAAGCCCCTCCTCGTCAAGCGAGAGCTTCAGGTTGAACGCTTCTCCCAGCTCGGAGATATGTTCGGCGGCATTGATCGTCACGACGAGTCCCTTTCCTTGTATCCCTGCCAAAGAACAGCCTTTAGCATAATCTCAGAATTATATACGGGATTTTTCTGTTAAAGCATGAAAAAACAAAAGGTTGCTCAGTATAATAGTATTGTGTTGAGAACTTGTTTTTCTTTTTTTTGCGAAGCGGTGCACGAATAGCTCCCGCCAATGGGCTGAATCTGAAGGAAAAACAGGAATGCTCCGCAGTGCCTTCCCGGCCTGCGGTCGCCCTGCCCCGATGCCTTCGGAGGGATTTTCCGAAGCCGCAGCATGCCGGGGCGGCGCACTTGGCAGAGGAGCCTGTTGCGCCGAAAGCCGTGCGGACTTCGGGCGATTCATGCTTTTTTTGGATTTATCTTCGGCTATGTGCCAAAATCATCACAGTCCGGGCTTGTCCCTCGGGGCTTTGCTCCTGGGAAGCCGAAGCGACCACCACTTTTTTTCAGTCAGACCGTTCCGTCATGCTCATGCAACATAAAAAGAGCCTGTGGACGCCGTGCGCAGCGTTTGCCTTGCGGACGCCGCCAGCCTCTTCCGCTCAGGGCAGTCCCAGAGAGGGAGTTGTCCTTGCGGGCGTGTGCGAACCGGCCTGCCGACCCGCCCTGGTGCGGGATCCTTCCTGAAGCCGGGAGCCCTGACCATGTTCCTGGAACGGTTTCAGAAGGGATTATCCCTGCGCAAGCTGCACAGTTCTCTGATTGTCATTGCCGTGGCGCTCTCGGGCCTGACGATCTACTCGACCATCCGGATGAGCACGAGCTTCATGGACGTCAGAAGCGCGACTGCGCAGCATATTGCGCTTGATCAGGCGGTTCATCGCCTGATGGAAGCGTCGGACTATCTCACGGAAAACGCGCAGCGCTTTACGATCAACGGCGACACGGTCTTCCTGGACATGTATTTCGGCGAAGCCATCAACAGCAAGCGGCGCGACCGCTCGCTGCATGAGCTCGCACAGGCGCACCAGGCCGATGAGGCGCTGGTTCACCTGAAAGAGGCCATGGCCAATTCCATCCGGCTGATGGACCTGGAGTACTACGCCATGCGCCTTGTCATCGAGGCCAAGGGGATTGACGAGTATCCGGACATTCTCAAATCGGTTCAGCTGAGCGCGCATGACGCCGCCCTTTCGCCAGAAGGCAAGATGCGGCGGGCAACGAAGATGGTGCTCGACGACGAGTACTACCGGCTCAAGAACAGGATCCGGAACGAGACGCACCAGAGCGTGGAGGCGCTTGAGAAGCTCACGCAAAGCAGCGAAGATGCCGCCATGGACGTTTTCCTGAAGGATCTGGGGCTGAGCCGCGCTCTTGTCCTGATGATGGTCGCATCGATCCTCTTTGCCGTCTGGCTGACGGCGCGCCTGGGCATCGGTCCGATTCTGGGGGCGATCACGCAGATCAAGGCCGACAAGCCCATCCCGGAAGCCGGCGCCAGTGAATTCCGGTACCTCGCTCAGGCCTACAACAAGATGTACTCGGCCTACAAGGGCAGCATCAAGCAGCTTGACTTCAAGGCGCACCACGACGAGCTCACCGGAGCCTTCAACCGGGCCGGCTTCAATGCTCTGATGTCCGGTGCCGAGCGCGATTCGATCTATCTGATCGAGTTTGACCTCGACAACTTCAAGGGCATCAACGACAACTACGGGCACGACGTCGGCGACCGGGTGCTTCAGAGAATCGTGCGGGTGCTCAAGGCCAACTTCCGCAGCGAAGACCACGTGTGCCGTCTCGGTGGCGACGAGTTCGCGGTCATCATGTCCGGCAGCGGGCATGAGCCCCGCGAGCTGCTCGCCGGAAAGATCGAGAAAATCAGCCGGGAGCTCCTCAGCGGGGACGGGGACGTTCCGCCCATCTCCGTGAGCGTGGGCATCGTGCACGGCTCCCAGGCCTCAAGCGTCGAAAAGATGATGCAGAAGGCGGACGTGGCGATGTACGAGTCCAAGCGGCGCGGCAAGAACACCTTCACGTTCTACGAGGCGCCGGCCGAGCCCTCCCCTGCCGAACAGGCCTGAGGCGCCTGCCTCGGGGCGCCTGCCTCGTCAGAACAGCAGCCCCCCGCGGTCAGCCCGTGTAGGCGTCTTCCGGTGCGTTGCGGAAGTCTTGTTTTGCGAGCCACTCGCGCTCCTCGTCATTTTCCGCAATGTCGATGCGCTCAATCTTGAAGACGACCGGGCGCGTGCCGTCGTTGCAGCAGGCGATCATCATCCGGTTGTCGTTTGTCCAGCCTTTCATGATGGAGCCGCCCTGAAGCGCGGCATACACGTAGCGGCTCACGGCATCCCAGGCTTCGCCGCAGAACTTCCCGTTCATCAGGTGGTAGAAGTCGTCCTGCTGCGGCGTGCGCTTGAGCAGGAAGGTCTGGCCGGGCTTGAAGAATGGACAGGGGCCGGAGTTGGGATTTGCAAGATATTTCTTTTGCAGATCCGGAAAACACTTGGTTTCCAGAACAGTGATCCTGCATTCGTGCTTCATGGCGCTCTCCTGGCGGTCAAATCTTTTCCTGAGTATAGCCAAATCTCGTTTTTACCCTGCCGCAGCGCACGGCGAGGCGGGAAAAAGAGCACAAAAACCCCCGCGGGGCAAGCTTTTGCCTGCTGCCCCGTTTCTGGGGGATTGATGCGGAGTGCTTGGAAAGCTCAGGTTTCAGGCTTTGGCTCGGGCTCGGCGCCGGCTACGGAGAGCGGAACCCCGAGCGCCCGCGAGACGCGAAGAATCGTCTCAAAGCGCGGTTTTGTGCCGCCGGAGAAAACCTTATAGAGGCTTNNNNCTGTGCATGCCAGAGGCCCGTGCGATCTTTGCCACGCCCTGTGCGCGAACAGCATCGCCGAATGCCTGGACGATCTCGTTGGCGTCGCCCTCTGCCATAACCACCTTCAGGTACTCCCGAGCCGTTTCCGCGTCGGACAAATACACGGATGGATCGAAAGGATAAGTGCTGATTGTCTTCATTTGAGCAGTCTCAGAAAAAACGTTAGTACCAATGCCCGGGACTGCATCTCCGGACATGCCGTTCGCTGAAGACTTTAACACGGCGCACGGGCCGGGAGAAGAGGAAATTCCCTCAGAAATGAGGTCGGGAATAGTATCATTTTGTGATATCCGGGCTTGGAGCGGGAACTGTCTCGTGGCGTGATAGCGAGAAAGACATGGACGATGCGGGACGAGTCGAATGCTGCAGAGTCCCTCTGGGGCTGATGCGCTGCCGGACGACGCGAGGAAGAGCGGGGAGCGCAGCGCTCCCCTGCCCGGTTCAGGCTGTGCTGACGGAGTTGCTAAAAGAGCCTGTCCCAGCCCTCAAAGAGCACGGGATGTCCGTCGACGTATTTGTTGCGAAAGATCTCCGCGGTTTCCCAGTCCGCACTGATCTGTTCGGGATACTCCGTGCCGATCTGGAAGAACTCGCTTTCGCTGATCTCGGCGGTCGTAAACAAGTCGCTGTTGCGGTTCGGGTAGCCGTGCCAGGCAAAATACTGTCTCTTTCCGTTGACCGTTCGGAATCCGCATCCGAACCTGACCTGGTTCGAGATGACGCGAATGGAACGTTC
>OMXR01000020.1 GCA_900315045.1 uncultured Sutterella sp. | reverse complement strand
GAGGAGCGGTTCCTTCAGACCCTTGCAAACGGCATGGAGATTCTCGACGCGGCGATCGCCAAGACCGAGGGCGGCGTGCTTGACGGCCGTCTCGCCTTCAAGCTGCACGACACGTACGGCTTCCCCGTGGATCTCACCGGGGACGTCTGCCGCGAGCGCGGACTTACGGTTGACACGGCTGCCTTTGACGAGGCGATGCGCGAACAGCGCGAAAAGGCCCGCGCTGCCGGTAAGTTCAAGATTGCCGCCGGCGTTGTGTACAACGGCGAAAACAACGAGTTCGTCGGATACGATGTCCAGAAGGTCGAAGGGGCCAAGGTGCTTGCGCTCTACCGCGACGGCACGGCCGTGGAGAGCGCCACTGCGGGCGAAGATGTGGTCGTCGTTCTCGACATGACGCCGTTCTATGCCGAGATGGGCGGCCAAGTGGGCGACACAGGCGTTCTTGAAAACAGCACGACGCTGCTGCAGGTGAACGACACCTTCAAGATCAAGGCCAGCGTTTTCGGCCACTCCGCGCATATCAAGGAAGGCACCATTGCGCTCGGCGATGTTCTCAATGCTGAGATTGACACCTCTCGCAGGGCTGCCATTGAGCGAAACCACTCCGTCACCCACATCATGCACAAGGCTCTGCGCGAAGTGCTGGGCGCGCATGTGGCGCAGCGCGGCAGCCTTGTGAACGAGGAGGTGACGCGCTTTGACTTCACGCACGACCGGCCGATGAGCGAAGAACAGATCGCCGAGGTCGAGCGCATCGTGAACGCGGAAATCCTTGCCAATACCGAAACCCTCTGCCGGGATCTGCCGATCGAAGAAGCCAAGAAGACGGGCGCCGTGATGCTGTTTGGCGAGAAGTACGGCACGCACGTTCGTGTGATGACGATCGGCACGTCGGTCGAGTTCTGCGGCGGCACGCATGTGAAGCGCACGGGCGAGATCGGCGCCTTCAAGATTCTGGGCGAAGCCGGCATCAGCGCCGGCGTGCGCCGCCTTGAGGCCGTCACCGGCATGAACGCCGTGCGCCTCATGCAGAAGAATGCCGGTTTGCTTGCACAGGCAGCGGCTCGCTTCAAGACGCCTGCCGAAGAGCTGCCCGGCAAGATCGATCACCTGATCGGCCAGGTCAAGGATCTTGAGAAGGCGCTTGAGCAGGCCAAGGCCAAGCTTGCCGCCATGCAGGGCGCGGACATCGTGAACCGGGCCGAGGACATCGCCGGCGTCAAGGTGCTGCTTGCCACGCTCGAAGGCGTGGACGTGAAGACGCTGCGCCAGACGATGGATGACCTCAAGGCCCGCTTTGGCTCCGCGGTGATCGTGCTTGCCGTCACGGGCGGCGCGAAGATCCAGCTTTGCGCCGGCGTCACGAAGGATCTCATCGGCCGCGTGAAGGCGGGCGAGCTCGTGAACTTCGTCGCCCAGCAGGCCGGCGGCAAGGGCGGCGGCAAGCCTGACATGGCCATGGCCGGCGCAACCGACGCCCAGGCGCTGCCCAGGGCAATGAAGAGCGCCAGAGAGTGGATTGCAGGCAAGCTTGCCTAAAGCGGTGATTCGCTCATGGATGTCCTGGATTTGACGGGAATGGTCTGTCCGATGCCTGTTTTGAGAACGAAACGGGCGCTGGGCAGGCTCGCTCCCGGCGAAGAGCTTGTCGTGCGCACAGACGACCCGCATGCCGTTGAGGATCTCGCGGTGTTTGCAAAACAATCCGGACACGCACTGATCAGCCAGCAGCCCGATGGCGAGAAGCCTGGCTCCGTCCTGCATACGCTTCGCGTGCGGGGTGAAAAGGCTGTTTGATTTTTAGCAGGACCTGATGGTCAGCAGGCCGCGCCTTGCCGGTTTGCTGGCCTTGTTGTTTTTACAAATATAAAAAATCGGCAGATTCTGCCGGAAAAGAGGCGGCTCAAGCCGCCCGTGAGAAGTGCAAATGAAGGATTTCAAGCAATTTCTGGCGCTGGGGCTCACGCTGTTTGCCCTGCTGTTTGGCGCCGGCAACCTGATTTTCCCCGCAACTATCGGCCAGAGTTCCGGCGTCAATGTCTGGTGGGCCGTTCTGGGATTCTGCGTGACGGGGGTGGGACTGCCGCTGCTTTCGGTGGCGGCGCTTGGATACTCCGGATGCGTCGATCTGCAGCAGGCCGGATCCCGTGTACACCCCTGGTACGGCATTTTCTATTCGGTCGTGTCGTACTGCGCAATCGGCCCCTGCTTCGGAGCGCCGAGAACCGGCACGGTATCCTTTGAAATTGCGGTGCGGCCGTTCATCGATGCGGCAAGCGTCGACTGGGCGATGCCGCTTTTCCTGCTGGTGTTCTTCGGCATTGCATACTGGCTCTCGGCAAGTCCCAAGAAAATCGTGGACCGCGTGGGCAAAATCCTTGCCCCGGCGCTGCTGCTTGTGATTGTTCTTCTGATCGTGCGTTCGCATCTGCCGCCGCTCGGTGTGCCGCAGGCGCCCGATGCAAATTACGCGAGTGCAGGCAAAGCGGTCTTGCAAGGGGTGCTTGAAGGCTATAACACGCTCGACGCGATTGCCGCGTTCATCTTTGCAACGCTCATCATCAATTTTGTGCGCGAGGCGGGCGTGACAGAGCGCGGCGCCATTACCGCTGCCGTGATCAAGTCAGGGCTCATCGCTGTCGCCGCGCTGGCTGCGGTTTACCTCTTCATCGCCAAGATCGGAGCGGAATCCGTGCCGGCCCTCGGCCGTCTGGATACGGGGGCCGCCGTGCTTTCAGGTGCCTCGGAGGCGCTTTTCGGAAGCGTCGGCGCCGTGATTCTCGGCGTGATCGTGCTGCTGGCATGCCTCTCGACGGTGATTGGGCTGATCACATGCTGCGCCGCGTATTTCTGGCGTCTGCTCGGAGTTCTGAGCTACCAGGCCTGGTGCGCGGTTTTTGCCGTGAGTTCCTTTCTTGTCGGACTGTTCGGACTGAAGACCATCATCGTGGCGACGGTTCCGGTTCTGATGTTCGTCTATCCCCTCATCATTTCGCTCATTCTTCTGATTTTCCTTGACAAGACGTTCGGCGGCCGCCAGTGCGTCTATGCCTGGACGACCGCCGCCACGTTCATCATGGCGCTTGTCGACGGAATCAGAACTGCGGGCTGGCTGCCGGATGGCCTTCAAAGCGTGCTTGCCGACTGTGTGCCGCTTTATACGATCGGGATGGGCTGGCTGCCCTTTGCGGCGGCAGGATTCTGCGCAGGGCTCGCCTGGAAGAAATGCTTTCCTGTGAAGGCGGCTTAGGAAGCGGCCCGGCTGGCGGCGGGATCCCGTGAAGGCGCCTCAGCAAGCTGACGCTTGAGCCGCCAGAGAAATCAAGAAAGGGAGCCCGAAAGCTCCCTTTCCTGTTAGGTGCGCCAGAGGCGCAGGCGGTTACTTGTGGCTGATTCTTTTCACGAGGTAATCGCCCGAACTTTGGATCACCTGCACAAACGCGATGAGAATGATGACGACGGCGGTCATCACGTCGGGCATGAAGCGCTGGTAGCCGTAGCGGATGCCCATGTCGCCAAGTCCGCCGCCTCCGATGGCGCCGGCCATGGCGGAGGCGCCGACGAGCGACACGACGGCGACCGTGAGCCCTGCAACGATTCCCGGCATGGCTTCGGGCAGCAGGATCTTGAGGATGATCTGCATGTCCGTGGCTCCCATTGCCTGCGCCGCCTCAACGAGTCCCTTGTCCACTTCGCGCAGGCTGGTTTCCACCAGGCGGGCGATAAAGGGGGTGGCCGCGAGCGTGAGCGGCACGATGGCAGCCTCGGTTCCGATCGAGGTGCCGACAATCAGGCGCGTGAGCGGAATGATCGCCACGAGCAGAATGATGAAGGGCGTCGAGCGGATGGCGTTCACAAGGATGGCGGTCACGCGGTTGAGCAGGGTCATGGGACGGACGCCGCCGGGCGCCGTGACATGCAGCAAAATGCCGAGCGGAATTCCGAAAAGTCCGCCCAGAGCTGCGGAGATGCCGACCATGATGAGGGTTTCGAGGAACGAATCCCAGAGCAGATAGAGCAGATCAGAGGACATACTTTGTCACCTCCTCATATGTGACCTTGCGCTCGCTCAGGAAGTCGAGAGCCTTGGCATACAGGTCGCTCTTGCAGGAAATCAGCACGGTGAGCGTGCCGAAGTTCTCGCCCTGGACCTCGTCGATCTGACCGGCCAGGATGTTGAAATCAACGCCGAAGCGGCGCGAGCATTCGGAGATGATGGGCGTGGTTGCTTCGCTCCCGACGAACGTAAGGCGAAGAATGTGCACGGGTTCAGTGTAACCGGCTGCAGCCACTTGATCGCGCACGCGCTTGGCGGCCGAGGGCGAAAGCGACTGCGCCATGATGTTGCCGATCATGGCCATTGTCGTTTCATGCTTGGGCCGGCGGAACACATCAATGACGCGCCCCTGTTCCACGACAACGCCTCGGTCCATGACGGCCACGCGCTCGCAGATCTGCTTGACCACGTCCATCTGGTGCGTGATCATCACGATGGTGAGTCCGAGCTCACGGTTGATCTTTTTCAGGAGCTCAAGCGTTGCGACCGTGGTTTCCGGGTCAAGGGCGCTTGTTGCTTCATCCGAGAGCAGCACCTTGGGAGCCATGGCAAGTGCGCGGGCAATGCCAACGCGTTGCTTCTGGCCGCCGGAGAGCTGCGCAGGGTACTTGTCGCGATGCTCGCGCAGGCCCACAAGGTCAAGAAGCGGTTCGACCTTGGCCCGGATTTCCTGCTTGGCAATGCCGGCAAACTCAAGCGGCAGCGCAACGTTGTCGTAAACGGTGCGCGAGGAGAGGATGTTGAAGTGCTGGAAAATCATCCCGATGCCCCGGCGCGTTTCGCGCAGCTCGCTGTCGGAGAGCTGGTTGAGACACTTGCCGTTAACGGTCACGGTGCCTTCGCTCGGGCGGTTCAGGAAGTTGATGCAGCGCACGAGGGTTGATTTGCCTGCGCCGGAGCGGCCGATGATGCCGAAGATCTCTCCGTCATTGATGGTGAGGGAGACATCCTTCAGAGCAAGGAACTCGCTGCCGTCGGGCATCGTGTAGCGCTGCGTGATGTGTTGAAGTTCAATCATGTGTAGATAAATCGCAAAGCCGCCCGGCAGGAAATGCTCCCGGACGGCCAGGTGATGAAAATGCAGCCTCATTCTAGGGCAAGGGGACTGCTGCCAGATGAAAAAATCGCAAGTCCTTGGAGTATTACCCGAATTCCTAGGCTTTTTGCTCATCGGCGGGCGCCGGAGGAGTGTGCACTCGGGTCCAGACCGAGCCCGTCTTGCACTTCTTGTCGATCATGGCGATGAACTTTTCGTGTTCGGCCATTTCGTCGGCGGGGCACGTTGCCGCAATAAGCTGCTCGGGGCGCGGCAGCGGCGGCACCGAGTCGGCCAGCTCGTCAAATCGGTCGCCGATCAGCGTGCCCTGGGTGCGGGTCATTGCAAGATAGACCTCGGCAAGCAGTTCCGAGTCGATAAGCGCCCCGTGCAGCGTGCGGGCCGACTTGTCGATTTCGTAGCGTGAGCACAGGGCGTCGAGGTCGTTGCGCATGCCGGGGAAGATTTTCCTTGCCATCACAAGGGTGTCCGTGATCTGCGGACAGTACTCCCGAAGCGGCTTTTTCCCTGCCTTCTTCAGCTCCATGTCGAGGAACGCCACGTCGAACTCGGCATTGTGAATGACGAGTTCGGCGCCTTGCACGAATTCGATGAACGCATCGGCGATCTCAGAAAAGAGCGGCTTGTCGGCAAGCATCTCGTTGGTGATGCCGGTCACCTTGTCGCGCACCTCGTCGGGAATTTCCCGCTCGGGGTTCACGTACTGCTGGTATTGGTGCGAAGGCTCGTCGGTGATGCGCCTTCCGGTGATGTCCACACAGGCGACTTCGACGATCCGGTCGCCGTTGTTCGGGTCAAGCCCGGTGGTTTCGGTATCCAGACAAATCAAACGCATGGGAATCCTCTTTACTGCTGGCCGATCTGCGCCTTGAGCACGCCTTCATTGGCCAACTCGTCAGCTCGCTCGTTGCCAGGGTCGCCCGCGTGGCCCTTGACCCAAACCCATTCGATCTGAGCCTTTGCCTTGTAGTCCGTGACAAGCTGATCGAGCTTCTGCCAGAGCTCAACGTTTTTCACGGGGCTGCCTCCCGCGGTTTTCCAGCCCTTCTTTTTCCAGCCGTAGATCCAGCCCGTGATGCCGTCGCGCACGTACGAGCTGTCCAGGTGAAGCCGGACGGGACAGGGGCGGCGGATGGCTTCGAGCGCCCGGATGACGGCGGTGAGCTCCATCTGATTGTTGGTTGTCAGGGGCAGGCCCCCGCACATTTCCTTGCGGTGCGCCCCGTAAATCATGAGCACGCCCCAGCCTCCGGGGCCGGGATTGCCCTTGCAGGCGCCGTCAGTCCATATTTCGAGTGTGGTCATGCTTTTTCTTTCGAGATTGATTGCCGGTGGGCGAGGGCCCGCTTGCCCGAGCGTGCTGCATTTGGTCCGAAAGCCGCCTTGCCGATAAGCGTCATGCCGGCCGTGCGTTTTCTCGCAATGAGGACGGCCATGTTCCCGAGCGTCGGCCACCAGCGGTCTCCGGCCTTGTCGAGCCAGGTTGGCCTCAGCGAGTTCACCGGGCGCGGCTCTTCCGGCCTGGCGTCCGGATTGACCGTGTAGACGCCAAAGCGCCCGCCCTCGATCACAAGAGAGCTGGCGGCGATCAGCGATTTTGCTTCACCGACGCTCACCAGAGATGAAGGCGAGGGCAGCACGGAGGAGCCTCTCAAAAGACGCCTTCTCATGCTCCAGGGGCCGGCAGCATTCAGAAATGAAGCAATGAGAATGCCGTTCGGGGCGAGGACGCGCTCGATTTCTGCAAGACAAGCCGCCTTGTCCGAACAGCTGTCCAGGCCATGAGGCCAGACAATCAGGTCGGAGCACTCGGCCGCGAGCGGAATGGCTTCTGGGTGAGCAATCACGGGCGCGCGGATATCGCTCTCACGGCTTGCCGGCACGTCCTCGGAAACCAGAATCTGGTGGGCGATCGCGCAGCCCGTCAGGGCGTTGATCGCCGGGCAGCCGATTTGCACGGCCCGCACTCCGCTCATGGTCCGGCTGATTGCGCTGAAGGCGGCAATCTCCCACTCGGCGCAGGTTCGGCCTGCGTCGGAGGAGAAGAAATCGATCCAGGTAAGAGTCCTAGACATGTGGCCCCAGAGGCTAGCGCGGGAACCCGCCCATGCCCGGAGGCATGCCGCCGCCCATGCCGCCCATACCGCCCAGGGCGCGCATCATGCGTCCCAGTCCGCCCTTTTTCATCTTTTTCATCATGTCGCGCGTCTGCTCGAATTGCTTGAGCAGGCGGTTGACTTCCTGCACCGAGACGCCCGCGCCGGCCGCGATGCGCCGCTTGCGGCTCGCCTTGATGAGGTCGGGGTTGCGCCTTTCCTTGGGGGTCATCGAATTGATGATGCCTTCGGTGCGGCGCACCATGCGGTTCGCGTCCTCATCCTTGATCTTGCTTGCCGCTTCCTGGAACTGGCTGGGAAGCTTGTCCAGCAGCCCGGAGATGCCGCCCATGTTGCGCATCTGGCTGATCTGGTCCCGGAAATCCTCAAGGTCGAACTTGCCGTCCTTTTTGATCTTTTCGGCAAGCTTCTGCGCCTTTTTGATGTCAACGGCCTTCTGGACGTCCTTGACCAGGGCGACGATGTCGCCCATGCCGAGGATGCGGCTAGCCATGCGGTCGGGGGAGAAGGCTTCAAAGCCGTCCAGTTTTTCACCCATGCCGACATACTTGATGGGCTTTCCGGTGACCATCCTGACGGACAGGGCGGCGCCGCCGCGGCTGTCGCCGTCGAGTTTGGTCAGGATGACGCCGGTGAGCGAAAGTCTCTCGTCAAAAGCCTTGGCGGTGTTGACGGCGTCCTGGCCGAGCATCGCATCAATGACGAACAGGGTTTCTGCCGGGTTGAGGAAGTCCGAGAGGTTCTTCACCTCCTGCATCATGGCTTCGTCGATGGCCAGGCGGCCTGCCGTGTCAACGATCAGCACGTCAAAGAAGCGCTTCTTGGCGTAGTCAACGGCGCTTGCGGCGATGTCAAGCGGCTTCTGATCCGTGGAGCTGGGAAAGAATTCGGCGCCGGCCTGCGCGCTCACCGTCTTGAGCTGTTCAATGGCAGCCGGGCGGTACACGTCGGTCGAGACGGTGAGAACCTTCTTTTTCTTTTCCTCCACCAGAAGCTTTGCGAGTTTGCCGGCGGTCGTCGTCTTGCCTGCGCCCTGCAGGCCGGCAAGCAGGATGATGGCGGGGGGCTGAACGGCAAAATTGATTTCGCGCTCTTCGGGCGGTACGTCGCCGCCGATGATGCGCGTGAGCTCTCGCTCGACGACGCCGACCAGAGCCTGCCCAGGATTGAGATTGCCGACAACCTCTTCGCCGAGCGCCTTCTGCTTGATTGACGAGACAAGATCGCGCACGACGGGCAGGGCCACGTCGGCTTCCAGAAGCGCAAGGCGCACCTCGCGCAGCATCTCACGGGTATTTTCTTCAGTCAGGCGCGCCTGGCCGCGCATGGTTTTGACAATGCGCGCAAGACGCGAACTCAGGTTGTCCAGCATAATGTGTCGTGTGTTCAATGAAGTACGGTCAAAATGTCCGCTGCATGAAATCCGTACGGCGCAATTGAGAACTACAATCGTAACCGCATACGTTGCAAGGATCTCCTCGGGGGCAGGGCCTGTCGGCGATGCCCTCGGGCGGGGCTTTCAAAATACCCTGCATTTTAATGATGGAAGCACCCGGAATGGAGCACAGAGCCGGCCGGGGAAGGAAGTGGCATGTCAGTCTCAGTAGTCAGCAATATTTTTCTCGCATTGTCAGCCGTGTGCTACCTCGTGAGCGGAATCCTGATCATTCGCCGCCTGAGTGCTCCTCAGGCGGGGGGTGCGCTACCGCTCAGGCTGATCACCTTTGTGGCCTTTGCGATCCAGGGAGTCGGACTGGCGATGCTGTTCGGCAGCGATCAGCCGGCGCAGTTCGGCTGGGCGCTTGCCCTGTCCATCACGGTGTTCCTGTCGGTAGCGGTGTTTCTTGTTGAAAGCTTCATGAGGAAGGTCTCCGGGCTCATGGGCGTGTTCCTGCTTCTTGCCGCCGCATTCTCGGCGATGCCCGTGATTTTTCCCGGACACACGGCGGATGCCGCCATCTGGACGCCTGTTTTTCGCCTGCACCTGCTGCTCGCATTCTGCGCCTCGGGGTTCATTCTGATTGCCGTCGTTCAGGCAGTGCTTCTGGTGCTGGTCGAGCGCCAGCTCAAGAATCCCCTTGCGGCATCCCGGAACACCGGGCTGATTGCCAGCATGCCTGATCTCCTTGCGATGGAGCGCATTCTTTACCGGATCGTCTGTCTTGGGTTCCTGTGTCTCACAGCGCTCGTTGTTCTTGCGCTTGTTCTCAATTATCAGCAGCACGGGACGCTGCTTGTCGTCTCGCATCGCTTCCTCATGACGCTTATGAGTTGGGCGGTGTTTGCCGTTCTCATGTACGGCCGGTACATGCGCGGCTGGCGTGGCCGCAGGGCGCTCACCTGGTTCTGGATTGGCGCGGGCTCGCTTGCCGTGGCGGGCTTTGTCTATGCCGTGCTGCGTGCGGCGATGCTTTAGGCGTCCGAGGGAGAAGCCATGGGACGGATATTCTTTTTCATCGCGCTTGCTGCGCTGATCTATCTCGGGATCGTTCTTGCCAGGCGCCGCCGCATGCAGAATGTCGCACGGCGCACGAGGCGCGAGCAGGAGGGCGGCCAGGCGCTGCCCATGATCCGCTGTCCGGTCTGCGGAACGCACTTCCCGGCTGACGAGGCGGTCATGGGTAAGGGCGTGCGGTATTGCTCGGAAAAGTGCCGGGACAAGGTCCGGGCCGGCATGGAAGGATAGAGATGACGTTCAGCATTGATCAGAACGGGTGGCTTGCCCCTGCCCCAGGCGTTGTGCTTCACCCGGAGTGTTCGCACTGGGATGAGCGGGAAGGCGACGGACGGATCGATCTGGTGATCCTTCATAACATTACGGTGCCGGCTTACGAAACGAGGACGGGGATGGTTGAAGCGCTTTTCCTTGGGAAGCTGCGCACCTGCGGGGATCCGTTCCTGGATCCTCTGGCCGGAATCCGCGTCTCCAGCCACTTTTTCATTTCCCGTGACGGTGCCGTGCACCAGTTCGTGAGCACGCTCAAGCGCGCCTGGCACGCAGGCGTGAGTTCGTTTATGGGCAGAACGCGGTGCAATGATTTCTCGATCGGCATTGAAATCGAAGGGACGGATTTCTCGCCCTTTGAAGAGCGGCAGTACAGGGCGCTTGAGGAAGTGCTTTCGGCCGTGCATGAGCGTCATGCTCCGCGTTTTGTTGCCGCGCACAGCGATGTTGCGCCAGGCAGAAAGACGGATCCCGGTCCGTATTTTGACTGGGTTCGGCTATACCGGGCCCGCCGCGCCTTCGGCTCGCCCGAGTTCCCCGGGGCTGCGGCCGCCATGCAGCTTTCGGCCCGGCGCGCTGCTGCCGGCATCTTGGCCTAGTAGAATAGGCCGCTAATTTTTTCTGCGAGTGTTGAGATGAGTCTTCTTTTCCAGCTGATTTCCATGGTGACCGCCGTTTTGGGATGCCTTCTGATCCTTCGCGCCTACCTTTGGTCGCTGGCCATCAGTCCAAGGGATCCGCTGGTCGCTTTTGCATGGAAATTCACCGATTGGCTGGTTCGTCCGATTGCGAGCGCAATCAAGCCGCGCGGCGTGTGGGATCTGCCGACGATCGCCGCCGCTTTGATCATTGCGGTTGTTCAGACTCTGATCATGAAGGAGATGACCGGATTTCCCGTGACAGCGGCTGGTTTTGTCATTGCGCCCGCAGCGCTTGTGCTGCGCTGGGCGATTGAACTCGTGAGCTGGGGCGTCATCATCTACTGCGTCATGAGTTTCATGGCGCGTTCCCGGTACTCTCCGTTCTTTGCTCTGCTGCACACGCTGTGCAATCCTTTTCTCAGCCCCATCCGCCGGTTCATTCCGTCAATCAAGGGATTTGATCTTTCGCCGATCGTTCTCTTCATTCTTCTCAATGTCGCCTTGCACTTCATCATTCCGCTCAGTCACGGCATGGTGATGTTCTAGCTGCGGGCGGCAGTTCCGGGGTGGATATAACTATACGGTTCCGTATCCGCTGTTTCTGCCGGACTCAGTATTCGTCATGGTGGGCGGCGTCTATGGCGCTCCGCCTCTCAAGGGAAGGCGATTCTGTGTCCCCCCGGAATTCGGCAGCCTCTCATGCCCTTCGCTCGGGCTTGCTGACCCATGAGTCCTTCAAGCTGTTTCCCGAGCGTTCCAGTCTCGCTGTGGCGCTTTGGCGGAGCGCATGGGGGCAGGTCTATTGCTGAATCGGTCCGCAAAAGAAATGTTGATATCAATCGAAATTCCTTAAAACCGCAAATTACAGTTTGCTAAATTGCGTTAGCCAAGGGCGCAGGAAACATCACGGCGCCAAGGCGAAAACAGGACGCAGGCACGGGCACGCGAGCAGAATTTGTTCGCAAGCGCGCATGAATTGATTAGTTGAGCGCCTTCAGAATAGGAAGAAAAAATTAATCTGATCGAAGGCGGACGGATGCCCCTCTGGTCTGTCAGCGGAAAAGCCTCATGCGGTGACCGGAACGACCTGTGTCATTGGCGTTGAGACCGCCGGGATGAATGAATCTATGAATTTGCGTATTTAGTATTAATGCAAGCGCATAAAATGCTTATGATGCAAATTCTGATTCGGAAAATTGCATGAATCACTGTGAGGATAAAACGGTTTCGTCGGTTGCAGTACGATTCTCTTGGGCTGCATGAAGGGGAAATGAAGCCTTTTAGGGGGTCTGACTGTCCTCCCCTTCCGTATGTCTGATGATGAAGGAAAGACTTTAGATTAAGTACTGTGAAATTTATCGAAAGTCTGTTCGGGCGGAAATCCCCGCCGGTCATCACAATGCGGAAGGCTCGTGCGATGCCGCGGCTCGTCAGAGATTGACGCTCTGCCCGTAGGCCGACTCAAATCGAGCCCGGATCTGCGCTTGGGTCGCGCTGTAGTTCTGCGCCCCTTGGTTCTCAACTTTGAAGGAAGCCATGACAGACCCCAGCCGCAGGGTCGTTTCCCAGTCAAACTTGTGTACCAGCCCGTAAAGAATGCCGCCGCGGAAAGCATCACCGGCGCCGACCGGGTCAACGGCATGCACGGGAACAGCTGGAACCGTCAGTTCTCCGGCAGGGGTATGGACAGTGCTGCCGCGCTCTCCGTCCGTCACGACGAGCGACTTGCCCATGGCGGTGATGTCAGCAGTTTTATAACGCGTTTTCTGAGTGATCAGCTCCATCTCATAGCGGCTTGCCGCGATGCAGGAGGCTGCTTCGATGAAGCGGCAGATTTCGTCACCGCCAAACTGGCTCGCGGACTGTCCGATGTCGTAGATGAAGGGGATGTGCCTTTCTGTCAGCTGCCGGCGGCGCTCGACCATGGCGGCGAGACCATCGGGGCCGAGCAGGGCAAGCTCTATGGGCCGATGGTCCGGGAAAGGCGCCTTTTGCGCCTGCTCCATCGCGCCCTGGCTGAACGCGGCAATCTGCGAGCCCGTCTGATCCGTGATGACAAAACTCTGGGCACTGAAGGTTGAGTCAAGCCTGCAGATGGATGTCTCGATGCCCAGGTCGTCGAACCTTTCCTGGTACTCGCCGCCATCCTTGCCCAGGGCGCCGATGACAATGGGCGATCCGCCCAGCATTTTGAGCGAGTAGGCGATGTTGGCAGCGCAGCCGCCGTAGTTCTTGACCATCGAGGAAACCAGAAACGTCAGGTTGATGTGGTCAAGGCTCTCAGCAAGGATGTGTTCGCCAAACCTTCCCGGGAAGGAAAGGATGTTGTCATAGGCTATGGAGCCGCTGATCAGTACGGACATGCTCGTCGTCCAGGGGATGGGCTACTCTGCGCTTTCCGCCTTTGGCGTCGCCTTGATGGCGGGCGGCGCATATGTGGGCGCCACGAAGCTTCTGGTAGGGGCGACGCTAGAGGAAAGCGAGAAGCGGATTGTCAGAGTCTTGCCACCCGGTAAGGAGGCTGGCCCATTATTCTGGTTTGCTGCACGCTCCGTGTACTGATCGGGCGTGATTGTGCTTTCCAGGAGTTTTTCCCCGGAGGCGTCGAGGAACTGCACGCGCAGATTCGGCAGTTTCTGCGTAAGGGATGAAGTGTTCGTGAGCGAAGCCTCCAGGAGGTACTGATGCTCGGCATCCATTGCGCGAATGGTGTTTTTTGTCACGGCAAACGCATCGAAATCATCAAAGACGTAGCCGGGGCAGGGCACGGTACGGCACACGCGCGAGAACAGCTGATCGCTGACAGGGTATTTTTTGATGATCTTCTGGTTGAGAATCACCGCGGCAATTGCGATGGACAGAACAACAAGAAGGAGAATCAGCGGCACGGAAAAGCTCGAGGCCGAAACTGTCGGCCGCCTGTGCATCCGGACGCTCTCATAGTCGGCGCGAATGACAGGGCGCGGCTGAGGGGCGCGGGGCTGCGCTGAAGGATTGACAGGCGGTTTCTGAATGGATGGCTCGCCAATCGTCGGCTCCTTGACAGGAATGGTCTGCTGAAGGCTTTGCAGATCGCCAAGCGTCGGATCCTGCCTGTCCTGGGCGGGATCGCTTGCAGGTGCGATGGCCGCGGGAGCGGGGGTTTTCGCCGGAACGGGGATGCCTTCGGGAATGCGCGGTGCGGGGGCAATCTCGGGGGCCGACGCTTGCGGCTCCTGCATTGGGCTTGCGGCGGGCTCCGGTTCGGGGAGCTCGCTCTGTGCGGATGGATTGCCGGCAAAGCCGTCATCCTGTCCCGGCTGTTCCATCTGGGCGGAACTTGGCGGGAAGGAGCCGTAATCGGTCTGCTCCTGAGGCACCTGATCCGGGAACATGTTGTCCGGCACCTCGAGCATGTCGCAAGTCGCATCAAAACTGTGCCGGCATTCTGCACACTTGACAGGGCCGCGCTCGGCCGTGATTGCATCCGGCAGAAGCCACACAGTGCCGCAATAGGGGCAACGGGTTACATGAGCCATGAGACGCCTTCCTTACCTTTGAGTTATTTCTTCTGTCCTGCAAGGCAGACCCAGTCCTTCTCCTGCATCCAGACCGAAAGCTGCACAGAGGGGTCGGCCTTGGCAAAAGTCTCGATCAGGTCCTCGGCCTGGAACGCAAGAATACCGGAGAGGACAAGATGGCCGCCAGGGGCGACTCTGCTGAGCAGGGCCGGAGCGAGCATCTTGAGCGGGTTGGCCAGAATGTTCGCTACGACGATGTCAAAGCGCTCGCTCCTAAGCCCGGCGGGAAGCGTAAAGAGTGCCTGTACGCCGTTTGCTTCAGCATTGGCCTGGGCAGCTTCAACGGCCTGCGGATCGATGTCGGTGCCTTTGACGGGCGCGCAGCCGAGCTTGGCTGCCGCGATGGCAAGGATGCCGGTTCCGCAGCCGTAATCGAGAACGCTCTGGCCGCCCTTGCAGTTTTTATCAAGCCACTTCAGGCACATCAATGTCGTCGGGTGTGAGCCCGTGCCGAATGCAACGCCGGGGTCAAGGCGGATGTTGAGCGCATCGGCCTTGGGCGGCGTGTGCCACGAGGGAACGATCCAGAGCCTGTCGCTGACCCGCGTGGGCTGGAACTGTGCCTGGGTGATCCGTACCCAGTCCGCGTCGGGCACTGCGGAGTCAGACTCGATCACGGGGATCTCAATCCCGAGCGTGAGGGCTGCGGAGCGAATGGCCCGGACGGCATCGAAATCGTCTTCCACCAGAAGACGAAGGCGCGAGCGCTGCCATGCAAGCCGCTCGGGCTCCAGCCCCGGCTCGCCGTACAACGGCTTCTCATCGAGCGAGTCGGCGTCCGCGTCTTCCGTTGTCACGCTCATCGCGCCTTCGTCCATCATGAAGTCGCCGAACTGTTCGGCATAGCCTTCGTCGCAAAGGACAGTGATTTCACGCAAACTCATTTCTTCTTGCCTCCGCTGATTTCACTCCAGTCTTCAAGGCGCTTTTCCAGATAGTGGATGCTCGTGCCGCCCGTGCGGAACTGGTTGTCGCCAAGAATACGCAGGTGAAGCGGAATGTTGGTCTCAATGCCCTCGACAACAGTCTCGGAGAGCGCAACTCTCATGCGGTCGATTGCGGTTTCTCGCGTCGGACCGAAAGCGATGATCTTGCCGATCATGCTGTCATAGTAGGGCGGCACGGTGTAGTCGGCAAAAACATGGCTGTCGACGCGGATGCCGGGGCCGCCTGGCATCACCCAGCGCTTGACACGGCCAGGGCTCGGGCGGAAGTTAAAGGGATTTTCGGCATTGATCCGGCACTCGACAGCATGCCCGAGCGTGGGAATGTCCTTCTGTCGCAGCTGAAGCCGCTCGCCGGCGGCGATGCGGATCTGCTCGGTGATGATGTCGATGCCGGTGACGAGTTCCGTGACGGGATGCTCGACCTGCACGCGGGTGTTCATCTCGATGAAGTAGAACTGTCCGTTCTCATAAAGGAACTCGAAGGTGCCGGCACCCCGGTATCCGATCCGCTTGCATGCTTCCACGCAGCGGCTCCCGAGCCGCTCGATCTGCCGGCGAGGAATGCCTGTTGCCGGACATTCTTCGATGATCTTCTGGTTGCGCCTTTGCATTGAGCAGTCGCGCTCGCCAAGGTATACGGCGTTCTGGAAGTTGTCCGAGAGCACCTGGATTTCAATATGGCGGGGGTTCTCCAGAAACTTTTCAAGATAAACCTTGTCCGAGCCGAAGGCCGCCTTGGCTTCCGTCTTTGTTGTGTTGACCAGGTTGAGAAGCGCTGCTTCGGTACGCACCACGCGCATGCCGCGGCCGCCGCCGCCCGCACTTGCCTTGATGATGACCGGATAGCCGATCTCCCGGGCGATGCGCTGAATCTCCTTGGGGTCGTCGGGCAGAGCATCGCCGCTGCCCGGAACGCAGGGCACTCCAGCAGCGATCATGGCTTGCTTGGCGTTGACCTTGTCGCCCATGAGCCGAATGGTATCGCCGCGAGGACCGATGAACGCAAACCCGCTTTTTTCGACGCGGTCCGCAAAGTCAGCATTTTCAGAAAGAAACCCATAACCGGGGTGGATGGCTTCGGCGTCGGTCACTTCCGCTGCCGAAATGAGCGCGGGGATGTTCAGGTAGCTCTGGGCGCTCGGCGCGGGGCCGATGCAGACGCTTTCATCGGCAAGCTTGACGTACATGGCGTCAGCGTCTGCCGTCGAGTGCGCGGCAACCGTCTTGATGTTGAGGGCGCGACAGGCCCGAAGGATTCGAAGGGCTATTTCGCCGCGGTTGGCTATTAAGATCTTTCCAAACATAGGCTATTCCTAGACAGAGCGACTCGCAGGAACTGCTTTGGGCGGCGCTGGTTCCGGTTTCCTTCCGGGGCCGTGCGCCGCGCAGGCGCGATCTAGGAGATCACGAACAGGGGCTGGCCGAATTCAACGGGCTGCCCGTTCTCAACGAGAATTTCACGGATGACGCCATCGGTTTCGGCTTCGATCTCATTGAGCAGTTTCATTGCTTCGATGATGCAGACGGTGTCGCCCGCCTTCACCCTCGAGCCAATGTCAACGAAAGGCTTGGCGCCGGGCGAGGGCGCGCGGTAGAAGGTGCCGACCATGGGCGAATTGACGGTCTGCCTCTCCTCCTCGGGCTGGCTCTGTTGAGCGGGAGCCGGATCGAGAGGCGCAGCCTGCACGGCAGGAACACTGATCGGAGCGGTCTGCACGAGCTGGGCGCCGGGCAGCGCAGCAGAAGCCTGAGCCGGGCGGTTGACAATGCGGATGCGGTCATCGCCTTCGGTGATTTCAAGCTCTGAGACGCCGCTTTCAATGGCGAGGTCAAGAAGTGTCTTGATTTTTCTGAGATCCATAGCAAACCCTGATTTGTCCTTGTCTAGGCAAGATCACTTAAAAAGAAGGCTTTTAGAGTGATTTGCAGCCACATTGAGGCTGAAAAGCTGTTATCTGCTGACATCTCCGCAGTCAGCTCTGCGCTATTGTCTGCTATCGGCCGACTTTAATCAAGCACGGCACCCCCAAGATGGGCGAGGGTTTTCCCGTAGCAACCGGCGGCATGATGCGTGCAAAAGAAGGACTTTTTGCTGAAGATCAGTCGGATAAAGCCTATTTTGCGATGAGTTCTTGCAGTTCATTCAACGCGAGCCTGCCCCGGCTTTCGAGCTCGTCCTGCCATGGGTCGGGAAGGCGTCTGGCGGGGTTGAGCCTCTGGTCGGTGCTTGCCTGGATATTGATGCGCACGGCAAGAAGCTCTCTGCCGGGAGCAAGCGGCATGAGAAGACCGAGGCATTCAAGCGGCTCGGGCATCAGGCTCTTGAGGGGCGTCACGGCCTCAATCTCAATGCCGGCATCCAGAAAGACGATTTCCACGGCCTTGGGGTTGTCGCAGAACACTTCGATGATGAGCGTGGAGTCGCGGCCAGCTGCGCCGTTCAAAACGGCTCCGGCAATGAATGCGGGGAAGTCTTTGAGAAGTTTGAGCACGCGCATGGCGGCTCGCCTCTGCCGCAGCAGCTGCTCAGCATGTTCTTTCGGGTAGTACAGAGCAAAGGTTCTCCGTACCGCCGACTCGATCAGAGCTGGGTTCGGGGCTGTCTGCCGTTTTCCAAGAACGCGGTTTCTCGCAAGAGCCCAAGTCATTGCGTCATGGACGATGAGATCGGCGATCTGCTGAGCGCATTCAATCTCGCTTTGAGAGGCATGGGCAAACGGATCCTGAGTCTGGGGCATGGATTCTCCTTTGGGCAAATCGCCGCCTGCTGAAGCATTTGCGGAGAATATAGCGCAGAGTGCCGGCGGTACAATGGCGGACACGAAAAACTCGACCCTGGAATTATTCTCCATGCATATTCACATCCTAGGCATTTGCGGCACGTTTATGGGGGGGCTTGCGCAGCTTGCGGCTGCCAGCGGCCACACCGTGACCGGGTGCGATGCCAATGTTTATCCCCCCATGAGCGATCAGCTTGAGCAGGCGGGAATTCGCCTTGTGCAGGGCTATGACGCTTCTCAGCTCTCCATCAAGCCCGATCTGTGGGTTATCGGAAATGCAATCAGCAGGGGAAACCCGCTTCTTGAGGCGATCTTGAATGCGGGCGAGCCGTATACATCAGGCCCCCAGTGGATCGGGGAGCATGTGCTGCGCGGCAGACACGTGCTGGCAGTCGCCGGCACGCACGGCAAGACGACGACAACGTCGCTTCTTGCTCAGATTCTCGATTTCTGCGGCAAGAAGCCCGGCTTTCTGGTGGGCGGCGTGCCCCAGGACTTCGGGGTATCGGCCCGCCTGGGCGAAGGCCGTCCCTTTGTCATTGAGGCCGATGAATATGACACGGCCTTTTTTGACAAGCGCAGCAAGTTTGTCCATTACAGGCCGCTGACGGCGATTCTCAACAATCTTGAATACGACCATGCGGACATCTTCGAGGATCTCGCGGCGATCGAAAAGCAGTTCCATCACCTCGTGAGGGCGATGCCGGGCAGGGGCCTGGTGATTGCCAACGGCAGGTGCGGCGCGCTTGACCGGGTGCTTGAGCGTGGCATCTGGAGCCGGCTCGAGCGGTTCGATTCGCCCGAGGGCTGGACGATTGATCCCGATGGGCGAGTGGCTTTCATGGGCGAAGTCTTCGGAACGCTCAGGATGTCGCTCATGGGACACCACAATGCGCTCAACGCGCTCGCTGCCATCGCAGCCGCCAGGGATGCAGGCGTGCGGCCGCAAGAGGCGCTTGAAGCGCTTGAGCACTTTGTTGGCGTGAAGCGCCGGCTTGAAGTAAAGGGCGAGGCCCGGGGCGTGACGGTGATCGACGACTTTGCACACCACCCGACAGCCATTGCCGAGACGATCGCTGCGCTTCGCGGACGCATCGGCGGCCGCAGGATTCTTGCCGTGCTCGAGCCGCGCAGCAACACGATGAAGCTCGGAACGATGAAGGAGAGGCTTGCCGGGGCGCTTGCCGATGCTGAGCTTGTGTTCTGCTACGCAGGCAAGGGCGTGTCATGGGATACCGCCGAGGCGCTTGCTCCTCTGGGAGACAAGGCGCGCAACTATCGCGGAGATCTGGACAGACTTGTTGCCGATGTTGCAGCTGCCGCACAGCCGGGCGATGTGGTGCTCTGCATGAGCAACGGCGCCTTTGGCGGCGTGCACGGAAAACTCCTTGCTGCGCTCAAGGGAGAGCAAGGCTGATGGGGGAAGTCTCGGAAATTGTCTACCTGCACGGCTTTTTGTCCTCTCCCGGCTCGGCAAAGGGGCGGGAGATGCGCCGCGTGGCGGAAGATGCTGGGCTTGGGTTCTGGGCGCCTGATCTCACCATGGGACCCAATGCTGCAGTTGAGACGATCCTTGCGGGACTCGAAGACAAGGACCCCTCAACCTATGCTCTTGTCGGCTCCAGTCTCGGAGGGTTTTATGCGGCAGCCGTAAGCGGCAAGACGGGGGCCCGCTCGGTGCTCCTGAATCCTGCGACCCAACCATGGACAATCATCGGGCGATATCTGGGCGAGCAGACGCTTCTTGACGGTTCCGGCCGAAGAATTGTTGTGCTCAGTCAATTCGGCGAAGAGCTCAAGCAGCTGGACAGGTGGATTCGGAACGACGCCTCAGATATGCTTCTCATCCTGACCCAAGGGGATGAAGTGCTCGACTACCGGCTCGCCCGGGATCGGTTCACCCGAGCCAGACAGTTGATTCATCCGGGCGGCGATCACACGATCAGCGATTTTTCCAGCCTCAGTACGGTGGTTTTGCGGTTTGCCCTCACCGGCAAGCTGTTTTAGCCGGGCAGACAGACACAGGACAGCATGCAGTTATTTTTTGAAGAGGACGGTTCGTTCAAGGCAGGAACCATTCTCAAGCAGGAAGGGAACGCCTATCAGGTTGAGCTGCCGAGCGGCAAGCGCACGAAGGTGAAGGGCGGGCACGTCTTTTTCTCCTTTGAATCGCCCGGCGCTGCGGCGCTGATCGAGAGCGCTCAAAAGAGCGCCGCCGAACTGGACCCGGGATTTCTCTGGGAAGTGGCGCCTGAGGAAGAGTTCGGCTACGAGGATCTGGCGGCCGACTATTTCACGACGCCCAATGCTGTTGAGAAGGCCGCGATGATGTTCGCGCTGCATGGAAACCCAGTCTATTTCTACCGCAAGGGCAGGGGGCGGTACAGGAAGGCTCCCGAGGACATTCTCAAGCGTGCGCTGGAGGCCGTCGAGAAGAAGCGGCGGCTTGAGGAGCGCCGCGCCGAGATGGCGCGGATGATGGTTGCCGGAGAGCTGCCCGAGGAGATCGCCCGGGCGCCCTTTGCGCTGCTGCTGCATCCGGACAAGAACGCCATCGACTGGAAGGCCCTGAATGATGCGGCGGCTGAGACGCGGCAGACCCCGCTCAGACTGCTTATGAAGCTTGGCGCCATCAAGAGTCCGTACGAGTGGCATGTGCGCAGCTTTTACGAAGAGAATTTCCCGCGCGGGAGCGGCTTTCCCGCGGCGCTTCCGCTGCCAGCGGGCGAAGATTGCCAGTATTCGCTTGCGCAGGTGCACGCCTTTTCCATCGATGACTCCTCCACAACGGAAATTGACGATGCGTCAAGCGTCACGTTCCTCGATGAGACGCGCGCCCGGATCGGCATCCACATTGCCGCTCCCGGGCTCCTGATGCCTCGGGACTGTGAAGTGGACCGGGTGGCCCGCAGCCGCATGAGCACCGTATACGCGCCTGGGCTGAAGACCACGATGCTGCCCGAGACGTGGGTGGGCGCCGCGAGCCTTGATGCCGGCCGCCCCGGCCCCTGCGTGTCGCTTTACGTCACGGTGGACAGGGAGACCCTGGGCATTCTCAGCACCGAAACTCGGGTCGAGCGCATCGCGCTCGAAGCCAATCTGCGGCATGACCGGTTCGGTATTGACATCACCGAGGAGAACATCATGGACGATGCTCTCCAGATTCCCTACCGGGACGAGATCCGTTTCCTCTGGCGCTTTGCGAAGGCGCGCCAGGCTGAGCGCGAGCAGGTGCGCGGCCGGCCTGAGGTGAAGGGGCGTATTGACTGGTTCTTCGAGCTTGAGGGCGAGGGCGAGCAGGCAAAAGTGCATCTGAAGGGGCGCGCCAGGGGCGAGCCGATCGATCTGCTGATTGCCGAGCTGATGATCTTTGCGAACAGCACCTGGGGGCTGTGGCTTGAGGAGCATGGAACGGCCGGCATCTACCGCAGTCAGAGAATGGGGCGCGTGCGCATGAGCACGAGCCCTGGGCCCCACGACGGTCTGGGGGTGCCGCGCTATGCTTGGTCGACCTCTCCGCTGCGCCGCTATGTGGACCTCGTCAACCAGAGGCAGATTCTTGCCACCGCGCTTGGCGTGCAGCCTCCCTACCAGAGGAACGACTCGGACTTCTTTGCGATCGTGAGCCAGTTTGAGGCCACTTACGACACCTATCTGGAATTCCAGAGGAAGATGGAGCGCTACTGGAGTCTTCGCTGGATCGAGCAGGAGGGGCTCAGGGAAACGCGCGCCACGGTTGTCAAGGAGGATCTGGTGCGGATCGAGGGACTGCCCCTCATGCAGCGGATCCCCGGGCTGCCGCAGATGGAACGGGGGCAGAAAATCGTGCTCTCGATTCTGGGGTGCGACTATATCGAGCTCTTTTTGGAGACCCGTCTAAAGGAAGTTCTGCATGAGACGGAAATCCTCGCGGAAAGTGACATAATTGAGGAAGAGGAAAGTCAGGGAGAACCCGTAGATGCGGCAGCTTCTCCAGAACAGGGCGAGATCGGCGGGAACGCCCCCGAGCAAAGCGCTCCAGCGGACTGATTCCTCACACCAAGCGGCGTTCTCGGTCTTTACATGACGGGAGGTTGAATATGTCACGCTACTTTGTGATCGGCAATCCTGTTGAGCATTCTTTGTCCCCCGAGATTCACTCCATGTTTGCCGCCAGTGCAGGCATTCAGGACGGCTTTTCCTATGAGAAGGCGCGGTTTGAGACGGGGCGGTTTGTCGAAGGCATCAGCGCGCTGGTTCGCGAGCAATCTCCCAAAGGCTGCAACGTCACGCTGCCTTTCAAGCTGGATGCCTACGATTACTGCCTGAGTCACGGAGGCCGGGTGACGCCGAGAGCCAAGGCGGCCAAGGCGGTCAACACGCTGTTCTGGGCGCCTGAAGGCCTGAGGGCCGACAACACCGATGGCATCGGACTTGTCCAAGACTTGGAAAAGCGCTGGGCGGTGAGCATGCGCGGCGCACGGGTTCTGATTCTTGGCGCGGGCGGCGCTGCGCGCGGCCTGCTTGCGGTGCTCAAGGACGAAGGCTGCGCGAGCATTCATCTTGCGAACAGAACGCCCGCAAAGGCGGCGGACCTTGCTGCGGACTTCGGCGTGCGCTCCGTGCTCTTTACGGATACCTGGGCGGGCGGCTACGACATCATCATCAATACGACGAGCGCCTCGCTCTCGAACGAAGCCCCGGCCATTCCGAACAGTGCGTTCAAGGACGCATCGGTTGCCTATGACCTCTTCTATTCGATCGTGGACACGCCATTCATGCGTCTGGCCAAGGACTCGGGCGTGAAGCTCGTTCTTGACGGAGTCGGAATGCTTGTCGAGCAGGCTGCCGAGAGTTTCTACTTCTGGAACGGCATCCGGGTGGCGACGGAACCCGTTTACAGGGCGATCAGCGAAAAGGTGCATCGTCTGCCCGAATAGTGGCAGACCGAACCGGATCCCGCTGCGGCGCGGATCCGGTTTCCCTAAACGGAAAAGGCTCGCGGGAGGAATTCCGGCGAGCCTTTTGGTTCACGAGAGCGCTTTTCTTGCGTCAGGCGTCTTCGCGCAGTGTCTTCAGTTCACGGCGCAGGATTTTGCCGACGGCGGTCTTGGGCAGCGCCTTCACAAAGACAATGGTGCGGGGAACCTTGTAGCCGGTGAGTCGGGTGCGGCAGTACTTCACGACGTCGTCGCGGGTGAGGGAGGGATCCTTCTTCACGATGACTGCCTTCACGGTCTCGCCGACGCGTGGATTGGAAACGCCCACCACGCCGCACTCGAGCACGCCGGGCATGGAGGCGATGACGTCCTCGATCTCGTTCGGATAGACGTTGAGCCCGTTCACGATGATGAGATCCTTCTTGCGGTCCGTGATGCGCACTTTGCCCGTGGCGTCCATGTGGCCCACGTCGCCCGTCCTGAGCCAGCCGTCCACGATCACGTTGGCTGTCTCTTCAGGCTTTTGCCAGTAGCCCTTCATCACCTGCGGGCCGCGCAGGCAGATTTCGCCCGTGTGCGCAGCAATGTCGTCAGGATCTTCACTCGAGCAGAATCCAAGGTCGGCAAACTCGTCGCCGCGGATCGACACCTCGGTCGAGGGGAGCGGATAGCCGACGGAACCGTCCCAGGGAGCGCCAGGCAGATTGCCGCAGACGCCGGGACTTGCTTCGGTAAGGCCGTAGGCTTCAAGAATCGGCTTGCCCGTCATCTTCAGCCACCGTTCGGAGACGATCTTCTGAACCTGAGTGCCTCCGCCGACGGCCATCTTGAGGGCCGAGAAGTCGTGCTGCTGAATCTGCTTGTTGTTGAGCATCACGTTAAAGAGCGTGTTCACGGCGCAAAGAGCAGAGAAGTTCCACTTGTCAACGAGCGCGGCAAGACCTGCGACATCGCGCGGATTGGGCACGAGCACCTGGGTTGACGCCCACTTGGCAAAGCACAGCGTCGCGGTGAACGAGAACACGTGGTACAGGGGAAGAGCCGCCATGGCGATCTCCTGGCCCTCAACGAACGTGCCCGAAATCCATGTGCCAGTCTGCTCGACGTTGGCAAGGATGTTCCGGTGCGTGAGCATTGCGCCCTTGGCTACGCCCGTGGTGCCGCCTGTGTACTGCAGCAGGGCAATGTCGGTGTTCTTGAGCTCCACGGGCTTGAAGCCGTGGCGGCGGCCGGCGGCAAGCGCCGCGCGGAATCCGACGAACCCGGGCAGGCTGTATTGCGGCACGACCTTCTTGACGTACTTCAGGACGAACTCGGCGGCAAGGCGCTTGTGCATCGGGAGCATGTCGCCCGCCTTGGTGATGATGATATTGGGAACCTTGACCTGCTCAAGCGCCGTCTCGAGCGTCTTGGCAAAGTTCTCGATGATGACGATCGCCTTTGCGCCGCTGTCCTCAAGCTGATGCGCAAGTTCGTGCGCCGTGTAAAGCGGGTTGACGTTCACTGCGATCATGCCTGCGCGCAGAATGCCCAGAAGCGTGATCATGTACTGCTGCAGATTGGGCATCATGATCGCCACGCGATCGCCGGGCTCAAGCCCCGGCAGCGACTGCAGGTATCCGGCAAAGTCCTTGCTGAGCGCATTCACCTCGTCATAGGACATCTTTCTGTCAAGACAGACGAAAGCGGTGTGCGAGCCCCATTTCTTGGCAACCTGGTCAAACAGGTCGGGGATGGAGGCATACAGGTCGGGATTGATCTGCTCGGGAACGCCTTTGGGGTAGTGGGCATACCAAGGTTGCGCCATAGTAATTGTCCTTTTCTTTGATCAAGTGCCCCGCAGGATGCAGAGGAGCGTTCTGCGGGAATGACGAAAAAATCAGTTCAGTGCTGCAGGCTGCTGCCAGCGCTCCAGTTCAAGGCAGTGCTCGGCATAGCGCCGCACTTCTTCCCAGTCGGTGAAGTCGATCGCCGTGTGCCGGTCGGTGGGGCCGTCGGTGATCTTCATGATGATCTGGATCATCAGCGTTTCGAACCAGTTCCAGTTCGGGTAGTCGACTTTCCCGGCAAAGCACTTCAGGTCACGGGGCTTCCAGGCCGATTTGGCAATGAAGTTCTGAAGGTAGCGATTGCCTTCGGGAGTTGCCTTTTCCGGAGTTCTCGCCACAACGGTGACATTGAAGAAGCTGTGGGGGACAGCCTCAAGACGGCTCTTGAATTCGGAACAGAATTCCCAGACAACCTTGTTGTACGTGCCGTACACGATCGGCGTTCCGACGATCACGGTGTCGTAGGGACTCCAGTCGATGCCTTCTCGCACGATTTCCATCATTTCAATCACATCGCACTGATGCCCGGCCTCCTGAATTGCCTTGCCGATCATTCTGGCAATCTTGGCCGTGTGGCCGGCGTGGCTGTAGTAGGCCATGAGAACGTGTTTCATGAAAACTCCAACTCCAACTCAAGGTTGCGGTGAAATTCGTCCGGAGACAGGGCCGCCGGGATTTGCTGACCGCAACAAATAACATTAATCAATCGGCGGGTTCGTGTCGCCCTGCCAAAATTAAGTGGTAACCCTAGTATCTGAGGGAAAAAGCCTCAAACGCGCCCTGTGGACAATGGTACAGGGCTTTTGCGGCGCCGGAGCCGGAATTGTGCAAGAAATGGCACAGAACGGGAGCGTTTTGGCGGGGTATTTACCATTTGCGCTCGCAATAAAAACGGCAGGGCACTAAAATGCCAAACTTCCCGCGGCAAACTGTTGTTGCCGCTTTCCTTGAACTTCCCCGCTGAAGAACCGTTCCGCACTGCTTGCGGATTTGCGCCCAGCGGGTGATCTATTTGGATTTATGGCAAAAGAAGATCTGATTGAAATGGCCGGGCAGGTGCTCGAAGTGCTGCCTGACGCCCGCTACCGTGTCAAGCTTGAAAACGGACACGAACTGGTTGCATACACCAACGGCAAGATGCGCAAGCACCACATCCGCATTCTGGCCGGCGACAAGGTTTCCCTGGAGCTCTCTCCGTACGATCTTACCAAGGGCCGCATCACCTTCCGTCACATCGAAGGGCGTCCGACCCCGGCTCCTGCCCAGAACACGCAGAACCGTCGCCGCTAATGCGGTTTTGCCTCTGACGGGCCTCAGGCAATTATTACGAGGCCCGGCTTTTCTCTCCGCAAGGAGAGCTTCGCACCATGACCTGGAATTTCTCTGGAGAATCTTCCTGGGATGGTGACCGCGGCGAGGCGTTTGCGCCTACGGTCAGTCTTGCTCCGATCGGAGTCGCCCAGTTGCTGCGTGCCGTCCGAAGCGCGCTGCAGGGGAATTTTTCCGGCGTTTTTGTGGAAGGGGAGATCGCCGACATCAAGCCTTCCGCTGCCGGTCACATTTACCTCACCATCAAGGACCGGCGCGAGGAAGCGTCTCTTTCCTGCACGCTCTTTCGGCGCGTAGCCGAGCAGCTCGCATTCTCGCCCCGCCAGGGCGACGTCGTGCAGATCTCGGGGAGCATGAATATCTATGCCCCCCGCGGCCAGATGAATCTCAATGTCGAAGCGATGCGGCTTGCGGGCGAAGGCGACCTGTTCGCACAGTTTCTGCGGCTCAAGGCAAAGCTTCAGGCCGAGGGGCTCTTTGACGAAGCCCGGAAAAAGCCCGTTCCCCGTTATCCCGAGCGTATCGGCATCATTACAAGC
>OMXR01000019.1 GCA_900315045.1 uncultured Sutterella sp. | reverse complement strand
GTTGACATCGAGCGTTTGATGATTAATGTACTTTGCCATGACATGGATCTCCTTCTGAGAATTTGACACCCCCATTGTCCCACCTGCGGTGGAAGATGGGCATCAGGGTGGTCCATGTCATTAAGTCGCAAGTTTCCTTGCCGCTGTTCTATGAACTATCTGATCGGCTGTGCGCTCGATCCGGGGACGAGCGATCAGAAGCTGAACGCCCTCATCGCGGACTTTGTGAAGAAGAGCCAGACCATGCAGGCCGCCGCCCGCAAGGGGCTTGACTCCAAGGAGAAGATTCCTCCGGAATTCAAGGCAATTGTGAAGAGGGCAAAAAATAGCGCGCCGCTTGTAGTCGGCCTGATCAGCATCATCCGGACCATGCGCAGCAGCGAGCGGCTTCTTACCGGATCGGAGGCGATGAGCCTGTTCAAGGGCGCTGTCACGGTTTCGTCGGTCGTCGAATCCCGCGTCAGGGGGCTGGACGAAGCCGATGTCGACCCCGCCAACGAAGATGCCAACATCGTTTCGTCCAGTCAGTTCGGACAGGGCAATGGCGGCAAGGTCTACCTGCTCAAGCGCACAGACGGCACGGAGGTCATCTTCAAGGGAGAGACGGAAAGCCGCACGGGACTTGCCGGGCTGAGTGCCGCCAACGGCAAGGCGTACGGCAATGAGCAGCAGACGGTCAACCTCAACATCGCCGCAAGGAAAGCGGCCGAGGCGCTCGGCATGGGCGAGATGATCGTGAAGTACACGGCCGGCACCCACAAGGGGGTCTTCGGGTTCTTCATGGACAAGGCAAAGGGCAGGCCCGCAGGGACGTTCGCCAAGCAAGCCGATCAGGCGCCGACGCCTGAGGCGGGGCTTTCCGCCAGCGAGATCGCCGCGCTTTCCCCGGAGCAAAAGCGCAGAATCAAGGCCGGCCTGCAGCGCGAACTCAACCGCCTGCAATGGCTCGACCTGATGACTGGCCAGATGGACCGGCACGGCGGCAACTATTTTGTCCACATTGACCGCGACACGCACAAGGTGACGGTCACCGGCATCGACAATGATGCGGGATACAGCCAGATGCGCACGGGCGCCGTGACATTCAAGCTTGACGCAGACCGCACGGCAAAGTTCAAGCTCAATCTGGGCACGATTGCCAAAACCCTCGGTCATCCGACAGGGGGCAAGGATGGTCCCAACCCGCTCATGAAAGAGCCGGGAATCACCGTCAGGCAGGACGGGGGCATCACGGTCGACGGCTCGAAGATCCAGAACAGGTCGATCGCCGCTGCGCTCAGGCGTACCCTGGGCGCCCAGACGATCGTGGTGCCGGACAAGATTGACCGGCAGACCTACGAGGCGCTCATGGCGCTCAAGAGCGATCCCGCCCGCAAGGCCTATCTGGATTCGATCCGCCCGCGCCTGAACGAAGAGTGCTACCGGGCCGCAGTGAGCCGTCTCGATGACACGATCGCGCAGGCCGAGCGCCTCGGCCGGGAGGGCAAAATCATCGAGAATGAGCCCGATGGCTGGCTCGACGTTCAGGAGCCTGAACGTCGGACCGACGAGATATTCCTCGAAAACAAGAACGGCCAGATGCAGGGACTTGGAGAGAGCGTCTCCTTCAAGGCGAACATAACGATGTGCCCGTCGTACTTCTCGCGCGACAAGCTGGGCGAAATGTTCGCCTAGGTTCGGACGCGAATGCCAGGGGCGCGCCCGCCTGCGGCGCCCTGAAAGGGGCCGCTGCCGCCGGGCGGTGCGTGCCGGGATGGACGGCGGACTATGGCCAGATGATGTTCAGAGGCTCCGAGCCATCGGGACTGGCCAGTTCCAGGCGCTCGGCAAGCACCTCGATGTCGCTGCCCGAATCAAGGTCGTTGCCCTCGGCATCGGCAAAGATGTACCAGAGGCCGCCTTCGGTGACGGAAACGCTCAGCGAGGCTTCGGGCGGCTGAAGGAGTTCGCCTCGCTCCTGGGCATCAAGCAGAAGAATCGCAAGACGGATGGAGGCGCCGATTTCCAGATTGTCAGAGGCTTGGGCCTCGTCGTCCGTGAGCACGCGCGCAAAGGGCAGATGCAGTTCGATTGCGAGAGCCGGCTCGCTCCAGCGGAATTAGAAAAACTGGCTCTGCAGCCCATGACCGGCGGTCAGGCTCACCAGACCGTCCTCGGATTCGAGCTCTTCGAGCGCTGCCGAGAGCTCTTCGGCAGCCGCCTTTCGCTGTTCAGTGAGTTTGCTGTTCATGCTCGGCCAAGTTCTGCATCAAGAGATCGTCCCGACTGGCCATTCTAGCCCGATACGGTCGCCTGATGCCATGCCGGACGGGCGGCCGGACACAGGGCTTTTTCCGGCCGGTTCGGCTTCATGCGCGGCGTGCGGTTCCGGCGGGGGCGCAAAAAAGGTGTCCAGCCTGACGGCAGGACACCTTTGGGACTGAAAGAGCAGGCTAGAAGACGGGCACGACGCTGCCCTTGTACTGCTCGATCATGAACTTGCGCACCTTCGCGCTCGTGAGCGCCTTGACAAGCGCCTGTACCTTGGCGTCGGCCTCATGGCCCTTGAGCGTGGCGACCACGACCGCGTAGGGCGAGGTCTTGCTTTCCAGGTAGATCGAGTCCTTCACCGGATTCAGGCCCACGCCGATCGCATAGTTCGAATTCACGACCGCAAGGTCCACATCGTCGAGCGTGCGCGGAACCTGCGCAGCCTCGACTTCGCGGATCCTGAGCTTGCGCGGATTGCTGACGATGTCAAGAACCGTGGCCTTCACCCCGACATTGGGACGCAGCTTGATCAGGCCTGCGTCTTCAAGCAGAAGCAGCGCGCGGCCGCCGTTGGACGGATCGTTGGGGATCGTGACGGTCGCGCCCTTCCTGAGCCTTGCGACGTTCTTCACCTTCTTGGAGTAGGCGGCCATGGGCAGGATGTGGATGGGCTTGACCGGAACGACCTTGAGCTTGCGGGCGGCGACCGAAGCGTTCAGAAACGGCAGGTGCTGGTAGTAGTTGGCGTCGACCTCGCCCGCGTCAAGCGCAAGGTTCGGGCTCACGTAGTCGGAGAACTCGACCACCTTCAGGTCGTACCCGGCGGCCTTCAGATCGGGCTCGATGAGCTTGAGGATGTCGGCGTGCGGCACCGGAGTGGCGGCAACCGAGAGCGGAGTGCCCGCAAGGGCAAGAGAGGAGAAGCCGGCAATGACGGCGGCTGCAGCGGCGGCAAGCGTTTTGCGCATGATGGAAAACTCCCGAGTGTGTTGTTGATCGTTCCGGGCTGCGCTCCAGGCGTCTTGTCGGCAGCCACAGCGCGACTATAAGGGGGATGCGTTTGCAGCGATTGCCAAATTCGTCTTCGCTTGAGGTATTACCGGAGAGATGAGCAGATTTGCTCAGTGCGAAAAAGCTCGGCCTGCCAGTCTTGCGGAACAGGCAGGCCGTCTGTCGGGAGAGAGCCCGGCGGGTTTATGCGCGGCGGGCGAGCTCGGGCGCCTTGCCGATATAGGTGTCGGGGCGCAGCTCAAGGAGCCGGTCCTTGGCATCCTGCGGGATCTCCAGGGTCTGGATGAACTCGCGGATCACCTCGGCCGTCATGCGGCCCTTGCCGCGGGTGAGGGCCTTGAGCTTCTCATAGGGCTTCGGGACGCCGTAGCGGCGCATCACGGTCTGGACGGCTTCGGCGAGAACCTCCCAGCTTGCGTCGAGGTCCGCGGCCACGCGCTCGGCGTTGAGCTCGAGCTTGCCCAGGCCGCGCTCGAGCGCGCTGTAGCCGACAAAGCAGTAGCCGAACGCGACGCCCAGGTTCCTGAGCACCGTCGAGTCCGTGAGGTCGCGCTGCCAGCGCGAGATCGGCAGCTTGCCCGCCAGGTGCAGCAGCAGGGCGTTGGCAACGCCCAGGTTCCCTTCGCTGTTTTCAAAATCGATCGGGTTGACCTTGTGCGGCATGGTCGAGGAGCCGACTTCGCCCTCGCGCAGCTTCTGCTTGAAAAAGCCCATCGAGATGTAGCCCCAGACGTCCCGGTCGAAGTCAAGGATGATCGTGTTGGCGCGGCTCACCTCGTGGAAGAGCTCTGCCATGTAGTCGTGCGGCTCGATCTGGATGGTGTGGGTGTTGAAGGTGACGCCGAGCCGCTCCTCGATCACGCGGCGGCTGTGCGCCTCCCAGTCGTAGTCGGGGTAGGCGATGAGGTGCGCGTTGTAGTTGCCCACGGCGCCGTTCATCTTGGCGTAAATCTTCACTGCTTCGATCGCCTCGATCACGCGGCCCAGGCGCACGGCGACGTTGGCCATCTCCTTGCCGACCGTCGTGGGCGAGGCCGTCTGGCCGTGCGTGCGCGAGAGCATCGGCACGTCGGCCCACAGGTGGGCGAAGCCGGCGATTTTCTCGCGGATGGCGCGCAGCCGGGCAAGGAGCGCCTTGCGGCCCGCGGTGAGCATGAGCGCGTGGCTCGTGTTGTTGATGTCCTCGCTCGTGCAGGCAAAGTGCACGAACTCGCTTGCCCGGGCAAGCTCCTCGTCGTGCGCGACTTGCTCCTTGATCCAGTATTCGACCGCCTTCACGTCATGGTTGGTGACGGACTCGATCTCCTTGATGCGGGCGCAGTCCTTCTCGGAGAAATTGTCCGCCAGGGCGCGCAGGAACTTCACCGCGTGCTCGGAGAGGGCGGGCAGTTCCGCAAAGCCGGCTTCGGCCAGGGCGATCAGCCACTCGGTCTCGACGCGGACGCGGGCGTTCATGAAGGCGGATTCGGAGAAGATGTCGCGCAGCTCGGCGCACTGGCGGGCGTAGCGGCCGTCAAGCGGGCTGAGGGCGGTGAGCGGGGAGAGTTCCTGCATTTGCTTGCTTCCTCGGAAAAAAGGGTGGAATTTTTGGCGTGCGAATTGTACCGCATGCATAGCAGCCGCTTTCCGGGCCGGCCCTAGGCACTTCATCCAACGGGATGCGGCACGGGGAGGGAAAACGCAGTCGGAATTTGCCCGGGGCCGCCTCCCGGGGCGCGGCGCCCCGATTCGGGAGCCGGCAGGAGTGTCAAGAACACGGCGTCAGCCGTAAAAGGTTGTAAATATCTGGCAGGCTCAGGCGTTTTCTGACACACTCTGAAACGTGGGTTTGCACTTGCCCTTACGCGAAGGAAGATGCATTTGGCATGATGGCGGCGTGAGCGAAGCCGCACCGGCGATCCCCGGGATCCGAGGCGGCGCGAGCAGCCACAGCAGAGATTTGCACTGATTCCTTCCTTATATAAAAGAGAGGTTTACCATGAAAAAGACCTTTGTTTCGATTGCACTTGCTTCCCTTCTGGGCCTTGGAGCCGCCGGCGCGATGGCCTATCCCGGAATGGGGCCCGGCCCGTATGGCGCTCCTTGCCCGCCGCAGTGCATGGGCCAGCGCATGGCTCCCCCTGCGGTTGACCGCGCCGAGCGCGTCAAGGCTCGCTATGCAGCTCTGGAGCGCATGATCAAGCTGCGCGAAGACCAGATGGTCGCCTGGAACGCCTATCGCGATGCACGCGTTCAGGATGCCGAGGACCGCCGTGCGCGCTGGGCCAAGTACAAGGAGCCCGCCGTGGATCAGCAGACCCGGCTTGAGCGCCGCATCGAGCGGCTCAAGGACGAGCTCAAGAGCCTTGAGACGATCACCGCGAAGCGCGCCGAGCTCATGAAGGTGCTCGACGCCGCCCAGAACGTGGCGCTTGACGGGTTTGAGGCGCGCTTTGCCATGCGCCATCCCGCCCTGAGGCGCGGCCCCGGTCCGCGCGGAGCAGGTCCCAAGGGCCCCGGACCCAAGCCTGAAAAGGCTCCCAAGGACGATGCCCGTCCCCTCTGAGTCCTGATCTCAACGCCGGGAGCGCTGCCGGATCCGTCCGGCAGTGAATCCGCCATCCAGAGCAAGCCGATCCGCAGTCCGCGCTTCGGCTTGTTTCGCATTTCGGGACACGTGCGGCCTACCTGAGCGTCTTGGCCGAGGTCCAGTTGCCGTACTTCAGGCGCGCGAGGAACATGGCGCCCCTCAGGCAGAGCTCTCCGCACATCGCGCTCCAGACGCCCACGAGTCCGAAGACGGGGGCGAGGAAGTATGCGGCCGTGATGCGCACGCCCCAAAAGCTGAACAGGTTCATGAGCACGGGCTTGAAGGTGTCGCCGGCACCCGTGAAGACTCCGTTGGCGATGATGGCGGCGGCAAAGAGCGGTTCGGCAAAGGCTTCGATCTGCAGGCACGTTGCGCCGAGCGCCTGCACCGCGGGATCGGCCGAGAGGGTGGCCATGATGAGGCGGGCCCCGAAGAACATCACCACGCCCATTGTGGCCATGACGGCGGCTCCGACGCCCACGTTGAGCCAGGCAAGCTGCCGGGCGAGCTCGGGGCGCTTTGCGCCGAGCGTCTGGCCGGAGAGCGTGGCGGCCGCCTCGGCAATGCCGTAGCCGGGCATGTAGCACAGGCTCTCGGCGGTGATCGCAAGCGTGTGCGCCGCCAGAGACACCGTGCCGAGCGGCGCGATGATCATGGTGGAGGCGACCTGGGCCGCGGTCATGAAGATGCGGCCGGCTCCGATCGGCGCGCCGATCGTGAGGGCGCGGCGCAGGGCGAGCATGGAAAAGCGCACTTCGGCGAGCCTGCCCCGGATGGCAAGCAGCGGCGACTTCACAAGCAGGATGTACCCGAGGCACGCCATGCCGATCACTTCGGAAAGGATAGTCCCCAGGGCCGCCCCCTGCACGCCGAGCCCCGCGCCGGGAATCCGCAGGCTGACGCCGAAGAGGGTCATGTCCCGGGTTTCAAAAATGAGGAAGAAGTTGAAGATGACGTCCAGCACGCACATGCCCACGTTGATGACCGAGGGCGTCTTGATGTCACCGCTCGAGCGCAGCATGCCGCTTGAGAGCCAGCACAGAATGGAGAACGGAAAGGCCGCGGTGACGAGCAGGAAGTAGCTCGAGGCCTGGGAGGCGATTTCGGCGCTTGCGCCCAGCCAGAAGGGCAGGCGCGCGTGAATCAGGTACCCGATGCAGGCCATGGCGCTTGAGGCCAGGGTGACCACGGCGATGCCCTGGGCCATGATGGAGCGGGCCTGGCTGAATTCCTTGGCGCCGATCCTGTGCGCCACCTGCACGACAAATCCCGAGAGGAACATGCTCGTGCAGCCCCAGAACAGCCAGATGGTCGTTGACACCAGGCCGACGCTTGCCGCGGCCTGCGCGCCGTAGTGGCCCACCATCGAGGCATCGATGTAGTGCATCAGGATGGTGGAGAACTCGGACACGATCGCCGGCACGGCAAGATAGGCCACGAGCAGGAACCGGTCGGCAAAGGACAGTTCCTCGCCGTCGCGGATGCGCGAGAGCAGGGTTTGAGCGGATTTTTTCGGCGATTCGGACATGAACAGGAGGGCAATGCAGAAACAGGCAGATCTTTGCGCGGAGCAGTCGGTTGCGCAAGGCGCCGCAATGCTACAGTATCGGGTCAGGAAAATCCCTCATTCGTTTAGGAATAAATACAAAATGGAAATGAAGATCATCGAAAATCAGGAATTTGGCGGAGAGCGGCCCCTCTATGGCATCCGAGACACGATTCTGCGGAACGTGACCGTGCACATGGGCGAGTCCTCGATCAAGCATGGCTACAACTTGGTGGCCGAGCACTGCCGCTTCGAAGGCAAGTACCCGTTCTGGCTGTGCACGGACGTGCTGATCACCGACTGCCACTTCGTGGCGCCGGGCGGGCGCGCCGCTATCTGGTACGCGCACAATGTCACGATGCGCGACACGCTCGTGGATGCGCCCAAGATGTTCCGCGACATGAGCAACATCGTGTGCGAGCGCGTGACGTTCACCGACGCGAAGGAGACCTTCTGGACCTGCGGCAACGTGAGGCTCAGGGACGTGAAGGTGGACGGGGCCGACTACCTCTTCATGCACAGCCACGACATCCGCATCGAGAACTACCGGCACGATGGCAACTATTCCTTCCAGTGGTGCCGCAACGTGGAGATTCACAACGCCGTCATCAATTCCAAGGATGCGTTCTGGAACACCGAGAACGTGACGGTCTACGACTCGGAGATCAACGGCGAGTTCCTCGGCTGGCACTCGAAGAACCTGCGCTTTGTGAACTGCCGGATCTCGGGCTCGCAGGGACTGTGCTACTGCGAGGATCTGGTGCTTGAGAACTGCACGCTCGCGCCCGACTGCGACCTCGCGTTCGAGTACTCGAGCGTGTACGCCGACATCAAGGGCGACGTGACGAGCATCAAGAATCCGACAAGCGGCCTCATCCGCTGCCGCAAGGTGGGCGAGATCATCTACAACGAGTTCGTCCGCGAGCCGAACAGCTGCCGGATCGAGACGGAGGAAAAGTAGTTCGCCCCGGCTTTCAAGGAAGCCGCAAGGGAGCCGGGGTTGCATGAAGCCTCGGCTTTTTCTATTTGATAATATTGAAAAATATTTCAAGCGATGTTTGATTTTGACAAGATTGTCGAGCGACGCGGGACGGGCTCGCTCAAGTGGGATGACTGTGCCGACCCCGAAGTGCTGCCCATGTGGGTGGCGGACATGGATTTTGAAACCGCACCCGTTGTGAAAAAGGCGGTTCTGGAGCGCGCCGGGCACGGCGTCTTCGGATACGTGCGCGTGCCCGAGGACTACTACGGCGCGCTCATCGGCTGGTTCGAGCGGCGCCACGGCTGGAGCATCAGGCGCGATTCGATCCTCTACACCTCGGGCGTCGTTCCTGCAATCTCGGCGACCATCAAGGCGCTTGCCGCGCCGGGGGATCGGATCCTCATTCTCACGCCCGTCTACAACTGCTTCTTCTCCTCGATCCGCAACAACGGGTGCGCAGCCGAGGAGTGCGCACTCGCCCGGGGCGAGGACGGCCGCTACCGGATCGATTTCGAGCGCCTTGAGCGGGCGGCGGCGCGGCCCGGGGTGCGCGCGCTGCTGCTGTGCAACCCGCACAATCCGGGCGGCAACGTCTGGAGCGCAGAGGAGCTTGCCCGGATCGGCGAGATCTGTGCCCGGCACGGCCTCACGGTGATCAGCGACGAGATCCACGGCGAGTTCGTCTTCGACGGCGCACGCTACACGCCCTTTGCCCGGGTGAACGAGCTCAACCGCCGGATCAGCGTGACGCTCACCTCGACCTCCAAGAGCTTCAACACCGCGGGGCTGCAGATGGCGGCCATCATCACCGAGGACGCCGGCCTGCGCGCGCGGATCGACCGTGCGATCAACATCAACGAGGTGTGCGACGTGAATCCCTTCGGCTACGCGGCGGCGATTGCCGCCTATAGCGAAGAGGGCGAGGCGTGGCTCGAGGCGCTTTTGGCTTATATTTCGGAAAACGACCGCGTGGTGCGGGAGTTCTTCGCGCAGCGCCTGCCGCAGTACCCGGTGATGCCGCTTGCCGGCACGTACCTCGAATGGGTGGATGTGAGCGCTCTGGAACTGCCGAGCGAGGAGATCGAGGAGTCGCTCACCGGCACCGAGAAGGTGCGAATCGCGGCCGGCACGCACTACGGCAAGGATGGCGAAGGGTTCATCCGCATCAACATCGCCTGCCCGAGAAGCCGACTGCTTGAGGGGCTTTCCCGGATCGAGCGGGGATTGAAGCGCCTTGCCGGGGAGGGCGGCCGCTAACGGGAGGTTCGATGAGCTTATACCAGTCCCAGGTTCCGCTGTACGAGGACCAGCCAAGCCGCAACGCGCCGGTCGGCTCCCAGCCGCCCGACGCCGAGCTTGCGCGTCTCGGGGAGAAGCTGCCCCGGAACGTGTACCTTGGCGCCTCGAGCTGGAACTTTCCGGGCTGGCGCGGCATCGTGTACAGCGAGATGTCGGGCGAAAGAAGCCTTGCGCGGTTCGGACTCTCGGCCTACGGGCGCAGTCCCGTGCTGCGCACCGTCGGCATCGACCGCGGGTTCTACAAGCCTCTTTCCGAGGAGGAGTATGCGTTCTACGCCGGACAGGTGCCCGAGGCGTTCCGCTTTCTCGTGAAGGCGCCGCAGTCCGTGACCGACTGCGTGCTGCGGGATCGGTTCGGACGGGCTACGGACCGCAATTCTGACTATCTCAATACAGCGCTTGCCGTGGAGACATTCATCGAGCCGGTGCTCAAGGGGCTCGGGGACAAGGCCGGGCCTCTGGTGTTCGAGATGCCTCCGATCCCGAGGCAGCTGATCCGGGAAAGAGACGCCCAGCACGCGTGCATCGAGCGGATGGCGCAGTTTTTCGAGGCGCTTCCCGCAAAAACCTGCGGTTTTGAACCCCTGTACTGCGTTGAAATGCGCACGGCGCAGCTGCTCACGCCGCGCTTTGTGAAGGCCATCCGGCAGGCCGGCGTCCGGCTGGTTGCCGGCATCCACCCGAGCCTGCCCTCCGTGCAGCGGCAGATTGCGGCCCTCAGGGCGCTCGATGAGGCAGGGGAGTCAAAGGACGGATGGCTGCCCCAGGGGGACATCGTCGTGCGCTGGTCGCTCTCAACGTTCGGGGGCAACTACCGGCAGCTCAAGGAGGACTGGTCGCCCTTCAATGAAATCCGCTCCCGCGACGCCGTGACGCGCTCGGGGATTGTCTGGCTTGCCGACCGCGCGATGGCGGCGGGCAAGCGTTTCTTTGCCGTCGCCAACAACAAGGCCGAGGGGTGCGCCCCGCTCACCATGCGGGAGCTGGCCGACGCCATTGTCGGCAATGAGATCCGTGCCCGGGAGAAGGGCGAGAGGCGATAGCCTCTCTGCGAGCGGACTTGCCGCCGCTTGTTTTCGCAGGATTGCGAACGGCCCGAGTCCGTCGATTAGGATTCCTGATTGTGTTCTGCGGCTGACAGGAGCAAAAATCAACCATGGTTGATATTGGTAGAATATCAATCAAGATTGATAAAATCACCGTAATCTCCCAAATATGAGACTGAAAACCATGAGGGCATCAACACCGGAAATGCTGGCAAGGATGCTGCGCGACAGACGCAGACAGCTGGGGCTGACGCAGGCTGAGCTTGCTGATCTCTGCGGTCTTACGCAGCAGACGATTTCCGCCGTGGAGCACAGGCTGCGCGTTTCGAGCGTCGACACGCTCTGGCGACTGTTTCAGGGGCTCAAGCTGGAGGCTTTTGTGCAGCCGGTTCCCGATCTTTCCAAGGACGAAGAGGCATGGTGAGTCTTTCTGTGTGGTACGAAGGCCGGCGCGTGGGAACGCTCTCCGGGGAGAGGCCCGAAAAGGCCGTCTTTTCCTATGCGGACGGCTGGCTCCATGCGGCAGATGCGACAGAGATCTCCTGCGCCATGCCGCTGCGCGCCGAGCCCTATTCCGGGGCCTGCGTGCGGGCCTTCGTCAGCAATCTGCTGCCCGATTCCGATGCAACGAGAAAGAGAATTGCGCAGGAACTGGAACTGCCGTCGTTCGATGATTTTTCTCTGCTGGCCGCACTTGGGAGAGACTGCGTGGGCGCAATGCAGTTTCTGCCTGCACGGGCGGTTTCGCCGGCCGGCTGCGAGCAGGCAGCTCAGCCCGTATCGGATCAGGAGATCGGCAGAAAGCTTGCTCGGATCGGAACCTATCCGCTTGGACTGGTTCGGGATGAGGACTTCAGGCTGTCCGTTGCCGGCGCCCAGTCAAAGACCTCTCTTTTGCTGAGAAAAGGAAGGTGGTTCCTGCCTCAGGGAGCCACGCCTTCGACCCATATTTTGAAGGTGCCGCTTGGCAGGTTGCCGCAGGATGGAATTGACCTGTCTCTGAGCTGCGAAAACGAATGGCTGTGCCTGCTGCTCTGCAGGCTCTATGGCATTGCGGCCGCCGAAGCGGAACTGGGAGAATTCGCCGGCCAGAAGGCGCTTGTTGTTGTCAGATTTGACCGGAGGACCGGAGAAGACGGCCATGTCAGGCGGCTTTTTGCGGAAGACTTCTGCCAGGCGCTCGCTGTCATGCCGAACATGAAGTACGAAAAGGATGGAGGGCCTGGAATGCGCGAGTGCATGGCGCTGCTTCAGGGATCGGCGATGGCGCAGAAGGATCTGGAGACATTCTTTCAGGCGCAGGCGCTTTTCTGGATGCTGGATGCCATTGACGGGCATGCCAAGAATTTTTCGGTCTTCCACCTGGGAGGCGGCCGCTATCGGCTTGCGCCCTTGTACGACATCCTCTCGGCTGCTCCGCTTGTCGCCGCCGGGCAGCTTCAGCAGCAAAAGCTCTCGCTTGCCATGGGTGTGCACGGCAAGAATCGGCACTATCGCGTTGAGGAGATCGGCCTGCGGCAATTTCTCTCTGCCGGCCGCAGGGGGGGCCTGGGGGAAGGCTGCATACGCAGGATTCTGGCGGAACTCTCCCGCAGAACCCTGGACGTTGTCACGGAGGCTGAACGGTTGTCCCGCCACATCCCGGAGCAGGTCCGGGAGCCGATTTTTGCAGCACTTAGACGCAAGGCCGAACGGCTGGGCAGAGAACTCGCCGCGCAATGAACCGACTCCGTTGGCGCAGAGGCTCTTTTCTGGTCAGGAGAAAAGCTTCCGGTGCTCTCTACATTTTCCAGACGCCGAGCGGCTCGGGGCGGCTTTCCGGCACGGGCTGCCCGTCCGAAGCCGGCGTCCCGATGGTGATCCAGCCGCAGAGCGTCTCATCGGGATCGATTCCCAGAGCGCTTTTGAGTTCCGGATCCTCCCTGCAGCTGTCCGAAAGTACGATTGCGCCGAATCCGCAAGCCTGCAGGGCGAGCAGGAAATTCTCAAGCGCCGCGCCGGCGGTGATGAGCTGCTCGTCAAGCGGAGCCTCGGCTCCGTCAAAGCGCCGGATGATGAACCCGACCAGCATCGGACCTTTGAGCGCCTTGCTCGCGCGCCGGGCCGCCTTTTCTTCGTCGGCGCCGCTTCTCAGGCTTGCCGCCCGGAAAAGCTCGCCCAGTTTTTCGCGCGAGGCTTCGTCGATCAGGATGAAGCGGCACACAGGGAGATTTCCGTGGTTTGGCGCTCTGAGCGCGGTTCGGGCGCAAAGCTGCAGAGTCTGCATGTCCGGAGCGGGAACCTGCAGAAGCTTGGGTTTGAGACTGCGCCGCGTGAGCAGAGCGTCAAGAATCGGGGTGGTGCTGGTCATCAGAGCATTTCTTGTCAATAGTTCGCGCGAACGATAGCGCAAAGGTCTCCGGACGGGGTCCTTCGCGTTCGCGCTTTGGTACGCGGTAGTGGATAATGCGCAAAAAGGAATCTCTCCCATGCACAAGATTTTCGAAACCCCGGTTCTCATCCGCTTTGCCCACTGCGACCCCGCTGGCATCGTCTTTCACCCCCAGTACTTCACGATCTTCAACGGCGTGGTGGAGGATTTTTTCCGCAAGGTCGTCAACATCCCCTTCATGGAGCTCTTCCGGCACGGGGTGGGGCTGCCCGTCGTGGGCATCCGGTGCGATTTCGTCAGTCCCTCCCGCCCCGGGGACGAGTGCATCGCAAAGCTCTGGATCGAGCGGCTCGGCAGCAGCTCGATCCGCCTCGCGATGACGCTTGAGTGCAGCGGGCAGCTTCGGCTCAAGATGGCCGAGACCATGGTGTGCGCGGGTGGCGAGGGGGAGCTGCATGCCCAGCCCATTCCCGACCATCTGCGCGAAAAGATGCAGCCCTATGTTGCGCAGGCGGACGCTAAGCCGTTAGCTCTTCGGGCGTAGCGGCCTGCGGCCAGAGGGTTTTCAGAACCCGCTCGTGGTTCCTTGCGTCGGCGATGAAAAAGCGCTCCGTGCCCGGAGCTTCCGAGGAATTGAGCGCATCGATTTCCCGCAGCCTTGCTTCCAGAACCGCGGCAACCGCGGGGCCCGGCTCGATGATCGTGAGCGGCCTCACTCCCGCCACCTCCCGGATCGCATCGGTGAGAAACGGGTAGTGCGTGCAGCCCAGAACGAGCGTGTCGATGCCTTCCCTCAACATGGGCTCAAGGTACCGCGCGATGAGGGCTCGGGTTTGCGGCGTGTTGAATTCGCCGCGCTCGACGCACTCCATCAATCCTGGAGCGCCTCTGGAGATGACGGCGGTGCCCCCGGAAAAGCGCTCGAGCAGCAGCCGGTAGCGCCGGCTCGAGATCGTGCGCGTCGTGGCGAGCACGCCGACGCGGCGGGCATCCGAGCTTTTCGCGGCGGGCTTGACGGCCGGCTCGACCCCGATGACCGGCACGGGAATGAAGCTGCGCAGGTAGTCGGCCGCTTCGGCCGTGGCCGTGTTGCAGGCAAGCACGATCGCCTTGGCTCCGCGCTCGAGCAGGAAGCTGCACATCGAGTGGCAGCGGTCCTGGATGAAGGCGCAGTCCCGGTCACCCCAGGGCGCGTGCCCGCAGTCTCCGGCAAAAAGAAAATCTTCATGCGGGAGCCTCGCGCGCAGGGCCCTCATGATGGAGAGGCCTCCAAGCCCCGAATCCAGAACCCCGACGGGGGCAAGGCGTCTTGCGTCGGTCATGGCGTTCAGGCCGAGGCCCGCCCCAGACGGTCGTTCACGGCGGCCCAGGCGGCCCCCTGCGGCGGACGCTCGACGAGGATCCGGCCGGCTTGCGCACCGTCCAGTTCGTGCAGCGCTTCGTAGAGAAAGCTCGCGTAGGGCGCGGCTTCCTTCGGAGCCTTGAGCGCGAGAACGACATTGCCGGGGAGCCCGGCGAGGCACTCTTCGCTTGCCATGACGGCGAGCTTGATGTGGGAGAGCGCGCGCACCCGGGCGGCAAAGGCTTCGCGCGGGACGAGTTCCAGGCGCGTTGCCGGCGCGTAGTGGCTCTTCAAGGTGCCGGGCACCCGGGGGGCTGCGTCTCCTGCATCGGGTACGGGCACGCCGAGCGCTTCTTCAAGCATCTCCCGGGTGACGGCGCCGTGCCGCAGAATCTGCGGGCGGCCGCCCGAAAGATCGAGAATCGTCGATTCGACGCCCACTTCGCAGCGTCCGCCGTCAAGGACATAGTCGAGCTTGCCCGCGGGCTTCACGCCCAGATCGGCGAGCACGTGCTCGGCGCAGGTCGGGGAGATGCGCCCGAACGTGTTGCAGCTCGGAGCCGTGAAGCCCTTCATGGTCGGGCCGCTGATCTCGGCAAGGAGCCGCTGCACCCAGGGGTGGGCGGGGCAGCGGATCGCGACCGTGTCCTGTCCGCCCGTCACGAACGTGCCGCAGCGCTCCGAGCGCGGCAGAACCATCGTGAGCGGCCCGGGCCAGAACTTTTCCGCAAGCAGCCAGGCGCTCTGTGGGATGTCCTTGGCCCAGAAGGGCAGCGCCTCGGCGCTCTTGACGTGCACGATGAGCGGGTGGTTCGTGGGCCGGCCCTTCACGGCAAAGGTCGCAAGCACGGCCTCGCGGTTGTCCGCGTCGGCCGCCAGGCCGTAGACCGTTTCGGTGGGAATGGCAACGAGCCCGCCCGAGAGCAGAACCCGGGCGGCCTCCCGCACGGCGCTTTCGTCGATCGCTGGGTACATGCGCGCTTAGCCTTCAAGCGGAAGCTTCGCGGAGAGAACCTTTTCGCGCTGGGCGGCGCGGAAGGCGGCGAGCTTGTCGGCAAGGCTCTTGTCCGAGAGGGCGAGGATCGAGACGGCAAAGAGGGCGGCATTGCCTGCGCCGGCCTCTCCGATCGCAAACGTCGCGACGGGGATGCCCTTGGGCATCTGAACGATGGAGTAGAGGCTGTCCTGGCCGGACAGGTACTTCGAGGGCACGGGAACGCCCAGAACCGGGATGGTGCACTTGGCGGCAAGCACGCCTGCCAGGTGCGCGGCGCCGCCCGCGCCCGCGATGATGCAGGCAAGGCCCCGGTCGGCCGCCGTTGCCGAATACTCGAGTGCCTCGTCCGGCGTGCGGTGGGCGCTCAGCACGCGCACTTCATAGGGAACGCCGAAGGATTCAAGCGTCTTGGCGGTGTTCTGCATCAGGGGCCAGTCGGAAGTCGATCCCATCACGATGCCGACGAGGGGCTTTTGTTCAGTCATGTCAGTAGTCCGGAAAAAGAAAACGAAAAAAGGGAAGGGCAAGCAAAAAGCGCGCAGAGCCTCAGGGCTCACGCGCGCCTTTGCGCCAGTGCGAATCCCGCGGATTGCCGCGGATTCTAGCCGCTATTCGACATCCTTGCCCGAGAGGCGAACCAGAGCTTCGCGGTACTTCATCGCGGTCTTTTCGATGATTTCGGCAGGAGGCACGGGGGCGGGCGGAGTCTTGTCCCAGACCTGGGTCTCAAGCCAGTCGCGGATGAACTGCTTGTCGTAGCTGGGGGGCGAGATGCCTTCACTGTACTGGTCGGCGGGCCAGAAGCGGGAGCTGTCGGGCGTGAGCACTTCGTCCATCAGGCAGACCTCGCCGTTCTCATCCAGGCCGAACTCGAACTTCGTGTCGGCGATGATGATGCCCTTGGTGGCGGCGTAGTCGGCCGCGCGCTTGTAGAGCGTGAGCGTGAGCTCGCGGATGCGCGAGGCGATCGTTTCGCCGTAGAGCTCGACGACCTTCTCGTAGGAGATGTTCTCGTCATGGGTGCCGACTTCGGCCTTGGCGGCCGGGGTGAAGATCGGCTCGGGAAGCTTCTGGGCCATCTTGAGCCCGGCGGGGAGCTTCACGCCGCAGACGCTGCCGGTGGCCTGATAGTCCTTCCAGCCGCCGCCGATGATGTAGCCGCGGGCGACGCACTCGATGAGAATGGGCTTCAGGCGCTTGACGACCATGGCGCGGCCCGCAACCTGGTCAACCTCGTCGGGAGCGACAACGGTTGCCGGATCGATGCCGGTGAGCTGCGTGGGCAGGTCGGCCGAGAGTTTGCTGAACCAGAACTGCGTCAGCCCCGTGAGCACCTTGCCCTTGTTGGGGATGGGCACGCTCAGGATGACGTCGAATGCGCTGATCCGGTCGGTGGCGATCATGAGCAGCTTGTCTTCGCCCACTGCATAGCACTCGCGCACTTTGCCGCGATAGACCAGGGGCAGGCTCTTGATCGTAGTATTCATTAAACCTGACATGAATGTCACTCCTCACTAGGAAGGAAATAAAGGAATTGGACCGGCGGCATTCTAGGCTAAACCCATGCAATGACACCGGGTAAAGAGCCACGCTTTTGCGATGCGATTTGCCGTCTAGGGCAGATTGCTGAATTCCTGGCATGAGAGGCTGGCTTGCTGCCCGCCTATTGGAACAGTTCCGCAGGGGGCAGGGCAAAGAAATCTTGAAGCGGCAGGCCGCGAGAGCCGACGGAGAGCGACTTCTCTCGGCATGAGCAAAAAATGCTCAAAAGTTCCCCGCAAAAAGTTCAAAAGCCAACATATAAACAATTTAAAATCAAATTGTTAGCTTGATACGCCGCGTCGCGCATTCTCAGGTCGCCAGTGGCGGCAGACAAGAGGTTGAGGCGGAATCGGATGCCGTGGCATTTCGGCAGCGAAGAGACATCCCTTGTTCGTTAATTTTGTGTAAATACTAGCATTAAAAGTAAAAAAATATAAATAGATCAATATGCAAACTAATTTGTTTTAAATCTGACAAATTTTGTCAGGTATGTGTGTAGAATTCCCGACAATTCCGGTAAGGTATTGCGGCGTCTCCCTCTGTGCCTTTTCCGGTCCCAGAACCCCAGGAAAATCCACAGAACCCATGAAGCTCACCACGCGCGGCCGCTTTGCCGTGACCAGCATGATCGATCTTGCCCTCTATGGGACCAAGGATCCGGTCAGGCTCTCCGATATTGCAAGGCGTCAGCAGATTTCCGTGACGTATCTCGAGCAGATCTTCTGCAAGTTAAGGAGAGCCGACCTTGTGGTGAGCTCGCGCGGGCCGGGCGGCGGCTATCGCCTTGCCCGCTCGCTCGACAGGATCACCGCCGGAGAGATCGTCTCGGCGGTCGAAGGCAAGGTCGACGCGACGCAGTGCCGCGGAGACGGCTCCTGCCGCGGCGGAGCCGAGTGCCTCGCGCACGGGCTCTGGTCGGAACTGAACAGCACCATGGCCAATTTCCTGAACGCGAGAACGCTCTCCGACATCGTCGAGCGCTACACCGCGCAGCACGGGGGCGAGGCCCGCGTGCCGGTTTCCTCCATTCTTCCGGCTCGCTCCGAGCAATAGGAACTCCCGAGCCGCTTCAGACTTTCTAATCGTTAGGATCAAAAATGAAACTTCCCGTTTATCTTGACTACTCGGCAACGACTCCGGTGGATCCGCGCGTCGCCCAGAAGATGATCCCCTTCCTTTGCGAGCAGTTCGGCAATCCGGCGAGCCGCTCCCACAGCTACGGCTGGGAGGCCGAGAAGGCCGTCGAGGAGGCTAGGAAAGAGGTTGCGGCCTACATCAACGCCGATCCGCGCGAAATCGTCTGGACCTCGGGCGCTACCGAGTCCGACAACCTCGCCATCAAGGGCGCCGCGCACTTCTACAAGGACAAGGGACGGCACCTCATCACCGTGAAGACCGAGCACAAGGCCGTGCTCGACTCCATGCGCCACCTTGAGACCGAGGGCTATGAAGTCACGTACATGGACGTCAAGGAAGACGGTCTGCTTGACCTTGAGGCCCTTGAGGCCGCAATCCGTCCCGACACGATTCTCGTGTCCGTCATGGCGGTCAACAACGAGATCGGCGTCATCCAGGACATCGCCGCGATCGGCGAGATGTGCCGCAGGCACGGCGTCGTGTTCCACTGCGACGCGACGCAGGCCCCGGGCAAGATGGTGCTTGACATGCAGACGATGAAGATCGATCTGATGAGCCTGTCCTCGCACAAGGTCTACGGGCCCAAGGGCATTGGTGCGCTCTACGTGCGCCGCAAGCCCCGCATCCGGATCGAGCCGCAGATCCACGGCGGCGGACACGAGCGGGGCATGCGCTCGGGCACCCTTGCCGCCCACCAGATCGTCGGCATGGGCGAAGCGTACCGCCTGGCTCGCCTTGAGCAGGCCGAGGAGATCAAACGTCTCACGGCGCTCCAGAAGCGCTTCCTCGAGGGGCTGAAGGCCAATATTCCCGAGATCGTGATCAACGGCTCGCTCGAGCACCGCGTCTGCACCAATCTCAACGTCTCCTTCGAGTACATCGAGGGCGAGAGCCTCATGATGGCCGTCAAGGACCTCGCGGTGAGCTCGGGCTCGGCCTGCACCTCGGCCTCCCTCGAGCCGAGCTACGTGCTGCGCGCTCTGGGGCGCAGCGACGAGCTCGCCCACAGCTCGATCCGCTTCACGTTCGGGCGCTTCACGACCGAAGAGGAGATCGACTTTGCCGTGAAGCTCCTTGCCGAGAAGGTCGCCAAGCTGCGCGATCTCTCGCCCCTTTGGGAAATGCACCAGCAGGGCATGGACCTCACCAAGATCAAGTGGTCCGCCCACTAACCGGATAGCGGACGGGAAGGGCGTTCAAGCCCTTCCCGCCGGAAAACAGAACCCCGTCAGAGACAGGAACATCAAATGCCTTACAGCGAAAAACTGATTGATCACTACGAAAACCCCCGCAATGTCGGCACACTGGATCAGAGCGACGAGAGCGTCGGCACCGGCATGGTGGGCGCTCCGGCCTGCGGCGACGTGATGCGCCTGCAGATCAAGGTCAACAAGGAGGGCGTGATCGAAGACGCCAAGTTCAAGACCTACGGCTGCGGCTCGGCGATCGCCTCGAGCTCGCTCGTCACCGAATGGGTGAAGGGCAAGACGGTTGAGGATGCCGCCAAGATCACCAATGCGGAAATCGCCGAGGAGCTCGCGCTGCCGCCGGTGAAGATCCACTGCTCGATTCTTGCCGAGGACGCCGTGAAGGCCGCAATCGACGACTACCGGGCCAAGCAGAAGAAATCCGAGTAGCCGGCCGGGGAGGACAGAACAATGCCAGTGACACTGACCGAAGCGGCAGCCAAGCACGTTTCCGCCTTCCTTGCCAAGCGCGGCAAGGGCATCGGCCTGAGACTCGGGGTGAAGACCTCGGGCTGCTCGGGCATGGCCTACAAGCTCGAGTTCGCCGACGTCGTCAATCCCGATGACGAGGTGACCGAGAGCTTCGGCGTGAAGGTTCTCGTGGATGCCAAGAGCCTGCCCTACATCGACGGCACCGAGCTTGACTATGTCAAGGAAGGCCTGCAGGAGGGCTTCAAGTACAACAATCCGCAGGAAAAAGAGCGCTGCGGCTGCGGCAAGTCCTTCCATGTCTAGGAGTCTTCATGGCTGACCTGACGCCGTTTGCGCTGCTCGGACTGCCCGAGCGCTTCGCGATTGACCCGGAACTTGTCGAGAAGGGCTGGCGCAGCGCCATCGCCCGCGTGCACCCGGACCGCTTTGCCGGCAGGAGCGCCGCCGAGCGGCGCGTTGCCGAGCAGTGGGCGGGCCGCATCAACGAGGCCCGCGACGAGATCGCCGATCCCGTGCGCCGCGCTTCGCTCATCCTGCGGCTGCGCGGCGCCGATGCCGGCAGCGAAACCGACACCCGCATGGACGGGGCCTTTCTCATGCAGCAGATGAGCTGGCGGGAGAAGGCCGAGAGCCTGCGCGCGCAGGGCGCTTCGCTCGAGCCGCTCCTTGGGGAGGTCGAGGCGCTGCGGGATGAGCTGATCTCCCGTCTTGGAGAGGCTCTTGACGAGCGCCGGGACAATGCTCTCGCCCGCGAGGCGGTCCGCCGCCTGATGTTTGTTGAACGAATCCGCCGCGACCTTGAGGGCGGCAAAGAGTAAAGGAATCTACGCATGATCGGTCTGATGCAGATCGCCGAGCCCGGCATGTCGGCCGCGCCCCACGAGGAGCGGCTTGCCGTCGGCATTGATCTGGGAACCACCAATTCGCTCGTCGCCACCGTGGTGAACGGCGCCCCTGAAGTGATCCGGGACGAGCAGGGCCGCGCTCTGCTGCCCTCCATCGTGCGGTTCTGCCCGGACGGCGCAATCGAGGTCGGGCACGAAGCCGCCGCGAGCCAGGAGAGCGATCCGCTCAACACGATCAGCTCGGCCAAGCGGCTCATCGGCCGCGGAAAGGCCGACCTTGACGGCGGGATCATCCTGCCCTACCAGTTCGAGGATGCCTCGGGGATGGTGCAGATCCGCACCCGGGCGGGCGTGAAGAGCCCGGTTGAGGTGTCCGCGCAGGTGCTCTCGGCCTTGCGCGCCAGGGCCGAGGAGCGGCTCGGAGGGGAGCTTGTCGGCGCCGTCATCACGGTTCCGGCGTACTTTGACGATGCGCAGCGCCAGGCGACCAAGGATGCGGCAAAGCTTGCGGGCATCAATGTGCTGCGGCTTCTCAACGAACCCACGGCGGCCGCGCTGGCCTACGGGCTTGACAGCGGAGCCGAGGGACTGTACCTCATCTACGACCTCGGAGGTGGCACGTTCGACGTGTCGCTTCTGAAGCTCACCAAGGGTGTGTTCGAGGTTCTCGCAACGGGCGGCAATTCGGCGCTCGGGGGCGATGACTTCGACCACCGGCTCGTGTGCTGGGCGCTCGAAGGGCTTGGGGCCGAAGCGATTCTCGACGCGCAGGACAAGCGAAAGCTCACCGTTGCCGCGCGCCGCGCCAAGGAGGAGCTCACGGAAAAGGAGAGCGCAAGGCTCGCCGTGGAGCTCTCCGGCGGCAGGCGGATCGAGCGGGAGATCACCCGGGAGGAATTCGCCCGCATCACGTGCAACCTCGTGAACAAGACGCTCTCGGCAGTAAAGAGCGTGCTGCGCGACGCGCACAGCAGCGTCCCGGATCTTCAGGGCGTGGTGCTCGTAGGCGGCGCAACGCGCATGCCGTGCGTGCGCGAGGCGGTGACGGAGTTCTTCGGCGCGGCGCCCTTCTGCAACATCAATCCGGACGAAGTGGTGGCGGTCGGCGCCGCCATGCAGGCCAACAAGCTTGCCGGCAACAATGGGGGCGAGGACTGGCTGCTTCTTGACGTGACGCCCCTTTCGCTTGGTCTTGAGACCATGGGCGGGCTGGTCGAGAAGGTGATTCCGAGGAATACCGCGATTCCGGTTGCCATGGCTCAGGACTTTACGACGTTCAAGGACGGCCAGACCGCGATGGCGATCCACGTCGTGCAGGGCGAGCGCGAGATGGTGGACGCCTGCCGCTCGCTCGCGCGCTTTGAGCTGCGCGGCATTCCGCCGATGGCGGCGGGGGGCGCGCGGATCCGCGTCACGTTCCAGATTGACGCCGACGGACTGCTCTCGGTGTCGGCCCGCGAGACCCGCACCGGCGTGGAGAGCTCCGTGCGCGTCAAGCCGAGCTACGGACTCACCGACGAGGATATCGTGCGGATGCTGCGCGAGGGCAATGAATCCGCCAGGAGCGACATGATCGAGCGCGAGCTGCGCGAGCAGCGCGTGGAAGCCTCGCGCATCATCGAATCGACGAACTCGGCGCTTGAAACCGATGCCGATCTGCTGAGTGCTTCCGAGCGCGCGGCGATCGATGCGGGCATCGAGGATCTGCGGCGAAAGGCCGCGGGCAGCGACTCGGGGGCGATCAAGAAGGCGATCGAAGCGCTTGCCGCCGCAACGGGCGAGTTTGCCGCGCGCCGCATGGACCGTTCCATCCGCAACGCGCTTGCGGGGCAGACGCTCGACGAAATTCAGGTTTAGGAGAAAGACACATGCCGATAGTGACCATTCTGCCCAATGAGGCGATCTGCCCGCAGGGCGCCAAGGTTGAGGTTGCCCAGGGCGCAAAGCTTGCCCAGGCGCTCAACAAGGCCGGGATCAGGATCCCTCACGCATGCGAGTACAACTGCGCCTGCGCCACGTGCCACGTGATCGTGCGCGAGGGCTTTGACTCTCTGCCCGAAGCCGATGACAACGAGCTCGATCAGCTCGATCAGGCCTTTGCCGCAACGCCGCTCTCGCGCCTCTCCTGCCAGACGCGGATGGGAAGCGAGGACATCACGATCGAGATCCCGAGGCTCAACCGCAACCTCGTGCACGAGAACGAGTAGGAGGCGGCGATGACGCTCAAATGGACTGACGCCCAGACGATCGCCGAGGAACTCTATGACGCCAACCCGGAGCTTGATCCGGTGACGCTGCGGCTTTCCGAGCTGCGCGAAATGGTGCTTGCGCTCGAGGATTTTGACGATGATCCGCAGGCGAGCAACGAGCCTCGGCTTGAGGCGATCCTGCAGGCCTGGCTCGACGAGCGGGAATGAAGCTTCCTTTGCAACCAGAATAGAAAGGACAATCCATGTCGATGCACGGATATGCCGAGAAATCCCAGTTCCGGGAACTCATCGAAATGCTCTACAACGCCGAAGCCAACGGCGCAAACATGTACTACGTCATGGCGTACCTCGCCAGGGAAAAAGGCTGGGACGATGTTGCCGAGGCGTGCTGCGCAAATGCCGCCGAGGACGCGTTCCACGGCGGCCGATACGGTGCCATGCTGGGCAAGGGGGCGTCTGACGAAGAGAAGTTCTGGAAGATGCTTCTTGGCGCCTATCGGCTCGAAGCGGGAGCCGAGGCGCAGCTCAGGGAGATCTGCGCCAAGGTAAGGACCGCCGGCGAAGACGCTCTTGCCGATGAAATTGCCAAGAGCATCGAGGAGGAGAACGAGCACGCGCGGCGCCTGGAGCGGGTGTTCGACGCGCACGGCATCAGATGGAAGGAATAGTTCTGACGAGCTGTTCCTGATTTGTTGGAGAAAGGACCTCTCGGCGGTGCACGCCGGGAGGTTTTTTGCTTCTGGGGGATGCGGCCAAAAAGTTGGACCAAGATTATATGAGCCCGAGAGCCTCCCGGTATTCTAGGAAGCTTAGGGCGCTGAAAAGCCCTCACGCTTTTTGCGTCACCCCCGTCAGAGAACCGTCTCAGCCTTTTTCTGCAATGCTTCGTACGCTTTCCGCGTCGGCTCGTCCATGTCCGCTTCGAGATCCTCAAGCTTCTTGAGGATCTCCCGCAGCTTGGCCCCGCGGTTCTGGGTGACGGTCATTTCGCCGAAGCGCACCAGCGCCCGAGGATCGTCTCCCATTTTCCGTGCGACCTCTTCGGCAAGCGCCCATTGTCCCGAGGCGATCAGAGCGTCAAGCCGCTCAAGCCGCTCATTGTTTGCTGCCTGTTTTGCCGCCTGCAGATTTTGCTGACCCTGCTCGACAAGATCTTCATCGCCCTGGCCGCGGTACGCCAAAAGGCGCAGCTCCTCGACCCGCTTGGTGACTGCGGGTTTGGTACGGCGCTCGCGCTTGAGGTAGGCAAGCCGACCCATGGTCCAGGGCAGCTCCTCCTCAAGACGCGCTTCGTTGAGTGCGTTCATTGCTTCCAGTGCGCGGAGCGCTTCGTCAAAGCGCTTCTCACCGATGAGGTAACGAACGTAGATCTCCAGGCCCGAGATGGACTGCGGCACGACGTTTGAGAGTTTCTCGGCGCTGATTCCGGAACGCTCGAGTGCCGGCAGCAGCCGTGTCAGATCCCGGGGCCTTTGCTCGGCGAGCCTGCCTGTCCACTCAAGCGCCATGCCGGTCAAATCCTTGCGCTTTTCCCCATCAGTCTCAAAATCCAGCATGGCGAGCACGGAACTGATGGCGTTTTGCAGGATGCGCGGGCGCATCGGGTACATGCTGAGGGCATATTGATGCAGGGCGAGTGTGTTCGGCGACTTCCCAAGCCAGTACGCGTTTTCATCCTGGAGCGTTGCAACCGAGGAGGTGGCGAAGGGATTGAGCGGATCGGCTTCTGTCAGGCGCCTTGCGAGGTTGGCATTGGCCGTATAGTCCTGCGCCAGCTGCAGCCGGTCTTTGTCCGCGAGGCGCATCAGTGCCTGACGCTGGTAGGGGATGAAGGCCCGGTGCGTGACCTGGCGCGGTGTGACGGGCACGCCCGTCACGGCGGTGAGGGCCTCGGCCCGCAGTTTCGCTGAACGGGCGGACAGCAGGTCGGTGTTCGCATTGATGAGGGACGTCAGTCCCAAAGCGTTTTCAGGGAACCGCGCGAGCAGTTTTTCAGCCTGTGTTTTCCGAAGGTCGGCAAGCAGTTCATGACTGATCGTGCGGCTGAGCCGCGAGGCGAGGGTCGCTTGCTCAAGATTGAGCACGAGCCTGCCTTCCTGGGCCTTGTTGACATACGGATATCCAAGGCCGACATAGGCGAGGGCCGCGATGAGCAGGAATGCGCTCGAGCCGATGCCGACGATCCCGCGGTATGCGGGGGCGGGGCTCACGAGCAATTGATTTCCCCGGACGTGGCTCTGGTCGATGCGTTCCATCAGACGCGAGAGGGCAATCCCAAGCGCGCAGAACAGCAGAAGGTTTGCCGGCTGCTTCAGGCCGTATTCAACGAATTCATGCCCCAGAACGACGCAGATGGCAAGGAACGCCGCCACGGCAACCGGATAGTAGGACGAGGCCTTGTTGGGCGTGCGGATGAGCCGCACCAGGGTGCGGGCGACAAGCAGGGCGCCAAGGGCGATCACGAGGCCTCCGGCGATCAGCCCGAACTGGGCGATCATGTCCAGATAATCGTTGTGCGCGTCGTACGAGATCTGATTGGGCAGAAAACTCGTGTCAAACATCGGGAAGAACTCGCGGGCGGCGCCAAAGCCCGATCCGAACCAGGGGGAGAGGGCGATGACCTTCGCCATGATTCTCCAGATCTCCATGCGCACGAGTCCGCTGCTGTCTGTGCCCGAGAGGGCGAGTTCAAGACGCTCGATCAGCAGATCCAGGCCGACAATGCTCACGAGGCCGACGCCAGCGATCGTCAGGAGCATGGGCACGGAAAATGCCTTGCGTCCTTTGCTGAGCGACATCCACACGGCAAACAGAAAGATGCCGGCGATGGACAGCAGGATCGCCGTGCGCGAGTAGGTCAGAGCGACGGTGAGAAAGCAGGTGAGCGCGGCGGCCGCAAGGCCCGCGGTGGCAAACCGAACCTTCCTTTCCCCCAGGGTTTTTCTGAGGCCCGAATGACGAGAGCTTGTCACGAGTGCCACAACGCTTCCCATCGCAAGGAAAAATCCCATGAGGGAGAAATCGGCCGTGTGATTGCGGTTGAAGAAACCGCCGCTTGCGACCTTTTCCCCCGCCTTGCCCGCAAAGATGATGAGGTCGGGCTTGTCGATGAGCTGAATGAGCGCCGTCACCGAAGAGACGAGGCTCGCAAGGATGATGATCAGAACCAGCCAGAGCACCTTCTGGTTGTCGTCAAAAAGCGCCGAGCAGACAAGACAAAAGATGAGGCCCAGCGTGAGCGTGAGGATGCCGTCGATCTGCATCTCCCGGATGGCGGCCAGAACGGGCTTCACCCCAGTGAGGGATTGCGCCGACAGGGCGCGCTGCCAGATCTCCCGGTAGGCGTCGTTCGCGACCCACTCGAAAAAGGCGGGTGAGAGCTGCGCGAGGCTCACCGCGATGAGCGGGCCGAAAAGCAGGACGGCCCACCAGTTGAACCGCGGCAGCCACCGTCCCCGGAGGATCGTTCCGGCGCACCACAGGCATCCGGCCGCGCACAGGCTCACGCCGGCGGCTCCGAGCGGCAGTGCATGACGCCCGCCCCAGAGGATGGGAAGAAATGCCAGAGTGAGGAAGACGAGGAGGCCGGAGCCGGCCAGAAGGAACTTGCCGAGCGCCTTGAGCAGCTGCGTCCGGCCGGACGTATTGCCGTGGCGTCGGTGATGATGGTGACGATGAGCGTGCGTGCGGGAATGCCCGGATCGGGCGGCAGAAGCTCCGGCAGCTGCGGCCGGAGCTGCCGGGGCAGCCCCGGCACCGCTCGCAGGCTCACTGGGGGCGATGTCCGAGGGAGTGTTCGTCATGGGCGATTTCTAGCCGCGGCCAAAGAGTTTCTTGTACCAGGCGACATGCTTTTTCTTCTTCGAGCCTTCGCCATAGCCATATCCGTAGCCGTAGCCATAACCGTAGCCGTAGCCATAACCGTAGCCGTAACCATAACCATAGCCGTAACCGTAGCCGTATTTCTTTTCGTAGGGCATTAGTTTCTTGTAGTGTACGTCGTTGAGCACGAGGGTGATGTTGGGGAAGGTGTGGCTTTGATACATCTGTTCGAGGTTGACGAGCATTCGTTTGTCGAATTTGCGTGCACGGATTATGAAG
>OMXR01000132.1 GCA_900315045.1 uncultured Sutterella sp. | reverse complement strand
CCTATGTATTCTCAACCAACGTAGTTCGCCTTTCGGCAAACTTAGGCTAGTCACCCAAGGCTTTCACAAGCCTTCGCCTTCAGGCGAGGGTGGTTGACGGCGCCTCCTTCGGCTGCTCTGCGGACGGACAACCGCTAAAAGCCCATTGCCTTGCGGATCGCCTCAACCGCCTTGGGATCGGCATCCTTGCGCCAGAGCAGCTCCACCCAGACCTTGCCGTTGGGACCCTGGATCGGGTCGGCCTGGACATTGGTCTTCATGGGCGAGGCCGCAAGCACGGAGCCCGGAATCGCGCCGAACCCCTGCCCGTCGACAACCTTGCGGATGATGTCTGGGTAGGTCGGAACCACCTCAACGGCGATCGGCTCGAGCCCAGCCTCGGCCATCCAGGAAAGCCCCCGCCTGCGGTAGGAGCAGCCTTCGGCAAACGTCACGAAGGGCAGATCCTGCAGGTCGCTCTGGGAGTCGACCGGGCAGTGCGCGTCCGGATAGATCAGCATGACCTGTTCGGCAACGGCGTTGGCCCTGCCGACCTCTTCGCTCTGGGGCCGGTCGATCGCAAACACGGCGTCGAACCTGCCGGAGAGAAGGTCTTCAAACAGATCGGTGCTGTGCCCGATCGTGACCGTGAGTCCGATCTGCCGCTCGAGTTCGGGAACAAGAGGCTTCAAGCGCGTGTTGAGGATGCTTTGCAGCGTGCCGAGACGAAAAGACATGGGGAATTCCTTGAAAAAAGAGGGAAAACATACGGCAAGAATACTACGGAACCCGGGCCCCCTGCTTAAGGCATTCGTGCAAGTGCGCCGCCTCGGGCAGGCGCTGCCATCTCCGGCCATTCCGTCCCGGGACCGGCGGCCTGCTCCCGGTGCGCGTCTAGGCCGGAGCCGCCTGCTCCCCCGTCCGGATCTCGGAAGCTCCTCTTGCTTTCGAATCGCCCCCAAGCATCGTCACATCCATGTGCGGGTAGGCCATCTCGATTCCCGATTCAGCGAATTTCTTCTGAATCAGCATGCGGACGTCGGAGGCAACGACCAGACGCTTGGAGACGCGCAGATTGACCCAGAAGTAGAGTATGTACTCCATGCTGCTGTCTGCGAACTCATTCAGGAGAACCTCCGGCTTGGGATTCTTGAGAATCTCGGGGTTGCTGTCCGCAACCGCAAGAAGCGCATCGCGAACCTGCTCGGCAGGCGTGCCGTACTCGACGCCGACAACCACCTCGCAGCGCAGCAGGGCGTCTGAGAGGTTCCAGTTGATGACCTGCTTTTCCAGCAGATCGCTGTTGGGGATGAGCACTTCCTTGGCATCGAACGTGCGAATGATGGTCACGCTGTAGCCGATGTCGCTCACGACGCCGGAGATGCCGCCCACTTCGATGACGCTGCCGATGCGGAAGGGGCGCTTCACCGTGAGCAGGATGCCGCCGATGAGATTCTTGAAGAGGTTCTGTGCGCCAAAGCCGATGGCAATGGCAAGCGTGCCGCCAAGGAAAGCAAAGGCCTCGAGCGGAATGCCGACAATCCTGAGGGCTCCCAGAAAGATGCCGATGGTGGCAATGAAAAGCAGAATGCGGCTGAGCGAGCGGCTGCCGGTCTTGTCCATGCCGGAGCGCCGCGTGGCGAACCAGAGGATGGCGGGAATGACAATGCGCCGTGCGGCCCAGGTCCCCAGCAGGATGAGCGCCAGGGCATAGGCGAACTCCTTCAGCCTCACGGCGTAGTTTCCGCTTTGCCACAATTCGGCGTTCAGCATCACCGCGCCCTTGGTCCGCCACCATTCAAGCGCCTTCCGCCAGCTGGGCAGGATCCTGTACTTCTGGTCAAGATCTTCGATCATGACGCGCTCCTGCGCGATGATGCTGAAGAGACTTGAGGCATGGGCAAGACACTCGTTGATGGTCTCCTGAATGACGGCGCCATCCCTTCTGAGCATGTCCGCCATTGCGCCAGCCTGCGGAATCTCACCCAGCTTCTCCCGAATGGAGGCATAGTTCACCTGCAGATCGAGGAGCGTCTTCTGAACCTCGCCCATGTCCGCCTCGAACGCGCGGATCTCAAGATTGAGCTCGTCGGCAATCCGGGAAATTCCGGTAGCGTTGCCGCCTTCCTCGGCAAATTCATGACGCAAGGCCCAGAGCCGCCTGCGGGCATCCAGCATGAGCTGCTGAGCCTGAAGATGGTCGAGTTCCAGAATCAGCCGGGTGCGGTCGGCTTCGCGCATGTCCCGTTCAATCTGCGCCAGGTCCTTCGCCGTGCCTTTTGCGGCGGCGTACTTGATCTGGGCGTCGCGGAAGGATTCTTCGGCCTTCACGAAACCGGCTCTCGCCTTGGCCCGGGCCGCGGCAAGCTTCTGGCTGCTCTGGTTCAAAGAGGCAATCTGAGCCTCACAACGCTTTTCATCCAGATCGAGATTGTCGCGGATGTAGACCCGCCGGCGGGCCTGGCTCTCAAGTTCAAGCTCACGCGTGGCCAGCACCGTCTCGGCATTGCTCTTGACGATCTGGGATGCAATCTTGTGAGCCCGGGATTTTTCCAGCTGAAAAGCGGCGTCCTGCAGCTCCCAGATCGTCTGGGGAGTGCGCTCCTTCGCATAACTGTCGCGGGCAAGTCTCCAGACCGCTTCGCTCTCGGTGAGCTGATTCTGCATGTTTTCCGCATATTCGCCGGCGCGCTCAAGAAGAGCCTTCGCGTTGTCGCTGCGATTTCGACTCTCCTCGAGCTCCTCAATGCTGTCATCGTGGAACCGGAAGCTGTACGGAGGCTTTTCATCCAGGGACAGAGCCGGATTGGCGGCAGACAATTTCTTCCGGGCGGACAGTTCGCCCTCAACCACGTCCTTTCGCCTGAGCGAATTGATAGGTAAAGGCGCAGCAAACCTCTGAATTCATTCAGGAGAAGAATGCGCCTGCGTGATTTTTTGCGATAATGCCGAGCATGCCTGAAAGATCCCAAACATTTCTGCTCGAACTGCCACTCGTGACTGACGATGCGGCCCGCAGGTGTTTGGAGAATACCTTCGACTTTGCC
>OMXR01000054.1 GCA_900315045.1 uncultured Sutterella sp. | reverse complement strand
GCGGCTTCGATCCGCGCAGACCTCAAGGTTCGTGTCCAGCGCCTGAAGGAGCGCGGACACTGCCCGGGACTCGCCGTTGTTCTCGTGGGAGACAATCCGCGTGCACAAGGGCGTTCGCTCCACCAATGTCGTTCCGGTCAACATTCTCAGAAACAACAGGCCGATCGTGGAGTTCCGCCTGAAGTTCAACGAACCGGCGAACCGGCTGCCGCCGCGGTTCGCAAGGCCCTTGTCCAGGCTGCCCAGCTCAAGCAGCGCGAAGCCAAGCTGATTGCCGAGCAGGCTAAGAAGCGCAGGAGCGCGAAGTGATGCGCCGGCTCTGTGGACTTGCGGCCGCCATTCTCTCCCTCGGGCTGCTCAGCGGATGCGGCCCGAAGGACGTGGGCGACGTCTCCCTTGGCGTCTTTACGCTCAAGGACATCAAGATCAACAGTTTTGTCGATCCGAAGGTTCCCGGTGTCACTTGCCACATCTCCTCGATCGAGGCCAACCTCAGCTTTTCCGATCCCTCGAACAATTCGGTCTCTTGCCGCCAGAGCGGCCCGATCACCGCAAGCATGATCGCAGCGATCGACAAGAGCAAATCCGGAGAAGTGCTTTTCGAGCGCTCCAAGAGCATCTTTCTGAAGACTCTCAAGATCCGCCGGATCTATGACGAGCAGTCTCAGACTCTGCTCTATCTGGCGTATACGACCAAGGAAACCTCGGGCAGCTACCACCATTCGCTCTCTGCCGTGCCGCTCTGGGGAACCGGCGCTTACGTCGCCCGCCCCGAGTCTCCCGCGCAAAATCCCTGATCGCGGCTTCGATCCGCGCAGACCTCAAGGTTCGTGTCCAGCGCCTGAAGGAGCGCGGACACTGCCCGGGACTCGCCGTTGTTCTCGTGGGAGACAATCCGGCAAGCCAGGTCTATGTGCGAAACAAGATCAAGGCCTGCGCCGACACCAGCATCCAGAGTTTCGAATACCGCCTGCCCGCGCAGACGACCGAAGCCGAGCTGCTCGCTCTGATCGACAGGCTCAACCGGGATGACTCGGTGGATGGAATTCTCGTGCAGCTGCCCGTGCCGCGGCACATCAGCGAAGCGCGCATCATTGCCGCCATTGCGCCCGAGAAGGATGCCGACGGCTTTCATCCCATCAACGTGGGAAACCTCGTCGTGGGACGTCCCGGCTTTCTGCCCTGCACGCCCTACGGCGTGATGAAAATGATCGACTCGACCGGCTACGACTTGACGGGCAAGCGCGCAGTCGTCGTCGGCCGCAGCAACATTGTCGGCAAGCCGCAGGCTCTGCTCCTGTTGCGGCGCAACGCCACGGTGACCGTGGCGCACAGCCGTACCGAGAACCTCGCCGAGGTCACCCGGGAGGCTGACGTGCTGATCGCCGCCGTAGGCAGGGCAAAACTCATCAAGGCCGACATGATCAAGCCGGGTGCACTGGTGATCGACGTCGGCATGAATCGCGATGAAAACGGCAAGCTCTGCGGCGATGTGGATACGGCCGCGGCCATGGAGGTCGCTGGCTGGATCTCTCCGGTGCCGGGCGGCGTCGGCCCCATGACGATTGCCATGCTGCTCACCAATACCGTGGAAGCGGTAGAGCGGCGCCTTGCCTGAGTCCCTTTATTTCCAAACACCCCCTGCCGCCTGAGCCGCAGGGGGGCTTTTTGTCTTATTGAAATTTTCGACCATGTCCGATCTCTCCCTCAATCCTCTCATCAATCAGCAGCATCTGCTGGATTTCGAGCACATCACCGCCGAGTGCGTCACGCCTGCCGTGCGCGAGCTGCTCTCGCGCGCCAACCGGGTTGTTGCACAGGTCACGGCTCCCGAAACCCTGGCAAGCTGGCAGAGCGTTGTCGAACCCCTGGAGCGCGCCTGTCATCATCTCTCACGCGCCTGGGGCGCCGTAGGCCACCTCATGAGCGTCATGGACAACCCGCAGCTGCGCGAGGCCTACAACGAAAACCTTCCCGTCGTGACGGCCTTCTACATCGGGCTCTCGCAAAACGAGGCGCTCTTTGCCAAGTACAAGGCAATCGCCTCGGGCGAAGATTTCAAGTCGCTTGACCCGGTCAAGCGCCGCTTCATTGAACACGAAATCCGGGACTTCCGCCTGTCAGGCGCCGACCTGCCTGCGGACAAGAAGGCCCAGATGAAGACGATCGGCGAGCTCTGCGCCCAGCTCAACCAGAAGTTCAGCGAGAATCTGCTTGACGCCACCAACGCCTTTACGCTCGACATCACGGACAAGGCAGAACTTGCCGGAATCCCCGATGACATCCTGACGCTCTACAGGGCGGAAGCCGAGGCTGCCGGCATTGACGGCTGGCGTCTCACGCTGCAGTACCCCTCCTACATTCCGGCAATGCAGTACTGCGAGAATCGCCAGGTTCGGCAAACGCTCTACAGGGCCTTCACCACGCGCGCCGCCGAGTTCGGGCCCAAGGAGCTGGACAACACTCCACTCATCGAGGAACTCCTCGCGCTGCGCGCAAAAGAGGCCGCGCTGCTTGACATGCACTCGTTCGCCGAGCTCTCGCTTGCAACCAAAATGGCAGAGAGTCCCGCCCAGGTCATCGATTTCTTGAGAGACCTCGCGCGCCGCAGCAAGCCCTGGGCCAAACATGATCAGGCCGAACTCGAGGCATTTGCCCGGGAGGAACTCGGCATCGACAAGCTTGAACCATGGGATCAGGCTTTCGCAAGCGAACGGCTTCGGGTCAAGCGCTATGCATATTCCGAGCAGGAGGTTCGCCGCTACTTCACCCTGCCGCAGGTTTTCAAGGGACTTTTTGCGCTCGTTGAAAACATGTTTGACATCCGCATCAGCGCCGACAGTGCAAGCCTGTGGCATCCGGACGTGCAGTTCTGGAGGATCACCACGCCGACAGGAAAGCTGATCGCCCAGTTCTACACCGACCTCTATGCCCGCGCGTCCAAGCGCTCGGGCGCCTGGATGGACAACGATCTCACGCGCGGCTTTAACGAGGACGGTTCCGAGAGAACCCCCACGGCCTATCTTGTCTGCAACTTCACCAAGCCGGTTGACGGCAAGCCGAGCATGCTCACGCACGACGATGTGACAACCCTTTTCCACGAATTCGGTCACGGCCTGCACCATATGCTCTCGCGCGTGACGGTGAGCGGCCTTTCCGGCATCAACGGCTTTGAGTGGGACGCCGTGGAAATGCCCAGCCAGTTCATGGAAAACTGGTGCTGGCAGTATGAAGTCATTGAAAAGATCAGCGCACACGTGGACTCGGGAGAGCCTCTGCCGAAGAGCCTTTTTGACAAGATGCTCGCTGCGAAAAACTACCATGCCGGCCTTTTCAGCGTGCGCCAGATCGAGTTCGCCCTCTTTGACATGCTGATCCATTCTGAAAACGCCGACCCCAAGGCATTCATGAAGGTGCTCGATGAGGTCCGCAAGGAAGTCTGCGTGGTTCCGGTCGTGCCCTGGAACCGCTTCCCGCAAAGCTTTTCACACATCTTTGCGGGCGGGTATGCCGCCGGCTACTACAGCTACAAGTGGGCCGAAGTGCTCTCAGCCGACGCGTTCAGCGCCTTTGAGGAAGAGGGACTCTTTAACAAGGCGACCGGCAAGCGCTGGCTCGACGAGGTCATCAGCCGGGGCGCTAGCCGCGATGCGATCGAGAGTTTCCGTGCCTTCCGCGGCAGGGATCCCCGGATCGACGCACTGCTGCGCCACACCGGAATGATCGGAGAGCCGCAGAACTAAGGCGCGCGGAAAGTCCTCCCTGCATGTCTGCACGGGGCGCCGGCCGCATGGCTGCCGCCCCGTTTTTTTCTATCCGGCAAACGCCTTCCAGATCACCGATGCCCCGAGCAGCCAGAACAGCGTCCCGCTCACTCGGTTAAGCCACCAGCTGAAACGCGGCCCGGAAAGATAGCGGCTCCCATAGGCCGAGAGAAAGCTGTACACCAGATGCACGCAAAAGCACACCAGCGAGAAAATCACGATGAGCGTCGCCGCCTGCCCGGCATAGGGTTTACGAGGATCGATGAACTGAGGAAAGAGCGAGAGCAGAAAGACGATCAGCATCGGATTGGTTGCCTGCAGCAGAGCTGCCCCGAAAAAGATGTCGAGCCCCCTTTTTCCCGCCTGCTTTCCAGAAATCTCCGCCGCCCCGGCAAGGCTCACCGCCCGCGCCGTGAAATTCTTCCACCCAAGCCAGAAGAGAACAGTCGCACCCAGCACCTGAAGCGCCGCATAGACGGCGGGCGAAGCGGTAATCATGGCGCCCAGCCCCGTCGCCGAAATCGCAGAAACGGCGACTACCCCGGTGAGATTGCCCAAAGGAGCGAACAAGGCTGTCCGCATGCCGCCCCGCAGTCCGCTAGAAACGGTGTAGAGGACACCCGCTCCGGGAGTTACGGCCGTGATGAAAACAACCAGAAAGTAAAAAGAGAGATTGCTCACAATTGGCTCGCTCGCGTGTGTTCCGAGTGTTGCATTGTACGAATCACTTGCGTTTTGAGTGCATCAAAAACATAATCGCCGTGATTGGAAAAACCAACAGCAGACCAGCCAAATGGAGGTATCCCGTGCCCGTCAGCCGTTTTGACTATCGAACCATCCGTCAGCTGCTGCTCTTTGCCGTGGTCTGTGAAGAGGGAAGCTTTCGTCGTGCCGCAACCCGCCTGAACATTTCCCAGCCCCCGCTCACGGCTCAGATCGATGAACTCGAGAACCGGCTGCGCGTGCGGCTGCTTGAGCGCTCGCCTCGCGGCGTCAAGCTGACAAGCACCGGACTTGCCTTTTTGCCCGAAGTGCAGAAATTCATCTCTCAGGCCGAACAGCTTGACCGCTCTCTCAAGCAGATCCGGGGCGGCCAGCGCGGCATCGTGACGATCGGCGCAGTGACCGAGGCCATGCTCGAGTGGGTTCCCGCCTGCATTGCGCGCGTCAGAGCCGAGCATCCCCTGATTGCCGTCTACACCAAGAGCATCGACTCGGTGGAAATCGAAGAAGCCGTCGCAAACAACGAAGTATCCTTTGCCATCGGCTACTGCGGCTCAAGCGTGAAGGCCGGATTGCAGTCCTTCTGCCTGAGGCTGGAAAAGCCGGTCGTGCTCTTTTCCGAAACGCATCCGCTAGCCAAGGTTGACACCATCACCTGGGATGATCTGAAGCAGGAGTCCTGGGTGTTTACGCCGCGCACCATCTCTCCAAACTACTTCGATGCGCTCTACGGCTTGTGCAAGGAGAACGGCTTTACGCCGGACATCCGCTACGAAATGGGCTCGGTCATGCAGCAGATCGCCTTTGTCTGCTGCGGGCAGGGCACGGCGCTCATTCCCGAAAGCTTTGTCAAGTGGATTCCCAAGGCGGCCATCGCCAAGCCGATTCAGAATACAAGGGCGACGCTGGCACTGACGGCGGTCTGGAACCCCGCCGTGCATTCCGTCCACCGCGACACGGTGCTGCAGGCACTCGGAGTAGCGGTCTAAACGGCATTGAGGGGGCGCGCAGCCCCCTCCTCAATGCAGTGTCGGTTTTCTAGCCGACCTTGCGAAGCGCCATGCCGACCAGCACCTTCACGCCATTGGGAAGATACTTCGGATCAAAGCACATGTTGCGGGCATGGAGCCCGGGTGCGGCGCCGACTCCGACGCCAAAGTAGGCTGCCTTGATCGAGGGCTTCTTGAACTTGAAGAAGTGGAAGTCCTCTCCGCCGCCACCGCAATCCTTTGCGAGGTTTTCCTTGCCGACAACCTTGACGATTTCCTCGGCGACTTCAGCCGTGAGATCCTCGTCGTAGACGGCAGCTGGAAGCACGACACCGGGAAGGAAAACCTCGGCCGTGGCGCCGACGCTCTTTGCGCCGAATTCAGCCGCAGCCCTGACCTTTTCAAGAATCTGCTCCATGGCTTCGTTCGTGCCTGCGCGGCAATCGAGCCAGACCTGAGCCTCATCGGGCAGGATGTTGTGGGCGGCGGCCTGGGCGACGATTCCGGTCACCTTGGCTGACCAGGTGACGGACGGATCGATCTTGATCGCGCACACCGCGTTCGTAATGATTGCCGCCGCCTCGGCACAGTTCACACCCAGATGCGGCCTGGAGGCATGCGAGGTCTTGCCCTTGATGTTGATGCCAACAAAGGTCGAAGACGTGTGCCGCACGGCCGCGCACATGCTGCCGGCGGGAATATCCTGAACCGGGCGGATATGCAGTCCGAGGGCGATGTCCACATCATCGAGAATCCCGTGATCGACCATCTCGACAGCTCCGCGAAGGGTTTCCTCTGCCGGCTGGAAGAGAATCTTGAGCGTTCCCCTCTTGACCTTATCGGCAAGTTCCGCGGCAGCCGTGAGCAGCATTGCGCAGTGGCTGTCGTGGCCGCAAGCATGAACGCGCTCGATCGAGCCGTCCGGATTCGGATAGGGCAATGCATCCATGTCGGCGCGCAGCATCAGCGTCGGCCCGGGTTCCGTGCCGCGCTTGTAGCAGACGACGGCCGTCGTGCCGCCAAATCCGCGCGTGACCTCATAGCCCATTTTTTCCATCAGGTCGGCAATGTAGGCGCTCGTGCGAACCTCTTCAAAACCGAGTTCCGGCATTTGGTGCAGATCCTGCCAGATCTTGACAACATCCAGTTTCATAAAAACATCCTCGTTTTCAAATGTTTTTCATCTGCCGCCCTCTCACCGCATTACCCGGCGGCAGATTCCGCGATACAAGCGCGGCTCATTGTACGCCGGGACGAGTCGGCTCATCCGTTCCCATCACATACCGCCAGAGCCTGAGCACAAGATCGCGCTCCTGCTCAATCTCGGATGACATCACGCGCACCGCCTTGGCTTCCGCCTCGTTCAAAAGCCGCTGCTTTCGCTGAATGTTGCGGTACTTGCGGTACGCAAGCGGCGCCTTGCTTGCAAACTCCTCTGGAATCAGCCCGATGCGGCCCGCCATCTCAAGCAGCAGCGTGTTGCCGAAATTGTTGACCAGTTCCGGATGCTCGTGCGAGTGGGCAAGCACCAGGGTCTGAACGACGAACTCAATGTCCACCATGCCGCCGCGGTCATGCTTCACGTCGAAAAGCTCCGTGGCATTGGGATGGCCTTCGAGCATCTTGCGGCGCATTTCGATCACGGCCCGAACCACCTCCGAGACATCGCGCTTTTGCGTGAGAATGTGCGCCCTTTCCTCTTCGAATGCCTTGCCGACCTCGGGGTCTCCCGCGCAAAACCTTGCCCGCGTGAGCGCCTGATGTTCCCAGAACCACGCTCCGTTCCCATCCTCGTTTCTCTGGTAGCGGCGGAACATCTCCATGCTTGAGGCAATGAGCCCGTTCTGGCCGTTGGGACGCAGCCTCATGTCGATGTCAAAGAGAATGCCCGAGCTCGTCTGGACCGTCAGCCAGCTCATCATGCGGCGCACGAGCTTGGGATAGTTCGTGAGCGCCTCCTCGGCCGGATCGTCGTACAGGAAAATGATGTCCAGATCGGAGGCGTACCCGAGTTCCTTTCCGCCGAGCTTGCCGTATCCGATGACGGCAAATTTCGGATGCTCCGTGTGCCGCGTCGGAATGCTGTGCCAGGCAAGGTCAAGGACAAGCGAAAGAACCGCGTCAGCCAGTGCCGAGAGCTGATCGGCGAGGCGCTCAACCGAGAGCCGGCCGTCCAGATCGGCAAGCAGCAGCCGGAATACCGCCGCGTGATGCGCATCGCGCAGCAGATTCATCTGCCGCTCCTGGTCGCCGTCGTTCGCAAGCATTTCGCGCCGCAAATCATCGAGCCAGCCGCTCCAGTCGACCGGCGTGTAGTCGTCAACCTGTCCGCCCCGCGCATCGACGAGCTCGTCGAGCAGCAGCGGATGCGCTGTGATGTACCCGGCCGCCCAGCGGCTCACGGCGAGAATCCTGCCCACTCGCGCCGCGGCGGCCGGATACTGGTTGAGAAGCGCGACGTACGTGGTGCGCCCGACCACGACCTCAAGCAGTTCAAGATACCGGTGGAACACTTCGTCTCCGCTCACTGCGCCGCTTGCCGCCTCGGCCCACTCGTTGGCGTGATCGGCAAGCTGTACGACAAAGCGCGTGAATTGCGTCTTTGCATCAGCCGAACGAGAGCTCTTCAGGCGGCTGTTGAGCAGTTTGCTCACGCGCTCGGCCAGCGCCCTCGGCTCGGCATACCCCAATTCCTTCAGCTTGCCCTCAAGTGCGCAGATTCCCTCTTCATCGCCCGCGTTCCAGCCTACAGGCCAGCCCGGGATCGAATTGACGGACGAATCGATGTGGAAGATGCCGTCAAACGTGCGCGAGACGAAGTCTCTTGCGTTCCGCAGCCTTTCGAGCATCTGCCCGGCCTGCATACCGAGCATGGCCGCAATCTTTTCCTGCTGCACGGCGTCATTGGGCAGCAGCTGCGTCTGCTTGTCATCAACGTATTGCAGCGCGTGCTCCAGGTTTCGCAAAAAGACATACTCCTGCGAGAGGCGATCCGCCGTTTCCCTGGCAAGCGCCCCATGCTCGGCAAGCGCCCTGAGCATGGGCAGCGTGGATTTGCCGCGCAGCTCCCTTTCCCTGCCGCCGCGAATGATCTGAAAAGTCTGGGTGATGAATTCGATTTCCCGGATTCCGCCCTTGCCGAGCTTGACATTGACGCCCAGATCCCGGCCGGCCTCGCGGCGAAGCGTCTGGGCGCGAATCATTTCATGCAGGCGGCTCAGGGCGCTGATCGCGGAAAAGTCCACGTACTTACGGAACACGAAGGGCCGCACCAGCGCATCCATCACGCCAACGGCGTCATCAAACGCCTTCTGCTTCATGAAAACGGGCCGGTTGATCACCCTGCCCTTGAGCCACGCGAAACGCTCCCAGTCGCGTCCTTCGGTATACAGATAGTCCTCAAGCATGGACATGCTCACGGCTATGGGGCCGGCATCGCCAAACGGACGCAGGCGCATGTCGACGCGAAACACGAAACCGATTCCGTCCAGATCGTTGAGTGCCGGGATCACGCGCTTGCTCAGCTTCTCAAAGAACTCATGATTCGTGATCGTGCGCCTGGCATTGGAAAACTCCCCCTCAGCCCGGGTTTCGCCCGCTTCGTCATAGATGAAGATCAAATCGATGTCGGAACTCACGTTGAGCTCGCCGCCCCCGAGTTTGCCCATTCCGACGACGATCAGATCCTGGGGCTCTCCAGATTCGGACATGGGCACGCCAAAGCGCCTGGCAAGTGCGCGGCTTTCAACACGCACGCAGTTGCTCACGGTCTCCTCGGCAAGCGCCGTCATTGTCTCAACAACCTGCTCGTAGCCTGCGGCGCCCGTCAGATCGCGGGCTATGAGCCCGACCATCACTTCACGGCGAAGCCGCCTCATTTCCAGGGCCATCTGCTCGGGATCGTCGATCGGAGAAAGCCTTGCCGCCATCTGTTCGCGCGTCACGGGCTGCGCGGCGAGCCGCTCAAGATCCTGCAGAAACTCCTGCCGGGTGCCTCCGAACCGCATTGCCTCAAGCGAGCGCTTGACATAAAACGAATACTCAGGGATGTCGGAAAGGTGAAGTCGAGACATATCGGCAGTCCTGCGGAACAACTGCCCGCTCCTTTCGGATCAGGAAGAAGCCGCTGTGATAAAGTACTTGGTTGTGTTTCACGGCTTGGCCGGTTGACATTTTCTGCGATTTTAACCGAGCCTCTCTTCAGGACGATGGCCTTTTCAGACAACATAGCGACAGCGTGGCACGGCATCTGGCTCAAGTGCAAGCCCCTTGCCGCGGTTCTGCTCTGGGTTCTCGTCATCCTCTATTTCGCGTTTTTCTCCCTGTGCGCGGTGACCCGCTGGTATCTGCTGCCGCAAGTGGGCGCCTACAAGGCCGAAATCGCAGAGCTCATCAGCAAGGCAACCGGAACGGATGTTTCAATCGGGGAAATCCGCCCGGAATGGACACAGTTCTGGCCACAGCTCACGCTCAAGGATCTTCGGCTGAGCAGCCCTCGCCAGGGCGAGCGCGACAGCCTGGTTCTGAACCGCGTCTCCGTCATGTTCCACTGGCGCTCTCTTCTGGGGAGCCTGTCATTGAGACGCCTTGAGATCGGCGACTCCCACCTTTCGGTGAAAAAACTCCCCGACGGCTCCTTTGAGGTGGGAGGCATCCATTTCTCCGGCTCCGAAGGAGATGTTTCCGAAACCGACAACATGGTGATCGGCTGGCTGCTCAACCAGCGCCATCTGTACATCACCAACTCCTCGATCGACTTTTCCGATCTGAGCGGAGCTGAAGCCAAAAGCATCTCCCTCAGATCGCTGAACGTCACATTCAAGAAACAGCTGCGCAGCTGGGTCTTCGGGCTGCAGGCCGTCCAACACAGCCCGGGTGCGCCGAAAATCGACCTCAGAGGCAATTTTTCTCCCTCCCTATTCCGACCCAGTACCGACTGGACTGGCTGGAAAGGGGAGTTCTACGCTCTTCTGGAAGACGTCAATGCCCATCAGCTGGTGGCTGACACCCCCCTGCAGCAGTTCCTCAGAGCAGGATTTGGAACCGTGGAACTCATCGGATCGTTCCAAAGTGGGAAACTCAGTTCTCTCGATGCCAGAACCTGTCTGAGCGACATTGACCTGCGCCTTGACCCATCGCTTCCTCCGCTCCTTCTGAAGGAATTTTCCACGCACCTGAGCGCTCAGTACGATGGCAAGGACGCAAATCTTTCCATTACCGATCTCGTGTTCCAGCCTGAGGGAGGTCCGCTCTCGGGACCGGCACAGATCCACGCCGCTGCGCGCTTCAAGCCGGAGACTTTCGATCCGGTGCATTCCTCGGTTTCCGTGCAGCACATTGATCTTGCGAAGCTTCACAACCTGACCCGCTCCCTGCCCGTTCCCGAAGCCGTTCTCAAGACTCTGGATCAGCTCGATCCCCGGGGCATTGTCAATGCGGCGGATTTCCGATGGGAGGGCGACATACGGACTCCTGCCAGCTGGTCCGTCACAACGGAGTTTTCCGCGCTGGGACTCAATCCGGTTCCTTCCGGCACGCAAACCGACGGGATTGAGGATCCCGGGATCCCGGGGTTCAGCAACATTTCGGGCAAAGCCTCCGTATCCAACTCGTCAGGGCTCGTTGAAATCAACAGCACTTCGCCGACGCTCACATTTCCCGGTATCTTCGAGCATCCCCGGTTCCAGCTCAACGCCCTTTCCGGCATTGTGCGGTGGGGTTCGCAGCCCGGCCGCCCACTCAAGGTGAGTTTCGAGCACGTCGTCGTGGACTCGCCTTCGGCGCACCTGGTCACGCAGGGCTCGTGGACAAACACAGGAGGCGCAGGCACTATTGACGTTACCGGCAAGGCGCATCGGGGACGCGCACAGGACGTCTGGCTGTTCATGCCGCTTGTCATTCCCAAGGACGTGCGCGACTGGCTCCAGGCCGGTCTCGTGCGCGGACGCGGCGACAACTGCGACGTGGTCCTCAAGGGCGACCTCAATGACTTCCCCTGGCAGAGCGAGGCGACCCGCGGCAAGGGAACCTTCTACATCAAGACCGATGTCTCCGGCGTTGCCCTTGACTATGTTCCCAGCCACAGGCGCGACGCCGAGGGGCATTTCGAGCGCGGTTCAAGCTGGCCGCTTCTCACCGACATTTCCGGCACGCTTACCTTCAGGGGCATGGAAATGACGGTCGAGGCAAACTCGGCCGACACGCAGGGCGCCCATGTCACCAGGGCCTGGGCTCAGATCCCAAGCCTCATTGACAGCAACGCCAGGCTCCTCGTTGACGGCGAGGTCGAAACAACGGCGCTTTCCAACGGAGTTGCGTATCTGGCCATCGGCCTGAACCTGAAACTCGATATTCCGCTGCTTCACGCCGAAGACACCCGGGTTCAGGGGCTGATTCATTTCCGCGGCAATTCGGTTGCCATGGGTTGGCCGGTTCCGCCGGTCACTGCGCTCAATGGCGATCTGACATTCACGCATGAAGGCGCAAGCAGCAGCGGGCTCACGGCCCTTGCCTTTGGCAATCCCGTGTCGGCCACCGCCGCGACTGCCGCTCCCGGCGTTGTCCGGGTCAAGCTTTCGGGCAGCACCGATGTGCAGAACATCACCTTTTTTGAAAACGGCCCCACCGCTCTCGCGGCATTGAAGCCCCTGTCGGGAAAAACGAACTTTGATGCGGAACTGATGATCGGCAAGGAGCTTTCTGTCCTCGTCAACACCGATCTCGCAGGCGTCTCCAGCGCTTATCCCGCTCCGCTCTCAAAGCAGCCCGAGGAGCGCTGGCCGACAAAGTTCTCCCTGCTGATGCGCGGCAAGCAGATGGACATTGAACTGCGCGCAGCCAACAAATTCCAGCTGCTCGAGCACATTCCGGCAGACAAGAAAGCCCAGGTGACAGGCTCGATCACGATCGGCAAGACCGCCCAGATGCCCAGAAGCGGCCTCAGCCTGGAAATCAACGCCAAACAGGCAGTCGCCGATCTCTGGGAAGCCCCCATCCGAAGCATTTTCGAGGCGGTCGGCAAGGAAATCTCGCAAAGCAAGCCCGGCGATCCGAGCGTCACGCTCACCCGGATGAACGTCGACATCGATTCTCTGACAGCCGATGACCTCGTCATCACCGACGTCAAGGCCTCGGCCGTGCAGGGACAGCCAGGCAAGTGGCACATCGTCGTCAACAGCGACCAGATTGTCGGATCGGCAAACTGGGATCTTTCCGGAGGCAATCTCGGATCGGTAAGCGCGCGCTTCAGCAAGATGCACATCCCGGGGAAATCCTCCGACCGCATCAAGACGCTGCTTGAGAGCTCAAAGAAAGCGGCGCTGCCTTCAATCAGCGCATCGGTCCAGGAGTTCCAATACGGCGACATTCCGGTCGGAGCCGTCCGCATTGACGCAAAAAATGTGATCGATGACCAGGGCCCGCTCTGGCGCATCAACTCGCTCACGGTGACAAACAATGCAGGCTCGCTGAAAGCCGCCGGGAACTGGCGCTCCAAATCCGACACCAACGTCACGACGCTGCAGGCGCAGGCCGACATCAGGGACACGGGCAGGCTGCTTTCGAGCATGGGCATCAAGGATGCCATCAGCGGCGCCTCGGGCAAGGGGTCCCTCGAGATCTCATGGCAAAGCGTTCCCTGGCAGCCCCTGCTGGAATCGCTTCAGGGGCGCGGGTCCCTGAATCTGGAAAAGGGCAATCTCAACCAGGTCTCAACGGGGGCCGGCGGCGTATTTCTCTCCGTCTTTTCCATGCAGTCACTGCTGAAGCGCCTGACGCTTGACTTTTCCGACTTCTCGCGCGGCCTTGCCTTTGACACGTTCGGCGGAACATTCGTCATCAACGACGGCAGGATGCGCTCGGAGGATTTCAAAATCGCCAGTTCCAAGGCGGCGATCCTGATTTCGGGCGAAGCGAACCTCCCGGCGGAACAGTTCGACTGCAACGTCCTGGTGATCCCC
>OMXR01000159.1 GCA_900315045.1 uncultured Sutterella sp. | reverse complement strand
CACGCAGGTGATTTCCAGTTTCGGGTCAAAACCGAGGAACGTGTAGCGGCCCCATTTCTCATTGGCCACCGCGGACTCGAGCATGTAGCAATGCGTTGAAACGGACTTGAGGATCCGCATCGCCTCGATCGGCGTGCAGATGTCCGAGAGAATCTCCGTGCTCACAGGCAGGATGTCATACGCCCCTTCCCGGGCGACGTCCTCAGCCTGCTGCAGGCTTGGCAGGAAATGCATTGTGGCACCTATTAAAAAAGCTCCAGAGGCCTTCTGCCAGAGGAGCCAAAATTCACAGTACCCCGACAGAAAAACCCTTTCGTGTTTTCTCTGCCAAGGACGAACAGCGCATACATCACTGCCCGCGGTGCCACCTTGATTCGCAGGTTCGACCCTGCGCACTTAGCGGGATACCATCATATCCCCGGCAACTCACGCATGCCCACGCGTCGCAGAATACTCTGGCCAAGCCATTTGACTGCGCCCTCAGCGGCCCATTATGACAACGCGTTTCCCGCCTGATTCTCAGCATCGCAGGCTCTCTGTAGGGGCGTCATTTGCCTTTACTTCCGCTTCCCAGGTTTGTAAAGCGAGTGCATCGTAGCACTGGAAAAAATCGCGTGTCAAGATTTCCAAAAACGCGATAAAGAAAAACATTTTCCTTGCATATCATTGCATTACAGGCTTTTCTAGGAAATATCTCCTAGGCAATTACCCGTGTTTGCCGCCTTCCCCGGCGACCGCCAGAACGCCGAAGGCCCGCCCTGCCCGGGCGAGCCTTCACGTGCATTCCGCGCAAACCGATGCACGGCCTAGGGCCTGGCCGCCTCGCGGATGACGGCAACCGCCTTTTCGAGCAGATCCGCGGGCAGCAGCCGCACCTTGTCCTTGGCCGTAAGGCACAGCACGCCGCGGCGCATGCACTCGGCAACGACCTCTGATGCTGGCCTGACGGTCTTCACGCCGAGCATCAGCCCCATCCCCGCGACGGATTCGATCCCGGGAGCCCCAGCAAGAGCCGCTCTGACAAACTCGCCCTTGCTGCGCACCGACTCCAGCAGCGCATCGTCGATGCGCTCGAGAATGGAGATCGCCCCGGCGCAGCACACGGGATTGCCGCCGAACGTCGAGCCGTGATCGCCAAAGCCGAACACGTTCTGCAGCCGCTCTCCGAGCAGCGTCGCGCCGAGCGGCAGACCGCCCCCGAGCCCCTTGGCGGTCGAGACGACATCGGGCTCGAGGCCGTAATGCATGTACCCGTAGAGCCTGCCCGTGCGACCGTTGCCCGTCTGCACCTCGTCAACCATGAGAACCGCGTTGTTCTCGCGCACGATCCGCGCAAGCGCACGGGCGTATTCCGGGTCAAGGGGCAGCACGCCGCCCTCGCCCTGGATGCACTCGATGAGCACGCCTGCGACCTTGTATCTGCTGAACGCAGCTGCAAGCTCCCCGGCGTCTCCGGCAGCCACATGGACAAACCCCGGCGTGAGCGGCTGGAACAGTTCGTGGTAGTGATCCTGCCCGGTCGCCGCAAGCGTCGTGAGCGTTCTGCCGTGAAAGCTGTTGCGCAGCGTCACGATGGTGCTGTACTCGGGGCCCTTGTTCTCGGCCGCCCACTTGCGGGCCGCCTTGATCGCGCATTCGTTCGCCTCGGCGCCCGAATTTGAAAAGAACACCCGCCGCATCCCCGTGCGCGTGCAGAGCATCTGCGCAAGGCGTGCACAGGGTTCGGTGTAGTACAGGTTCGACGTGTGCTGCACGCGCCCGAGCTGGGCGGTCACGGCAGCCTGCCAGGCCGCATCGGCAACGCCAAAACTGTTGACGGCGATGCCGGTGCCCATGTCGATGTACTCGCGTCCGTTCTCGTCCGTGAGAAGCGATCCGCGGCCCGAAACGATCGTCACGGGAAACCGGTTGTAGGTTCCGGCAACGTACTGCCGGTCAATCTGCTGAATGTTCATGGCGCTCTACCTCCCGCCCCTTTGGCTCACCATGGTGCCCGCACCCTCGTTCGTGAGCAGTTCCATCAGGATGGCGTGCGGCACCCGTCCGTCCATGATGGTGACCTTGCGCACGCCCTCCTCGATTGCCCGGATGCAGCATTCCACCTTGGGAATCATGCCGCCTGAAATCACGCCCTCGTGAAAGAGCTTTGAGGCCTCGCTCACGGAAATTTCCGAGATGAGCGTCGCCGGATCCTTCGGATCGCGCAAGATGCCTGCGATATCGGTCATCATGATGAGCCGCTCGGCGCGCAGCGCCCCGGCAATGCAGGCCGCCGCGGTATCCCCGTTGATGTTGTAGGTCTGACCGTCGATGCCCGACGCCACCGTCGAAATCACGGGGATGTACCCGCGCTCGATCAGATCCGTGACGGCCTCGGGGTTGATCCGGGTGATCTCGCCCACAAACCCCAGCCGCTCATCCTTGCATC
>OMXR01000014.1 GCA_900315045.1 uncultured Sutterella sp. | reverse complement strand
TGCGTGTCAAACAAACGGGCGGGGCATCGTCCGTCATGGCGAGACACTGTAAGACCGGCATAAGTCGGCAGGTGTCGCTTGAGCCTGGAATCCTCTGCCATTAGGCAGGGGAGGATGTCAAGTTCCCCGATGAGTGCTGAAATCGACAGAACATAGCAAAAAACATACAAATACAATTGTCTTGCCATGCGCCGTCTGGCGGGCAGCGCCCGGAAACTGTCCAAAAAGTCATTTTCCGCCAGTGCCGCCGCGGTACAATGATCTGTTGTATCTCTCAATCCAGCAAAGGCACCGAACCATGGCCGACCAGATTTTCCGCACCGTCTTCATTGTCAGCGACGGCACCGCCATTACGGCGGAAACGCTTGCCCACTCCGTTCTCACCCAGTTTCCGAACCTGAAGTACGAGCAGTACCGCATGCCCTTCATCGACACCGTCGAAAAGGCGCACGCCGCAGCCGACAGGATCAACAAGAGCGAAGAGAGCACCGGCCAGCGTCCGATCGTGTTTTCCACCTTCGTCGATCCGGCCCTGTCGCGCGCCTTCATCGAGGCGGCCAAGGGCTACCAGATCGAGCTGTTCCGCAGCTTCGTCGGCCCGCTCGAGCGCGAACTCGACATGAAGAGCGAGCACACGGTCGGCGCCACGCACAAGATCCACAACGAAGAGCGCTACAACAAGCGCATCAACGCGATCGACTACACGCTCACGCACGACGACGGACAGACGAACCGGGGCCTGGATCAGGCCGACGTGATTCTCGTGGGCGTGTCCCGCTCGGGCAAGACGCCGACGAGCCTGTTCCTTGCCATGCAGTACGGCATCAAGGTCGCCAACTATCCGCTCATTCCAGAAGACTTCGAGCGCGGCCGCCTGCCCGAGGTCCTCTATCCGCTCAAGGACAAGCTCTTCGGCCTGTCCATCAAGCCCGAGCGCCTGTCGGAAATCCGCAACGAGCGCCGTCCCGGATCGCGCTACGCAAGCGTTGAAAACTGCCGCAAGGAAACCGCGGCCGCAGAGGAGCTGATGGCAGCCAATGGCGTGCATTGGCTGAGCTCGACGAGCAAGTCCATTGAGGAAATCGCCGCCACGATCATCAGCAAGCTGCACCTTGAAACCTCCCGTCCCAATTAACCAGCAGGACTCAGTCATGAAAACCCCCATTCGCGTCGCAGTCACCGGCCCGGCCGGCAATATCGGCTACTCCATCCTCTTTCGCATCGCCGCGGGCGACATGTTCGGTCCCGACCAGCCCGTCATCCTGCAGCTCCTTGAGCGGGAAAATCCCGAAAGCGGCAAGCGCCTGAAGGGCGTGATGATGGAGCTTGCCGACTGCGCGTTCCCGCTGCTGGCGGACATGGCAAGCTACACCGATCCCAGGCGAGCCTTCCAAGACGTCGACGCCGCTCTGCTGATCGGAGCCCGGCCCCGCAGCAAGGGCATGGAGCGCAGCGAGCTGCTTGAGGCGAACGGCGCGATCTTCACCGTCCAGGGCCGTGCGCTCAACGAGGCCGCGAGCCGCAATGTCAAGGTTCTCGTGGTCGGCAACCCCTGCAATACCAACGCCTACATCGCCATGAAGAGCGCCCCGGATCTCGATCCCCGCTGCTTCTCGGCGATGATGCGCCTTGACCACAACCGCGCGCTCTCCCAGCTCTCGCTGCTCACCGGCAAGAGCGTGACAACGATGCACCGCATGGCCGTCTGGGGCAACCACGCGCCCAGCATGTACGCCGACATCCGCAGCACCACGATCGACGGCGCTGCCGCCGCTCAGATCGTTGATCAGGCCTGGTACCGCGACACCTTCCTGCCGACGGTGGGCAAGCGCGGCGCCGCCATCATCGAAGCACGCGGCGCAAGCTCCGCAGCCTCGGCCGCCTCGGCCGCCATCGACCACATGCGCGACTGGTTCTGCGGCAGCGGCGGCGAATGGGTCACGATGGCCGTCCCGTCCGACGGCTCGTACGGCGTGCCCGAAGGCATCGTCTGCGGCTTCCCCTGCATCACAGACGGCAAGGGCGGCTATGAGATCGTGAAGGACATTCCCTTCACGGACGAATTCAGCCGCGGCAAGCTTGCCGCAACCGTGGGCGAACTCGTTGAGGAAGCCCGGGCCGTGCAGCATCTGCTCTGACCGCCTGTCTTGAGTCCGAATCGGGACGCCTCTCACAGAATCGGCGTCCCGTTTTTTTGCCTTCCCGCTCCATGTCAAACGCCTATATCGACGGACTTCCGACAACCGATTTTCTCCGCTCCCTGAAAAAAAGGGAAGAAGAGCAGAGCGAAAAGGCTGCGCTTGCCGCACGGCTCTGCTCCGCGCCGCGGCAGGACCGTCCCCGCCCCGTGCTGGTTCTCGACACAAACGTGCTCATGGACATCTGGGTCTTTGACAATCCCTCCTCCTGCAGCATCCGGAGCGCCTTGCGCGAGGGCCGCGCCATGGCCGTGAGATCCGTGCGCACGGACGAGGAGTTTGCCGACGTCCTCAGCCGCGCGGCGTTCGCGCTCCCGCAGATGAGGCAGCGGGAGATCATCGAGGAGTGGCTCGCCCTTTCCCATCCGTTCGAGCCGGGCGAAAACCGCTGCGCACACGAGCCCCTGTGCAGGGACGGGGACGATCAGAAGTTCCTCCATCTTGCGTCCTGCGCGGGAGCCGACATGCTCGTCACCCGCGACAAGCTTGTCCTGAAGGCAGCCAGAAAGGCCGCAAAATGCGGCCTGCTGATCCTCACGCCGGAGAGCGCCGCCGCAAAACTGGGCGAAGCCCCCGGCGCCGCCTGAGCCGTCAGCCCCCTTCCGGGCACAAGCCCGGAGGATTTTGGATACACTACGGCGATACTGCCGCGATTCGGAACGGCTTGCGGCATTGCTTCAGGAGACCATGGATGCTCACTCTTCACCTCAACATGTACCAGACGATCGGAGCGGCCGCCGTCATGCTCGTCCTCGGCCAGTATCTCGTCGAGCACATCAAAGTACTGCGCGATTACTGTCTGCCCGCTCCCGTGGTCGGAGGACTGATCTTTGCCCTCGCTCACGCCGTTTTGCGCGGCATGGGGCTTCTGGAATTCAACATGGACACCACGCTGCAGGGCGTGTTCATGATCGCGTTCTTCTGCACGGTGGGCTTTCTCGCCTCCTTTGAGATGCTGAAAAAAGGCGGGGCGGGCGTCGTCAAGTTCCTGATGATCGCCATCGTCGCCATCCTGATCCAGGATCTGATTGGCGGAGTCTGCGCTCCCCTGTTCGGCCTTGATGCCAAGCTCGGCCTTGCCATGGGATCGGTGGCGCTTGTCGGCGGTCACGGCACGAGCGCCTCTTTCGGCCCCTACCTGGAAGAGCTGAACGCCGCAGGGGCAACCACCGTTGCCATCGCGTCGGCAACGTACGGGCTGGTTGCCGGCTGCGTGATCGGAGGACCGATTGCAACAGCCAGAATCCGCCAGTACAAGCTCTCTTCCCGCGGCTCATCGGAGAAAGCGACGGTCCAAGTGTCCGTGGATACGGATACCGGAGCGCTCGATGCCGATGACATCAAGTTCGCATCCATCCTTATTGTCGTGAGCGTCGGGCTCGGAACCTTGGTCTCGCTGGCGATCGGCCTGGTGATCAACATGCCTGCCTACATCGGCGCAATGCTCACGGCCGCCGTCATCCGGAACGTGGCGGACGCCAGGGGAAAGACGCTGCCGATGCCCGAGATTTCGACGCTCGGCAACGTGTGCCTGTCGCTGTTCCTGTCTCAGGCGATGATCAGCATGAAGCTCTGGGAGCTCGTGGCGCTTGCCGTCCCCATGATCGCCATCCTGCTTCTGCAGACGGCCGTGATGGCGCTCTATGCCTACTTCGTCGTCTTCATGGCGATGGGCCGGGACTATGACGCGGCAACGATGAGCGCCGGATTCTGCGGCTTCGGAATGGGAGCCACGCCCAATGCCATCGCCAACATGCAGGCCATCACGAAGAAATACGGTCCCTCGCCCGTCTCCTTCATGATTGTCCCGCTGGTGGGCGCGCTTTTCATCGACTTCTTCAACGCGTCGCTCATCACGCTTTTTGCCAATTTCTTCTGACCGAGGCACTCCCCTCTCCGGATGAAAAAGGCGGCGGGAGGCCGCCTTTTTTCATGCCGCCCGGCAGCAGACTCCGCGCTGTTGACCGAAACGCAAACCAACGCCGGCGGATATGCCAAAGCGAGAAAATCGCAATTTTTCTTGCGCCAAATCACCGCCGGGGGAATAATGTCTCAAGAGGCGGTGTCGTTTTCGCAAAACTGTATTGACATGCCGTTTTCATAGCGAATTCCGCCTGAATCATTCGTACTTTTTCAGAGGAGTCAGCCCAGCATGAAAGCCCTTCGTCTCTCCGCCATCGCCGCAGCCTCCGCGGCACTGCTCTCCGTCTATTCCACCGCTTCTCTAGCCCAGCTGCCGCCCGAAGTAGCGTCCCTGCAGGCTCAGGCTGAAGCTGCCGAAGCTGCCGCCCAGGCCGCGGTAGCCAAGGCCAAGGCGCTTCGCGCCCAGGCCGAAGCCGCTCTGGCGGCCGCCAAGTCCGGCCAGCCCATCCCCGCCGCCGCAGCCCCTGCTCAGGAGCCCTCCGCCACCGGTACGCGCATGACCCAGATGCCCGTCATCGCCGACGGCTCGCAGGTTCTGTACGTGTCCAAGGCAACGGGCAACAACCGAGCCGCCGGCACTGTTGAAAAGCCCATCAAGAACCTGCAGAAGGCTCTTGACAAGGCCGCTCCCGGAGCCACGATTCTCGTTGCCGAGGGCAACTACTTCGGCACGCTTGACGTGGGCAACATCGTGATCACCAAGCCTGTGAAGATCTACGGCGGCTTCTCGCAGGACTTCAAGACCCGCGACATTCTCAAGCACAGGACGCTCATCGAGCCCTCCGGCGCCTCCAACGGCACCGCCAAGGGTCAGGGCACGATGCAGATCGCCGTCAACAAGGCCAAGAGCGACGTCCCCGCCGATTCGATCGTCGTGCTTGACGGCCTGCTCTTCAACCGCGGCAATTCGATCGCGTACAACGCGTCCGGCGAAGGCCGTCCCGAAGGCGTTGAATCGGCCATGATGCAGCCGATCGGCGGCTCGGGCCTGGGCGGCGCGGCTCTGAACGAGAAGGTTCTCACGACTGAAACCGCCGAGCTCTATCTTGACAATCCGTCGGTCAACCTCACGATCACCAACTGCGCCTTCGTGAACGGACCCAACTACGGCATCCGCGGCTCGTTCAAGGGCACGGCGAACATCGACAACAACATCTTCGTCGCGCTGCGCATGGCTGCCGTTGAAATGCCCGGCTCGAGCGCCACGAAGAATTCCGTCGTGAACTTCAAGAACAACACGGTGCTCTTCATGTGGTCGCGCACCCGCGATCTGGGCGACATGGGCTACGGCTACCGCTACATGACCAAGACCGACAGCTATCTCGACCGCAACATCATCGGCCTGACGATCTTCTCGGGCATCGACCGCACGCGCGTCGACAGCCCGGCCTCCAAGGAAGCCGAACGCAAGACCACCTGCACGAACTCGATGTTCTTCCTGAACCGCCAGGCCGACCTGACGCTTCCGGGCGGAGGTCTGTACCAGCGCATCAAGGTTGAAGGGTTCGAAGACGTCGAGCAGCTCGCCGAGGTCGAGGGCAACATCGCGCCCAAGGATCCCGCCGTCTTCAAGGGCAAGATCGATCCCGCGTACCTGCAGGGCTTCCTCAATGTCTCGTACAAGGAGAAGACCAGCTTCGATCCGAACTCTCCGGAAAACACCTTCCTCTCGGCCATGGGCATGAACATGGTCGGCAAGATGAAGTCTTCCGTCACGATGTTCATGAACCGCTACAACTTCGACAAGGCGCTCGAGCTGTTCGGCGCTGTTGAAGGGTACGGCGCCCAGAAGTAACCCCCTGCGGGGCCGGCTCACGGGCCGGCCCTGAAGCCGGTTCGCTGATCTCCTCCAGACCGGAGGAGATTTTTTATCCGCTCAGCCGCCGATGTACTGCATCTCGACGCGCGCGCGGCTGTGCTCCGTGCCCTGCTGCCTGATTTCCGAGTAGTGATCGGCCCTTGCAGACCAGATGCGCCCCACGGCAAGCCGGATCTCTTCGTCCGTTGCGCCGCCCCGTAGCATGGTGCGGATATCGTAGCCGCGGTCCGCAAACAGGCAAAGGAAGAGCCCGCCTTCCACGGAAAGCCGCGCCCGGGTGCAGTCCCTGCAGAAAGCCTCGGTCACCGAGCTGATGAAGCCCACTTCGCCTGCGCCATCCAGATAGCGCATCCTCGAAGCGGTCTCGCCCCGGTATGCCGCATCAACGGGCTCAAGCGGAAAAACGTTGCCGATGATCGCAGCCGCCTCGCGGCTCGGAATCACCTCATCCATGCGCCAGCCGTTTGCCGTGCCGGCATCCATGTACTCGATGAAGCGCAGCGTAATGCCCGTGCCGCGGAACGCCCGGGCAAGCGGCAGGATCTCAGCCTCGTTCATGCCGCGCTTCAAGACCGTATTGACCTTGACGGGGAGACCGGCCGCCCGCGCGGCGCGGATTCCCGCGAGCACGCCGGAAACGGGAAACCCCACGTCGTTGATCGACTGGAAGAGCTCCTCGGTGAGCGCATCCAGACTCACGGTCACGCGGTCGAGCCCAGCGGCCTTGAGCGCCGGCGCAAACCGTGCCAGGAGTGCCGCATTGGTGGTAAGCGCCACTTCGACCGGAGTGCCCTCCCTGGTGGTGAGGGTCTTGAGTCTGGCAACGAGCTCATCAAGATGCTTGCGCAGCAGCGGCTCTCCGCCTGTAAGGCGGAGCTTTTTCACGCCCATGCCGACGAACAGGCGGCTCAGGCGAAAGATCTCCTCAAAGGTGAGCAGCTCGGTGTGCGCAAGAAACTTCGCGTGCGCGCCGTACTTTTCCTTGGGCATGCAGTAGCGGCATCGGAAATTGCAGTGGTCCGTAACCGAAATGCGCAGATCCGTAAGCGGGCGCCCGCGGGTGTCGACAACGCATCCGTCGCCGGATGTGTGCACCGCACCCGTGATCGGAATGGGAAGCGAAAGCACCTCGGAGCGCCGGTCCTGCGTCTGGTTCTGCTTTTCGATCGGAATCATGCGGGGCATGTGAGGGACTTTCAGTCGGAAAGGTTTCGGTCCATGCGCTAGAGCGGCCGCATAACGCTTTGAATGGCCTCGAGCGCGAGCCTTTCCGTCGGGCGCGTGAGCGAGCGGTGCATCTCGGTGAAGCGCTCCCGGAGCAGCGCGCTCCTTTCGGGCTGCATCTCGTAGGCAAGCCGGCTTGCGATCCAGTCGGCCCGGCAGTTGTAGTGCAGAAACTCGGGCACGATCGCTTCGCCAGAGAGGATGTTGGGCAGGCTCACGTACGGAATCAGCCCCTTCTTTCGCATCAGCATGGCGCTGATTGCAGGCATCGTGTAGCCCACGACCATCGGCTTTTTGAAGAGTGCAGCCTCAAGAGCCGCCGTGCCCGAAGCCACCATCACGCCGTCGGCGCTTTCCAGAACCCGGTGGCTCTGCCCGGTCACGACGCGCAGCCGGCCCTTCAGAAGCGGGAACCCGTCCGCGACCACCCGCTCGATCTGCGCGCGGCGGTTCTCGTCCACGGCGGGCACAATGAAAAATCCCCCGCCAAGGCGCGCGACCATGCGCTCGCATGCTCTGAAAAAGATCGGGGCGCAGCCTTTCACTTCATCAATGCGCGAGCCGGGAAGCACGGCAATGAGCGGCTCGCCCTTCGGGTCGGCCTGAAGCGCCCTTCTCGCCCCTTCAGTGTCCGGCTCCATCGGAATCACGGACGCAAGAGGGTGTCCGATGTAGACCGCAGGCACACCGGCATCCCGGTAGATTTTCTCCTCCATCGGGAAGATGAGCAGCGTCATGTCCACATTGCGGCGCATCACTTCGATCCGCTCCGGACGCCAGGCCCAGATCGAGGGTGAGACGAAGTGCACGGTGGGAATGCCGGCAGCGCGCAGCTTGCCCTCGATCGCGAGGTTGAAGTCCGGAGCATCCACGCCGATGAACACGCGGGGGCGGACAGACTTCACGCGGGCGATCATCTCGCGGCGCAGCTTCAGAAGCGCCGGGATCCTCTTCACCACCTCGACGTACCCGCGCACGGCAAGCGTCTCGCTCGGATACCAGGACTCGAGCCCGGCCTCGATCATGCGGGGGCCGCCGATTCCGTACTGCGGGGCGCCGCCCATGGCTTGCCGCAGATGCGGCAGCACCCGGGAGGCGAGCAGATCTCCGCTCGCTTCGCCCGCCAGCCATGCGGCGCCGTGCGACATGTCCTTCATTCCGCCCCCTCCTGTGCCGTCCGTTTCCGATCAGCGGATGATGCCGCGCGGGCTCTCCGCGACAAACTTGCGCATGTGCTCGACATACGGACGCACGGACTCGTCGGCACGCTCCAGAATCCCGTCGATCTCGGCGAGCGCGTCCGCGATGAGATTGCCTTCGCGGTAGATCGCGCGGTAGCACTCCTTGAGCACGTTCATCTGCTCGAGCGTGAAGCCCGCACGGCGCAGCCCGACCGAATTCAGGCCGTGCGGCTCGCTCGGATGCCCCGAGCAGATCACATAGGGCGGCACGTCGCGCACGACGCCCGAGGCGCCGCCTACCATGGCCCGCTCGCCGATGTGCACGAACTGGTGCACGCCGCTCTGCCCGCCGATGACGACGTGGTCCTCGACATGCACGTGGCCGGCGAGGCCGACGTTGTTCGAGAAGATGCAGCCGCTGCCGACGCGGCAGTCGTGGGCCACATGCACGTTGACCATCAGCAGGTTGCCCGAGCCGATCGTGGTGATGCCCTCGTCCTGGACGGTTCCAGTGGAGATCGTCGTGTTCTCGCGGAAGATGTTCTCGTCGCCGATCACCAGGCGCGTGCGCTCGCCGCCGTACTTCTTGTCCTGGGGCTCGCATCCGATTGCCGCGCCCGAGTAGAACTTGTTGCGCGCGCCGATCTCGGTGAGACCCCGGATCGTGACGTGGCTCTGCAGCACGCATCCGGCGCCGAGGGTCACTTCGGGGCCGATGATGCAGAACGGCCCGACCTCGACGTCATCGGCAAGCCTTGCGCCCTCTTCAACGATGCTGAGCGGATGAATCTTCGCCATTTACAAAAACCTCCTTCAGAGCGCCCTATCGACGGGCGCACATCATCGTGGCCGAGCACGCAACCGCGCCGTCCACCGTGGCCTTGCATTCGTACCAGCCGATTCCGCCCCGCTCACGCACGAACGTGGCCTCGAAAACGAGCTGGTCGCCCGGTGTGACCACCTTCTTGAAGCGCACGCCGTCGATGCCGGCAAAGTAAAAGATCTTGTCCTCGGCTGTCTGCTCGGGCGGCAGGCGCTTCATCGCGAGGATGCAGCACGTCTGGGCCATCGCCTCGAGGATCAGAACGCCAGGCATCACGGGCTTGCCGGGAAAGTGTCCGGTGAACTGCGGCTCATTGGCAGTCACGTTCTTCATCGCGCGGCAGTGCGTGAGCTCTTCGTCGATCTCCAGCACCCGGTCGATCATGAGAAACGGGAACCGGTGCGGCAGCATCTGAAGGATGCCCTCTGTATCAATCATGAAACAATCTCCTAACACGACATCGTAACGCCTGTCCGGACGGGTCGGTTCCGGGGCGCTGGCGATGATCTGATTCTACTTAGTTTTTCCCGCACTCATCGAGCCTGCGCTCAAGCTCCATCACCTTGCGGCGCAGCTCCGGCAGATGGCGGACGATCGCTGCAGAGCGCTCGAAAACGCCCTTTTCCAGGCTGGGCCAGAAGCCGATCTGCACCCGCGAGCCCTGCTTCCAGACGTCAATGAGCGTGCCCGGCCCCACCATCGCCATGTCGGGGATCTCGATGTGCCCGTTGATCCTGGCGGCGCCGCCGATCACGCAGTGGCTGCCGATCTTCGTCGATCCGGCAACGCCCGTGCAGGCGGACATGACGGTGTGCTCGCCGATCCGCACGTTGTGGCCGATCTGGATCTGGTTGTCAAGCTTCGTGCCGCGGCCCACGACCGTATTCTCGATCGCGCCGCGGTCGATCGTCGTATTGGCGCCGATCTCGGCATCCTCGCCGATTTCCACGGCGCCGACCTGGGGAATCTTCACCCACTCGCCCGCAAACGGAGCAAAGCCGAACCCGTCGGCTCCGATCACTGCGCCCGAATGAATGATGGTGCGCGCGCCGACCGAGCAGCCGGCGTACACGACCACGTTGGCGTGCAGGGTCGCATCCTCGCCGATGCGCGCGCCTTCGCCCACGTACACACCCGGGTAGATGTGTGCACGCGCGCCGACCACGGCGCCCCGCGCAATCACGGCATTGGCTTCGATCAGGGCCGTGGGATCGACGCTCGCCCCCTGCTCGATGACGGCTCTCGGATGGATTCCGCCCTCGGGCCGGCCGCCCCCCATGATCACCTGCTGTGCCCAGGCAAACCAGGCGTAGGGATCGGCGGTGACGACCACGGCCCGGTCGGGCGCCTGATCGCCCCAGATCGCCGCGCGGTCGGCCTCGCGCATCACGACGACGCCCGCGCGGGAATCCTTGAGGGCCTCCCGGAGCCTGGGCTGCGCAATGAAGGCCACGTGCTCGGCTGAGGCCTTCTCCAGCGGGGCGAATCCTGTGACGGACACGTCTTCGGCTCCTGAGAGCATGAGGCTCGTGAGCCTGCCCGAGGATCTGCGTGCGATTTCTTCGGCAAGCGTCTTGATCGGGAACATGATGCGAATTTCCTTAAACAATGAAAAAACAAGAACCGGCAGTGCCCGGACCGAGAGGTTTCCTCCCGAGGCATCTGCCGGCCGCATGGGGCGGCGGCGCTCATCCCGCGCCCGCCCCGGGGGAATGGCTCCCCCTTTCCTGAGCTGTTACTTCGAGGAGTTGAGCTGACGGATCACCTCGTTGGTGAGGTCAATCTTCGGATTGACGTACACGGCCTCCTGCAGGATCAGGTCATAGTTCTGCCGGCGGGCAAGATCCTGAATGATGCGGTTGGCGCGGGACAGAATGATCTGGCTCTCCTCGTTGGCGCGCTGGTTGCGCTCCTCGAGCAGCGCCCGCTGGCGGCGGGAGATGTCGCGCTCGCGCTCGGCAAGATCCTGGCGCTGCTTGAGACGCTCGGATTCGCTCATCGCAGCGCTGTTCTTCTCGAAATTCTGCGCGCGGGTGCGGAAGTCGCGCACGGCGCGGTTGAGTTCGTCCTCACGGGCCTTGAAGTAGCTCTGCAGCTTCTTCTGCGCGGCGATGGCCGGAGCAGATTCGGACAGAACGCGGCCGGGGTTGACAACGCCGACTTTGAAATCGGCGGCAACGGCGCCGGTGCAGATCGCTGCGGAGGCAATCATGGCGATAAGGGTCTTCTTGATCATTGGTGATAAAACCTTCTGAATACGAACACAGTTCTGTGGAGTTTATTCGGTTTTCGTTTACTTTGCCTGAAAAGTGCCTGCGGTCCTTTGCGGACCGTCAGACACTTTCCCCTTTCAGCACGCTCTTAGAAGCCCGTTCCGATCTGGAACTGGAAGCGCTGCGTATCGTCGCCATGCTTCTTCTTGAGCGGGAAGGCAATGGAGAACTTGAGCGGTCCGAGGGGCGAAATCCAGGCCACGCCAAAGCCCCAGGAGTAGCGCAGATCGCCGAGCGAAAGGTGCTGCTCGCGATAGCGGTGCTTGCCCTGGGCATCCTTGTAGCCCTCGTAGCCCCAGACATAGCCGCCGTCCATGAAGAACAGGCCGCGCAGCGTCTTGTCCGCGCCGGGCAGCGGGAACAGCAGTTCGGCCGACATGACGAGCTGCCTGTTGCCGCCCATGTTGTCGCCGTTCGTGTCGCGCGGGCCCAGGGACGAGCTCTCGTAGCCGCGCACCGAGCCGATGCCGCCCGCGTAGAAGTTCTTGAAGAACGGATACTGCTTGTTGTTGTACGTGTCGCCGTAGCCCGCCTGGAAATTCAGGCCGAGGGTCCAGGTCTTGGTGAGCGGATAGTACTGCGTGAGCTGGTAGGTCGCGCGGTAGTAGCGGGTGTCAAGGACAGGCAGCGAGACTTCGGCCGAGAGCCTCTGGTAGCGGCCGCGGGTCGGAGCGAGCACGTTGTCACGCGTGTCGCGCGACCAGCCCAGGGTGAGCAGCGCCGACTGCGCGGTCTTGCCGTACTCATCGACGAACTGCCAGTAGCGCTCGGGAGAGGCGCTGTCCGAGTCTGCGGCCTTGGAGCGGTCGCCGCGCAGCGTGACCTTGGTCTGCTCGAAGCGCCCGCCCAGATAGATGCGGTCGTCCTCGGTGATGGGCAGGCCGAACGAGAGGCCGCCGCCCATGGTCTCATAGGCCACGTTCGACACGTCAAGGTCGTCAAGGTCGACCTTGCGGTCGAAGAGCTCCCAGTTCCGGCTGATGCCTTCGGGAGTGACGTACGGCTCGCCGACCGAGATCGCGAACGTTCTCTGGCTCTTGGACGTGTTCACTTCGGCGCTGAAGGACTTGCCCGAGCCGAAAACGTTGTCCTGGGAGAAGCCTGCCGAGAGGATGATGCCGTCCGAGGTCGAGTAGCCCGCGCCGAGCGAAATGGAGCCCGTCGGACGTTCCTTGACGCCGATCTCGAGGTCGACCTCGTCGCGCGAGCCTTCAACCTGCCTGGGCTCGGCGGTCACCGTCTCGAAGTAGCCGAGGCGATCGATGCGGTCGCGCGAAAGCTTGACCTTGTCGCTGTCGAACCAGGCCGACTCGAACTGGCGCACTTCGCGGCGGATCACTTCGTCCTTGGTGCGGGTGTTGCCCGTGATCGTCACATGGCGCACGTAGGAGCGACGGCCCGGATCGATCGTGTAGACGAGCTCGACCGTGTCGCTGCTCGCGTCGGCCACGGTGTCGGGCGTTGCCTTGCAGAAGGCGTATCCGAGCGTGGAGTACTTCTCCTGAATCGCCTTGGACAGGTTCGAGGCCGCCTCCGCGCTGTAGACGTCGCCCTCCTTGATCTTCACGAGCTTTTGCACTTCTGCGTCAAGCCCGAGCATGTCGCCCTGCAGCTTCACGCCGGAAACCTTGTAGCGGCGTCCTTCGGTGAGGTTGATCGTGATGAACACGTCACTCTTGTTGGGAGCCACGGACACCTGCACCGAGTCGATCTTGAAGTCGAGATAGCCCTGGTTGAGGTAGAAGCTGCGGATCGACTCGAGGTCGGCCGCAAGCTTTTCGCGCGAGTACAGGTCGCGCTTGGTGTACCAGCTCGACCACTTGTGGACCGCAAGCTGCATCTGCTCGGCGAGTTCGTCCTCGTCAAAGAGCCTGTTGCCGACGAATCGGATCGAGGCGATGCTGCTCGCGCCGCCCTCGTCCACATTGATCGTGACGCGAACGCGGTTGCGCTCAAGCGGCGTCGTGTTGGTGCGCACGTCGATGGCGTAAAAGCCTCTGGACAGGTACTGGCGCTCAAGCTCCTGCTTGGCCCGGTCAAGCGTGGCCTGGTCGAAGATGCGGCCTTCGGAGAGCCCCACGGACCTCAGGCTCTTCACGACAGCGTCCTTGTCAAAGGCCTTGATGCCGGAGGTTTCGATGGCCGCGACGGCCGGACGCTCGACGACGTTGATGATCAGCACATCGTTCTCGGCGGAGATCGAAACGTCCTTGAACAGGCCAGAGCCGTACAGGGAATGGATTGCCTCGCTGCCGCTCTCGGCCGTGTACTCGTCGCCCACGCGGAAGGGCAGATGCGAGAACACCGTTCCGGGTTCCGTTCTCTGGATGCCTTCAACGCGAATATCGCGGATCGTAAACACCTGCGCGGCGGCGCTCACGGTAAAGGCCGCCATGACTGCGGCGGCAATGCTCTTCAGATAGAAATGTCTGTTCATCGAGAAAAAACACTTGTTAAAGGCGCGTCCGCAGGGCCTGGGATCCCCCTTTTCGGCCCCCATTGCAAACACGCAGGCAAAAATTTCCGCTAGTTTAGCCCGAACAGGCGTGAAAAATCATTGGTCAGGGCGAAAACCATCAAAAGTCCCAGCAGTCCCAGGCCGAGTTTCTGCGCGACCTCGACCGTGCGCTCGCTCAGGGGCCTGCCCGTGACGATCTCCCAGAGGAAGGCCGCGATGTGCCCGCCGTCCAGGACCGGCACGGGCAGAAGGTTCAGGAATCCGAGGCTCACCGAGACCATGGCAAGGAACGAGAGGAACGGCAGCAGCCCGTAGGCAAGGCTCTGCCCGGCCATGTCGCCGATCGTCACGGGACCGCCGATGCTCTTGGGGCTCATCTTCCCGCTCACCATCTTCACGAAGCTCTCGGCGGAAAAGGCGACGAGATCCCAGACCCGGACAAATCCTTCTCCCAGCGCCCCCACGGGCCCCTTCTGGATGTGCACGAGCTCGGGCACAAGCCCGAATCGCACGCCGATCATCCACTTTTCCTCTCCGCCCTCGGTGCGGGTCATCCGGGGCCGCAGGGACACGCGCCGCCTCTCGCCCGAAGCGCTGCGCACGAGCAGCTCGACGGGCTCGCCCGCCGAGCCGTCCACGGCGTCCGTCAGATCGTTCACCGCCGTCACGGGCTTGCCGTTCACCTCTTCGATCATGTCGCGGGGCGCAATGCCCGCCTCGCTTGCCGCCGAGCCGGAAAACACGCTTCCGACCATGAGGTTCTTGATGTACATCCTCAGGCCGATGAGCGCCATCGGATCGTCCTGGGTCTCGCCGCGCAGCCCCGAGAGGTCGAAGTCCACCCAGCGGCCGGCGCCCTCGGGCGTCGCAAAGCGCACGGGCACGGGATTCTCTCCCATGCGGGCGATGATCTTCCAGCGGGCGTCATTGAAGGTTTTCACCTCGGAACCCGCAACCGACTGCATGCGCCAGCCAGCATGCACGCCAAGGCGCGCGGCCTGGCTTGCCGCAGGCGGCTCGCCCACGCTCGCCACCGGCTCCCAGGTGCCGATCATGGCAAGCGAGGCGTAGATCACGACGGCCAGAATGAGATTCATGAGGGGGCCGGCGGCCACAATGGCAAGCCGCTTCCAGACGCTCTTCTTTTCAAAGGCGTTCTCGTAGGCCTCGGGCGGAACTTGCAGCCCGTCCTCCTCGTTTGCCTTGCGCTCGGCAAGCGCGAGCATCTTCACGTATCCCCCGAGGGGAATGGCCGAGATGCGCCACTCGCAGCCGCGCCTGTCGCGCCAGCGCCAGAGCACGGTGCCGAAGCCCACGGAAAAGGCAAGCACGGGCACCCCGCACCAGCGGGCCACCTGATAGTGCCCCCACTCGTGCACGATGACGAGGATGGAGATGGACAGAATGAGTCCGACGATCGTAAGCATGAATATCCTTTGCTGCGTGGCTAGATGGCGTGCCGGGCGGTGAGGCTGCGGGCGGCCTCTCTGGCCATGCGGTCGATTTCGAGAATATCTTCAAGACCAGAGGGCTCTGCGGGCGAGAGCGCATCGAGCGCATCGCGGCAGAGCGCGCCGATCGCCGCAAAGCCGATTTTCCCGGCAAGAAACGCCTCGACCGCGACCTCGTTCGCGCCATTGAGAATGATGGGAGAAGCGGCGCCCGAGGAAATCGCCTCGAAGGCAAGCGCAAGCAGCGGGAAGCGCCCCGTGTCGGGCTCGCTGAAGGTGAGCGGCCCCATGCGGGTGATGTCAAGCCGCTTCACGTCGCCCGCAATCCGCTCCGGGTACGCAAGGCAGTACGCGATCGGCAGCTTCATATCGGCCGTGCCAAGTTCGGCGACGACCGCCCCGTCGGCAAACTCCACCATCGAGTGCACCACGGACTGCGGATGGATCACCACGCTGATCCGCTCGGGCGGAAAATCAAACAGGTGATGCGCCTCGATCACTTCCAGACCCTTGTTCATGAGCGTGGCGGAATCGATCGAAATCTTGCGCCCCATCTTCCAGGTGGGGTGCGCGAGCGCCTGCTCGGGCGTCACGCGGGCGAGATCCACTTCGGGCCTTGCGTGGAAGGGCCCTCCGGAGCACGTGAGCCAGATCCGGGCGGCATCGCGGCCGCTGCTGCCCGCGGCGTGCAGACACTGGAAGATCGCGTTGTGCTCGCTGTCCACGGGCAGGAGCGTTGCGCCGCTCTCGCGCACCGTGCGCATGAGGATCTCTCCGCCGCACACGACGCTTTCCTTGTTGGCAAGGAGCAGCCGCTTGCCTGCAGCTGCCGCGGCAAAGGCCGGACGCACGCCCGCCGCCCCCACGATCGCGTGGATCACGGTGTCAAAGCGCGCATCGGCGGCAAGCTGCTCGGCCGCCCCGGGCCCCGAGAGGATCTCGCCCTTCCAGCCCCCCTCTGCAAGGAGCGCGGCCAGCTCGGAGCGCTTTGCCTCGTCGGCAATCGCAACGGCCTGCGGGCGCACGGCCAGCGCCGCGGCTGCAAGCGCCTTTGCGTCGCTCCCGGCGGCAAGCGCGCCTGCGCGATAGCGGTCGGGATGGTTGGCGATCACCGCAAGGGCGCTACGCCCGATGGAGCCCGTGGCTCCCAGAATGGCAATATTCTGCATATGTGTTTTTTCCTTATTGCTTCTGCCTCGTGAGGCGCAGAATCGTGATCTCGTTGCGCGTGCCGATCCTCAGGGGGTATCCGTTCCAGAACTGCGTGCCGGTCTGCACGAACGCGGGCATCGCCCGGCGTCGCGTGAACGCGGTCCGCTGCGGCACGGACGGATCGGGCTCGATCCGGTACAGACCTTCCAGCAGCCCCTTGTTGAGGATCTTGGCGATCATCATCACGAGCGGCGTCTGACCGCCGTGGGTGTGCCCGGAGAGCATCAGATCGATGGGCTTGGCGGCGATCCCCCTTGCCTTGATCGGCTGGTGGATCATGAGGATCGTGAAGGCCCGCGGAGCCCCCTCGAGCGCCTTGTCCACATCAGGCAGCTCACGCCCCGGGAACTTCACGGCATTGAAGTCCGTGGTTCCGGCGATCACGATGGGCGTATCGCCCCGCATCACGACCGCATGCATGTTGTAAAGCATGCCCACGCCGAGCGTCGGCAGGAACGCCCTCCATCCCGGATAGTCGACATAGTGCTCGTGGTTGCCCTCGCACCCCCAGACGCCAAGCGGCGCCGAGAGCTTCTTCAAGGGCGCGAGGTCGACCGCCCGATCCGCGACCTGCCCGTCGACAAAGTCCCCTGTGATGAGGACCATGTCGGGCCTGGCCGCCATCGTGCGGCGCACGATCTCGGCAGTGCGCTCGGCGCGCAGCAGGGCCGATGCGTGGATGTCCGAGATCTGGGCGATTCTGAGTCCTTCAAGCTCCGCGGGCAGATTCTCGATCGCGATCTCGCGCTCGTCCACCACGGGCAGCTTCATGCCGTTCCAGGTTCCGTACGCGGTGAGCGCCGCCACGAGAGCAAGGCTCGCCGCCGCCCCCTTGCGGCTTCTTGCCCAGGAGCCGGTATGGCGGCCGCAAAGGTGCAGCACGATTGCGGAGATGTCCCTCAGGCCCGTGATGAGCGCCATCCCGAGCACCAGCATCTGGAGCGTGTTCGCCCAGACGAGCCAGATCTCCGGCAGCACCGGCGCGACCATCGGCCCGTGCGTGAAGCGCAGCGCCGTCGGCACCATCGCCAGAACGATGAACACCGGGCACAGGATCCAGCGCAGCGGCCCGCGAAAGAGCGGATAGACGCCCCGCAGGTACAGAAACAGAATGATCAGCGGAAAAATGACGGTGAATCGCATGGATTGCTTTCAGGCCAGGTTAGTGCGCAACGCGCTCGCGGGCTGGAATTGTAAGGCGCACGCAGGTTCCGGACGGCTGCACGGAGCTCACTTCAACCGTGGCCCCGATGCGCGAGGCGCGCTCGCGCATGATGTTCATGCCCACATGGGTCTTCTGCCGCTCGGCAAGCAGCGCCGGATCGATCCCCTGCCCGTCGTCCGTCACGCTCACGACGTAGTCCGCGCCGCTCTCGATGTCGATGCGCACGCGGCTTGCCCTGGCGTGCTTGCGCACGTTTGAGAGCGCCTCCTGGATGATGAAGATCACCTGCAGGCGCTGCCGGGGACTCAGGTCCTCCTGATTGCCGTAGCTGGGCACCTCGACCCGGCAGCCGGACTGCGCTTCAAAGCGCTGCACCACGATGCGCACCGCCTCCCGGAAGCTCTCCGAGTGGAGCCGCTCGCGGAAGTTGAGCAGAAGCTCGCGCACGTCGTCGTAGCTCTGCTGCAGGCCTTCCTTGATGAGCTTGAGGGAATCCTCGACAAAGGGCCGGTCGTTCTTTCTGAGCCCGTCCTCGAGGAACTGAACCTGAAGATTCAAAAAGGAGAGCGTCTGCGCGATCGAGTCGTGCAGCCCCTGGGCCATCAGGTTGCGCTCGTGCACCACGGCGTACTGCCGATCCTTTTCGATGAGCCGCTGATTGTCGATGGCAAGCCCCAGGTGCGAGCCAAAGCTCTCGAAATGCCTGCGGCTGTCGGCATCGATCGCCGAGAGCGTATTGGAGTAAAGGATGAACACGCCGAGATCCTTCGCGCCCGAGCGCACGGCAAAGGGATGGATGAAGGCGTAGAGGGTTCTCTCGGAGCCCCGCACGCGGGGCAGCAGATTGCGCGCCGCTCCGAGAAACATGTCCGCCGAGCACGTCTGGCCGAGCAGCGGTGCCACGAGCGGGAACGGAACCGGCCCCTCGATCATCGCGGCGAACGTGTCCCGGTGCAGGCCCGAGCCCGCGGCAAACGCAAGACTCTCTCCGGCCTCGTCAAGCAGCCAGATGCTGCTCGCCTCGGCGGGCGTGAGCCGCATCAGCCGCTCGGCAAAGTCGTCGCAGAGCTCCTCGACGCTGTGCGTCTCGCCGAAAAACGACGTGATCTCGTAGAGCTGCGAGAGGCGCCGGTTCTGCGCCTCGTATGCCGCGGTCTTCTCGCTCACCTTTTCGGCGAGGTTGTTCATCAGCCCCTCCAGGCTGTCGGTCATGCGGTTCAGGCCCTGCGCGATGCGCCCGAACTCCAGGCTCGAGGTTTCGGGCTCGAGCCGCTTGGAGAACACGCCGGCCGTGATCGCCTCGATCGCCGCCTTGATGCGGTCGGTCGGCCGGATCACCCAGGTGAGCAGCAGGTACATGATCACGAACAGGCTCACCACGGCCATGCAGATCAGCGTGATCTGCACCAGGCGGGCTCGCCAGAGCAGCGTGCCGCGCAGCGTCTCGATCTCCCGTTCAAGCGCCGTGTACTCGTCGGTGACCATCTTCACCGTATCGGGGTTGAAGGCCGTGTGCGAGAGGCGCGCGGACTCCACCATGGGACGCAGAACGTAGAACCACTCGCGCGCCACTTCATCGATGCCCGCGAGAATCTTCTCGGCGCTGTCCTCCACCTGCGGAAACACCATCCGCATCCAGCCGTTATCCTGCCGGATCCGCTCGAGATTGCGCTCGTACGCGGCAAGCGCCTCGCGGTGATCCGTCTCGGAGATGGACGGATTGCTCATCAGATCCGAACGGAACGTCTGGGTGCGCAGTTCCGTCACGGCAACCGAAAGATCCGTCGCCTGCTCGTATTCCCACGTGAGCATCATCGTGTAGCCGAGCATGGCGACGATGAAGCTCACCCAGAAGAACGTGAGCAGGAGCAGCTTGGATGAGAGCGAGGGCAGCAGGCCGTATTTCCCGCGCCCGCCCGTGGCGTTGTCTCTGTCCATAATTTAAATGACGGTGGGTTCGGGCTCCTCTTCCTTTGCGCCGGCAGCCGCCTGCTCGAGCGGCCTCAGCCCCGTTGCGCGGAACCGGATGGCAACGGCCTTGCCCTTTCTCGCCCTCTGGCCGAAGTGGTGCTCCCAGTCGCCGCGGGTGAGCGTCTTCTGGCGATCCACGGTGCGCCCGCGTCCCTCGACGATGATTCCGCCCGCGCCCGCGGGCATCGCGGCAAGAAGCTTCTCGCCCGGATTGAGCTCCATCAGGATCGATCCCTTGCCGCCGTTGGCAAGGCGCCGCAGCTGGCCCGCCTCGAAGGCAAGCAGCCGCCCCTCGCCCGAAAGGCACGCAATGAGCGTGTCGGATGCGCCGAAGATGCAGGGCGGAAGGATCTTCGCGCCCTCCGTGAGATCTAGGAAGGCCTTGCCCGAGCGCACGCGGGCCACCATGTTGCCGATCTCGCAGACAAATCCCAGGCCCTCGTCCGAGGCGATGAGCACGCGCGTCTTGGCCGCGCCGGCAAGGTACCCTATGATTTCCGTTCCGCGCTCCAGGTCGATGAGGCTCGTGACGGGCAGGCCGTCGCCGCGGGCCGAAGGCAGCGCCGAAACCGCGATCGAATACGCGCGTCCGTCGCTGCCCATGCAGATCAGCGTGTCCTCGCTCATGCACTCGGCCGAATACGCAAGCGCGTCCCCCATCTTGAAGTTCATGAGCGAGACGTCGTGTCCGTGGCCGGTGCGGCAGCGCACGTAGCCCTTTTCGGAAATCACGATCGTCACGGGCTCGTTGACGGCCGCCTGCTCGACGCTCGCCTTCTGGGCGGGCTCGACGAGCGTGCGGCGCGCATCTCCGAACGTCTGCATCGCCTCGCGCGTTTCCTTGGCGATCACACCCGCAAGGACCCGGTCGTCGGCAAGGATTCGCTCGAGCTGGCGCTTTTCGGCGTTGAGCTTTGCCATTTCCTGGCGCAGCTTGTCGATCTCGAGATTGGCGAGCTGGCGCAGGCGAAGCTCGAGGATGTCCTCGGCCTGGGCGTCCGAAAGGCTGAACTCGCGCATGAGCTGGCCCTTGGGATCGGGATCGAACCGCACGATCTCGATCACGCGCTCGATGTTGTCGATGGCGATCATGCGGCCGTCCAGGATGTGCAGCCTCGCGTTCACCTTGGCAAGCCTTGCCATCGTCCTGCGGCGCACGGTGCCCGTGCGGGCGCTCACCCATTCGTTCAGGATCTCAAGGAGCCCCTTTTGCTTCGGGCGCCCGTCGATGCCGAGCATCACGAGGTTCACCGGCGCGTTGCTCTCAAGCGACGTGAGCGAGAGCAGCGTGTTGACGAAGAGATTGCGGTCGACGCGCGAAGTCTTGGGCTCGAACACGATCCGCACGGGCGTGTCCTTGTCGCATTCGTTGCGCACGCCGTCAAGGAGCGCGAGCACCTGGGTCTTGGTGTTCTGCTGCTCGGCGGTCAGCGCCTTCTTGCCCGTCTTGGGCTTGGGATTGGTGAGCTCCTCGATCTGGGCGAGCACCGACTCGGTGCTCGCGGCCGGGGGCAGCTCGTCGACCACGAGCTGCCACTGCCCGCGCTGAAGATCCTCAAAATGGTAGCGGGCGCGCATTCTGAGACTGCCGCGGCCGCTTTCGTAGATCGCGCGGATGTCCGCATGCGAGGAGATGATCTGCGAGCCGCCGGGGAAGTCGGGCGCAGGCATCACGCTCATGATCTCGTCCAGGCTCGCGGCCGGATTCTCGAGAAGCTTGAGCACCGCCTCGCCCACCTCGTTCATGTTGTGGGGCGGGATCTCGGTTGCCATGCCCACGGCAATGCCGCTTGCGCCGTTGAGCAGCACGAAGGGCATCTTCGCGGGCAGCTGCACGGGCTCCTTGAAGGCGCCGTCATAGTTCGGAATGAAGTCCACGTCCTCGCTGTCGAGCTCCTCAAGCAGGAGCTGGGAAACGGGCGTGAGGCGCGCCTCTGTGTAGCGCATCGCGGCCGGTCCGTCGCCGTCCCGCGAGCCGAAGTTGCCCTGTCCGTCCACAAGCGGATAGCGCAGCGAGAAGCTCTGCGCCATGCGCACCATCGCCTCGTACGCCGCCTGGTCGCCGTGGGGATGGTATTTGCCGAGCACGTCGCCCACGACCCGCGCGCACTTCACGGCCTTGGCGGTCGGCAGCAGCCGCATGCGGTCCATGGCAAACAGGATGCGCCGCTGCACGGGCTTCATGCCGTCAAAGACATCGGGCAGAGCGCGGCTCTTCACAACGGAGAGCGCGTACTCGAGGTAGGCCTGGGCGGCGTACCGGGCAAGCGTGAGCTCGCCGTTGTTCTCGGGCGGCACGCCGTCGGAGAGGACCGCGGGGAGCGTCTCTTCAACGCCCGGCTCCTCCTCTGCTTCTGCCTCTTCATCTTCGGAAGCGCCCTCTTCAGGCTCTTTTCCTTCGGGCAGGGAGGCCTCCGGGGCGGCATCCGGCTGCTTTTCAGCCTCTGCCTGCTCCTGCGGCACGTCGTCAGCCGCCTGCGGCGCAGACTCTTCGGCTTGCTCCTCCGCATCAGGCTCGGAGATTCCGGCAAAAAGATCCAGGGTACCAGACAATTCGTTCAGCTTCTTAGGCATTCTTCACACGCAACAGAAAGACCGCCCCGGAACAGACGAACCGGCGCGGGAAAAATCGTAGGGCGAAATTTAGCAGAATACGGGGCGCGGCTCGCCTGCACCGAAGGCATCCGCTCAGGACATTTTTGACTTAAGGCGCAGCGATCGAGCTCTGCCGGTCGCTGGAAGACAGAACAACGACAATGCGGCACCCGCGATCCGGCGCCATACCCACGAGAACGCAAAACAACAATGGCGCAATCCTTTAACAAAAATCAGAAATGCGCCATCTTGCGATTTTTTGCCTTCGGAATTCCGGCCGTTACGGCACATTGAATGTCCACATGTGGCACTTGCCGCAATAATTCACACCTTGCTTGTGCCCCTTGTGGCACTCCGTGCAGGGCAGGTTGCCGTCGTGCTGCCCATGCGGGTTCTGGTCCTCCTCGCTCTTGGGAGGCGTGAGCTTGACGAGATGGTCGTACCAGCCATGGCAGGAAACACACACCTCGTGCCGCTTCTCATCGAGAATGATCTTGCCCTTGGCAACGTCCGAGTGGCAGGTCTCGCACTTCATGCCCTTGGCCACATGCCTTTCGGCAAGAAACTTGCCGTCTGCCGGGGCTTCGGCGGCACAGGCCGCGCCCAGCAGGAAAACACCCGCAGCAAGCGCCGCCGCGATGGTTGGAGTCAATTTCATCAGCTCTCTCCTTTGGGAGGCGGAACCGGGAAAAGCCGATTCCGCCCTGTCTTGCCGGCTGCGGAGCCCGGTGCGGGCCGGCTCGCCCGCCGCAGGCTCCGCCTGCCCAGCCGCTATGCGCGGTTCGGCAGCTTGGCAACGATCTTGCCGCAATGGCGGCCGAAGACCAGGCACTCGGTGAGATTGCCGCCTCCCTGGTAGACGAACTTCAGGGCCGAGGCGATTTCGCCGACCGCGTAGAGCCCGGGAATGGGCTTGAGCGACCAGTCGAGCACTTCGCGCTTTGCATTGCAGGCAAGGCCGCCCTTGGTGTTCGGGCCGCCGGCAACGAGCATGACCGCGTAGAACGGACCGTCGGAAACCGGCTGCAGCGTGCTCTTCAGGCGTCCGAACCTGTCCTCCTTCTTGGCGCAGCCCTCGTTGTACTCCCTGACGGATTCCACGAGATTGGCGGTTTCAAGAACAGCGCCCTCCTTGCGGCCCTGGATCTTGCTGGCGAGCTCCTCGATCGTATCGGCCTTCAGGATCCAGCCCTTGCGGACCGCATCGCTGTTGTCGGCGGCGCCATAGTCGACAAACCCGAAGCCGGGCGTGGAGATGCCCAGACCGACGAGCGGCTTTTGCTTGCGCAGCGTTTCGTCAAAGACGAACCAGGACGGCGAGTTCGGATAGTCGAGCGTGTCGATGTTGAACTTCACGGCTTCCTTGTAGAAGAAGTAGCGGCTCGGATCCTTGGTGATCTTGTGCTCGGCCGCAAAGCGCTGGCCGTACTTGTTCACGACGATGGCGTGGCCGGAGCCGACTGCCGGAGTGATCATGCCAAGGCGCATGCCGTTGTGGCGCACGGGCGCGGGCATGATCAGGCGGGAGGCCGCCTTGCCGGCCTTCATCAGGCCTGCGCCGGCGGCAAGGCCCATCTCGATGCCGTCGCCTTCGTTGAAGGTCGTGCCGTAGAACGCCCATCCGTCAACGCCCGGCCCCTCGAGGAACGCCTGGCGCATCGCCTTGTTGTATTCGTAGCCGCCCGAGCACAGAACGACCGCCTTGCGGGCCTTGTAGGCAACCTTCCGGCCGCCCTTTTCGGCCACGACGCCGATCACTTCGCCCTTGGCGTTCTTGACCAGTTTGCGTGCACGGGTGTCGTACACGATCTGGATCTTCTTGCCGCGCGCCTTCACGCCGGTGAGCAGCACCTGCCAGAACGCTTCGCCCGCGACGGCCTCGCTCTTGGGCTTGCCGTAGCAGACGGTATTGAAGTCGGCGGGCGGACGGTCAGGATAGGACATGCGATAGACCTGGTACTTGCATTCCTTGGCGCCCGGGAACTTCGGGAACGCGGCGCCCTTGAAGCCCGGGAAGCCGAGCGCGTTGACCACGGGATCAAGCGACTTCATGAAGTCAAGGTTCGTGGGGCTCAGCTCGGCCCAGACCTCGGCCAGTCCGTCGGAGACTTCGGGCTGCTCGCCCTCGAGCTTGCCGGGAATGTTCTCGCCCGAGAACATCGCCTTGGCGTAGGCCTTCAGGGCCGCGCGGTCGCCGTCCTTGTCCGGGCTGTGGAAGATGCCGCCCGACATGCGGGTATTGGAGCGCAGCGTCTTTTCAGGCTGGCGCTCGATGATCAGAACGGATGCTCCGTTGTCGGCGGCGGAAATGGCTGTTGCGGCGCCGGCGCCGCCAAAGCCGACGATCACAACATCAGCGGTCTTAGCGAATTTAGGCAGAGCAGCTGCGCTTGCGGTGGACACAAGAGAGGGAGCGGCAACGGTTGCCGCGGCGCCCGTCAGGGCGCCCGTAATCAGACTGCGACGAGATGTCATTGCATTCTCTCCTAAAGAATTCGAGAAGCCGGAAACCGGACCCGCACCACATCGGCCAGCCTTCCGGATCAGTCTGAACTCTATCGGCGGTGCGCCATGCGCACATCATGCAATGAGACGTTGAAAAATCATCGGCTTTGAGAGAAAATCTAAGATCCGCTTAATTCTTCGCTCCTGAACGGGCCTGCCCCGGCTCAGTCCCCAAGCTTCTCCTGCGCCGCGTTTCTTCCCGCAATGCGTCCGAACACCACCGCGGTATTGATCCCGTTGCCGCCGATGCGGTTGGCTCCGTGCACGTTTCCGGTGACGCCGCCTGCAGCATAAAGCCGCCGCACGGGCTGCCCCTGATCGTTCAGGCACCGGGCCTGCGCGTCGATCCGCACGCCGCCCAGCGTCACATGAACGCGCATGTGGATCGGCACGGCCCAGAAAGGTGGCGAATGAAGCCTTCTTTCACGCGCCATGCTCCGGAACGTCTGTTCAAAACGCTTGGCAGGCAGTCCGATTTTCCCGGCGAGCTCCCGAGGCGTGCGCCCTTGAAACGCCCGTCCGGCAAACAGTCCCTGATAAAGGAACTTCTGCGTCGCGGGATCAAGCCGGGAAACGGTCTCTGAATCCGCGACCGACCAGCAAAGCCCCCGCTGCGCAAACACCGCGCGGGCGATCTCGCGCCTCGTCGAGAGCTCGTTCACGAAGGACTCGCCCCGGGAATTGACCATGATCATGCGCGTCTGGTCATAGTCGAGCCGCAGCGGATTCCGAAAGCCCGGAGCGGCGCCCGGAACGCACTCGACCTCGTCCATGTTGACGAGCTCCGCGCCCGCCCGGCGGGCTGCTTCATGCATCAGCCCCGTGTTGCCCGGACTGCTGTCCGTCGGGAGTTCCGCCGTCGCAGGCGCATGGCGCCGGAGCAGTTCCCGGCCCGCACCGAAGCTGCCAGAAGCGAGCACGACGCCCCGCAGGGCCCGGATGCGGATTTCCCGCCCGTCCCTCACGGCAAGAACGCCGGCAACGCCGGCTGCTCCCCCCTGCCTGCCCGAGAGAACGAGCGAGCGCACCTCGGTCTGCGTGCGGATCTGCACCTTGCGCCGCAATGCCTGCTCGGCAAGCACCCGGATGTACTCCTGGCCGCGGGCAAGCACCGGCTTGTGCGAGCGCGGATACATGCCGCCGTAGATGAGCGAGACCTTCGGCAGAAACCGCGCGCCGAGCCCCTCGAGCCACTCGAGCGCATCCGTGGCCCCGTATGCGAGCGCACGGGCGAGCTCGGGCGAATTCTTCCCGTCTCCGGAGGCAAGGATGTGCCTGAGAAAGAGCTCCGGGGAGTCTTCGATCCCCTGGGATTTCTGCCGGACGGGATCCACGGCGTTGAAGTACCCGCCCGCAAGCAGCGTGTCCCCGCCAAGGTGCGCGGCTTTTTCGACGAGCAGCACGCTGCAGCCGGAATCGGCCGCCGTGATGGCCGCGCTCAGCCCCGCGGCCCCGGAGCCGACGATGACCACATCGGCCCGGGCGTCCCAGGATTCCCGCCCGGCGCTCTGCGCGAGAACCAGACCGGGTCCGAGGATGCCGGCCGCGCCCCCCAGAATCAAAGCGGATCGTCTTTGCATCATGCCTCCGGGCGGTGCCGTTCGAAAAACGTCCGGAGCCTTGCGATCTCATAGAAGAAATCGGCAAGCTCCACGGCGTTCTGCACCTCGAGCTTCGCGTAAATCGCGCTGCGCTGCGAGCGCACGGTCGTTTCCGACACGCCGAGCGCCGCGGCGATCTGCGGGTTGCTCAGTCCCTTTGCGACCATCTGCGCCACCTGGCGCTCGGCCTGGGTGAGAGAGGAAAGCTCCCGCTCGAGCGCTTCAAGATCCTCCCGGCGCCTGCTCTGCTCCCAGTCGAGCAGAACCGCCTCCTCGATGCAGGAAAGCAGCCGTTCGGGCTTGGGCGGCTTTTCCATGAACATCACGGCGCCGCTTCGCATCGCGTCGACCGCGAGCGAAATATCGCCGTGCGCCGACAGGAAGATGATGGGCGTGCGGATCTCGTGCGCGAGCATGTGCTGCTGCAGCTCGATTCCGTTCATTCCCGGCATGCGCACGTCAAGAACCATGCACCCGGGCAGCGGCGAGAGATCGCCAAGAAAAGCCTCGGCGCTCCGGTATGTCTTCACCTTCCAGTCGTCCATTTCCAGAAAGGCGCGCAGCGCTACGAGCACCGTCTCGTCATCGTCAACGACCCGGATCAGGGCCTTTTCGCGCAGCCTCTGCAGCAGACGGGTTTTCTCAGGCATGCGGCTCCTCCTTTGCGTGATGCCGTGCAAGCACGAGGCTGGCGCGCAACCCCTGCGGCTCTCTGCGGTGGAATTCCAGATGTCCGCCGTTGGCTTCGGCCAGCCCCGTGGCAATGGCCAGACCGAATCCGAGTCCGTCGGGCTTCGTGCTTTGGCCGACCGTGCCAAGGCGGGCGAACATTTCCTCGGGAATCGGCGGACCGTTGTCCTCGCACTCGATGCACCAGTTCTCACCTTCCCCGGCAGCCGAGAGCGTCACTCTCGGACTTTTCACGCTCTTCACCGCAGAGAAGGCGTTTTTCAGGAAATTGGTGAGGATGAACTCGATCTCGAACGGGTCGGCCAGCACCTCCCCCTCGGGAATCTTTCCGACCTTGAGCTCCGGATGCTGCGGCTGGAACGTCTTCACCGCGCCAAAAACAAGGCTGTGCAGCGTGCAGCTCTTGCGCACGCGGCTGTGCGGCTTGGCGTACGCGCGCACGTGGTCGACGATTTCCGAGGAGCGTTCGACCTCGGAATAGATCTTCTCCAGAAAGCCGTCCGCCTCCCCTTCGAGCATGTGCTTTTTCTTCAGAAGGAGCTTGAGCGTGCCGGCGTAAAGGGCGATGTTCATGATCGGCTGCTTGATTTCATGCGCGAACATGCTCGAAAGTTCGCTCACGATGTGCGAGCGCTCCATTTCGAGCATCCTCTGGCGGGTTCTCTGGGTTTCCGCAGAGAGCCGCCTGGTCTGCAGGAGCGCATGCCGCAGCTGCCGGGTCCGGCGCCGCACCAGCACGTTGAGCAGCACGATATGCACAAGCACGGCAAGAAGCAGCGCAGCGCCCATGATGATTTCCGTGCTGTAGCGCTCCCAGATCTCCCGGGCCGAGAGCGTATAGATCGGTGCAAACGGCCCGAACCTGAGCGTGCGCAGCAGCTCGAACGTAGGCCGGAAGTCGCTCGCCAGCGTCCAGCGGAAGCCTTTTTCTCCCGCAGGCATCGAGAGCAGCGCCACGGTCACGCGCGTGAGCACGCCGGCGTCCACCCAGGGCAGAGACGAGAACACCGCATCGGGATAGAGATCCGTGCTGCGGGCGCAGCCCTTGCCTTCCGAACGGTCCTCGATGACGCGCAGCTCCCCCGGCTCCACGGCCCCCGTGCGGATCAGCTTTTCAACTTCGCAGCTCGCAAGCACGCCGGCCTGCACGATCCCCAGTGAGACGAGCGTTGCCACATCGGGAATGCCGTAGTGCGTCTGGTGCAGCTCTGCAAAGTGCTTGAGCGGATCGATTCCCTTCTTGCGCATCGCGCCCGCAGCAAAGAGCCAGCCCTCGAAACTGTTGAGGTCGGTGAGCGCGATTTTGGCGCCCTTCAGATCCGAAAAGCGCTGATAGGGGCTTTTCCCAGAGACGATGACCGCCGAGCCGACGGCCTGCGTGGGCGACACGCTCCCTTGCGGCATGCGCACGACGACCTGATGCGTGCTGAAGCGCGCAATGAGCGCCGCAAAATGACCTGCGCTTGTCAGAAGGAAGTCTGGCTTGAGACGCTGAATGTCCTCCTCAATGCGCTGCTCCTCAAGCTCAACAAGGCGGAACCGGTATTCGGGCAGCTTTTCCATGAGCCGGTTGACGGCAGGCACATACGTATTGATGTAGAACTCGGGCGAAAACGTATCGACCAGGCCCACCGTGACAAGGGGCTTGTCTGCGGCCGCGGCGGCTCCGGCAAGGAGCAGGCCTGAAAAGAAAGCGCAGAGCTGCAAACGCACGAGCGGCCTCCGGGCGGCAATGCAAATCAAATGAAAACGCATTGCATCCTATCACGAAGGCGCTCATGCGAGGCTTCGGCATGAAGCGGCGGCTCCGCCCGGGCCACGCCTGCCGGATCCGCAGCGCTCCGGAGCTTGCCCTGTTTTGCTCGGATTCATCCGAGTCGGATAGATCCGAGTTATTTGGATTACAGACTCCTATCATGCTAAATTAACTCGGATGAAACCGAGTCGGATGGAAATGACCATGTTTTTAGGACGCACTGAAGAACTTCGAAAACTCAGCAGGCTGTATGCGGGAAAAGGCGTTTC
>OMXR01000071.1 GCA_900315045.1 uncultured Sutterella sp. | reverse complement strand
AGAAGAAGGAGCGGTTGTACAGGAGCAGTGCAGCGAAATTGACCGAACCAAGCCGCCAAAGCGTGTCGCGCTTCTCGAGAGGGAGTTCTATCGGCAGATCGATCACAAGAACGGGAGTGTCCGGGGGACAGTTCATGGGCTCAGAGACGCGTACTCCGGCATCAAGAGCATTCTGAAGCGTCGTGGTGAGGGAGGCCGCACAGCATCCGAGCCTCTTTGCCGTTGCCATGTTCATCTCGCACTGCCAGACGATCGGCAGCGACGCATCCCAGCCATGGTAATTCAGGAAGTTTGCAACGGATCCGATGGCATCGGTTGGCGAGCGGCGCAGATCTACTGTTCCGTCCCGATCCAAGTCGATGCCCAGATTGAGGATGTTGCTTGGCATGAACTGACACAGACCTATGGCACCGGCAAAACTGCCGTAGATCCGCTCGGGGGATGCATTGGACTGCCTGCAGAGCTTGAAGTATGCAAGAAGCTCGTTTCTGAAATACGCTGCGCGCCTGGTGTAGTCGAAGGACAGGGTGCAGAGTGTGTCAAGCACGCGATAGCGCCCCATGTTTTTCCCGAAAGTGGTCTCTATGCCGATGATGGCCGCAATGATGGAAGCAGGCACCTTCCAGCGATCAGATGCATATTTCAGGGCCGCTGTGTTTTGCTCGATGAACTGCTTGCCGCGGTGGATGCGCTCGGCAGTGACGAAGGCCTGCTTGTGCGCCAGCCAGTTGCGCGGTTTTGGAGAGGCGGTGAAGGCCGGCTTCTTCATGATTCTTGCGGTTCGGCTGACGTAGCGCGCACGCGAGAGGCATTGCAGAATCCAGTCGGCAGTGAGATCTGCCTCGGACGCCGCGACGCCCTCAGCCCACTCCCTGACATCAGGCCGCTTGTGATAGGGAACCCACTCGTCCTGCGCCGACCAGCCCAAGGCAGGGCCAAGCACAAGAATGCCTGCCCCGGCAAGTAAGAGACGGCGCGATACTGTCATGGGTAAAACTTGATCCTCTAAAAGAAAAAAACCGTGTCAAAAACGCTTTTCGCAACGTACAATGAAACACTAAGACGGATTTGTGTCATCTTACCGCAACCGGATATGGCAACTGGCTTTTATTCACACGATTTAAGCGCTGTCTACGATCAGGGGCAGGACAGCCCTGAGCAGCCTCAGCGCATCGTCGCAATCGAAGAGCAGATGTTTGTGAGCGGCTTGCACCGCGTGGTCGTCCCCATGCGCAGTGAGCCTGCAACGTTTGCAGATGCCTTGCGCGCGCATGATCTGGAGTATCTTGAGACGCTCCGCGCAGGCGCAGAGGAGGGCGGCAGCGTCCGGATCTCGGATGATACGCGCGTCAATGCCCTCAGTTTTGACGCCGCGATGAAAAGCGCGGGAGCTGCCATTCAAGCTGTGCGCGATGTCGTTGCGGGCAGGCTCACCAATGCCTTTGTCTGCGTGCGGCCGCCGGGACACCACGCGGGGCGCTCGTTCGGTCACGGTTTCTGCCTGATCAACTCAGTGGCCTGTGCCGCCCTCGCTGCGATCGAGACCATGGGACTATCCCGAGTGGCAATCCTCGACATTGATGTCCACCGCGCTGACGGCACGGAGGACATTGTCAGGAACGATTCCCGCATCCGGCTTTTCAACCTGTTTCAGGCGAGCGCGTTTCCATTCGGCGTGCCTCCGGCGAAGAGCCAGTCCATTGTCGACAGCCCGTTGCCGGACGGAGCGGACGGCCGGGACGTTCTTGGCGTGATTGAGGGCGAATGGCTGCCTTCTCTTGTGGAGTTCGCCCCAGAGCTGATTCTTGTTTCTGCCGGGTTCGATGCTCATCGGGATGAAAAGCAGGCTCTTTTGAAGCTCACCGAGTTCGACTATTCGCTGATTACCGAAGATATTCTCAGAATCGCTCATGTCCTGTGCTCTGACAGGCTTGTGAGTGTTCTGGAGGGCGGCTATAACCTGAGTTCTCTTGCACGCTCCGCCATCTCCCACATTACGACTCTGGCAAGAGGGCTGACGGCAAGCGTCGCATCGCCGGCTCCCGAGCAGCCCCAGCAAGCATAGGCAACATCATGAGTCGCAGGTATCAAATTCTTCCCCAGATGAAATTGGCAAGGCTTGCACTCCTGTGCGGCGCATCTGCGGTTTTTCTGGCCGCTTGTCAGACGGCCCCCAATTCTTACTCTTATAACTATATGTCACGATCCGGGACAGAGCTTTGCCTTGTGAGAAATCCGGCAAACAGCGAGGCTTCCGTGCTGCAGCTTAAGGCCGCTCTCAAGGAAAAGGGCTTCTCGGTGAAGGAAGTGCGGGCGGCGGCCTTCTGTGATACCTGCCTGCGATTCAAAACTCAGAGCAGCGCGAGGCTCACTTTGGAAAAGGCCGAACTCTCGCTTGAAGAGGATGGCCGGGTCAAGCACCTTGTGACTTGGAGCAGTTCAGGTAAAACGCAGCTCGACATGGTGGACATGCAGCAGGCGATCGGCGATCTTGTCGACCGCATGTTCCCCGAGCCGATGCCCTGGAAGACGAACTAGCAGGCTCGTGAGCAGTAGCGTTCGGCCCAGAGTTCAGAGGCCTGCCGCAAGAACGCATCCAGGCTTTGCGCACCAATTCTCGGAAATCCCATCAGGGGCCAGAGGCTCTCCAGCGTTTTGAGCGGATTGTCTGCCGGAACCCGCGGGGCCTTGTTCTGCTTGCTCAGCTTGTTTCCCGATGCGTCCGTGATCAGGCCGATATGCATGTAGACGGGCTGCGCGAAGCCCAGAGCCCTCTGCAGCAGAATCTGGCGCGGGGTGTTGTCGAGAAGGTCGCGTCCGCGCACGATGTGCGTAATGCCCTGCTCGGCGTCATCGACGACGACGGCGAGCTGGTAGGCCCACAGTCCGTCTGCCCGCTTCAAGACAAAGTCTCCGACCTCCCGGAGGACATCCTGGGCGTACTCGCCGCAAATCCTGTCTGCAAAGCACGTCGGAGACTGGGCGTCCACCCGGAATCGGTAGCTGCGGATGGCGGCGCCGTTTGTCCCGTTTCTGCATGTTCCGGGATAGACCCCAGGGGGCAGACCCGCGGCGGCAGATGCAATCGCGATGCTGCTTCTTGAGCACGAGCATCCATACAGAGTTCCCGCCTGCTGCAGCTTCTGGAAGGCGTTTTCGTAAAGCGCATGTCTGTCGCTTTGCCAGACGATCGGAAGGTCGCTCTCCAAGTGAAAGGCTTTGAGTGTCTGCAGAATGTCTTCATCGGCGCCGGGGACATCCCGGGGCGGATCGATGTCCTCGATCCTGATCAGCCACTCTCCATCGTGAGCCCGTGCGTCAAGCCAGCTGCTCAGGGCGCAGGCAAGGCTCCCCAGGTGCAGCGGTCCGGTAGGCGACGGGGCGAACCGACCCCGGTAGGTTTTTGGCGTCATGCGGCTCATCGGTGTTCTCGGGAGAAGAAAGGGGCGCTCGCCCAAGCGGACGGCGCCCCGGATGCCAGAGGCTTAGCGGTGAAAACGCTTAGGCCTGATTGGCTTCAAACCACTTGGGGTCGGTATGGACCTGCTCAAGCGGGCCTTCCTCGATGGGGGGAAGAACCGGTCTCGGACGTCCCGGGAACTTCTCGGGCTTGTACGAGTAGGGCTCGACCAGATCGGGGTCGGTGTGCACCTGGGTGAGGCCGGCATTGGCAAGAGCCTCATCAAGGCCGAACGAGATGTCGTGCGCAGCCTGAACGGGGGCTTCCGGCACCTGCTCGGACTCGGCGGCAGCCTGGGGTTCGGGCTGAACCTCGGCCTGCGCCTGCTGGGGTTGCTCTTCGAGTGCCTCGTTCTGAGGGGCCATTTCGGCAACAGCAGTCTCAGTCTGGGCAGCCACGGGCTCCGCCGGCTTCTCTTCCGCCTTCACGGGCGCATCCGACATCACCGTCGTCACTTCCGAGGTGTGGGTCGGACGGCGGCGGCGACGCGGACGGCGGCGACGGCTTTCAACTTCCATAACCGCCTGCTCGTCGTTTTCCGGACTGTCGCTCTCGGGCTCTGGGATCACGCACAGTTCTGTCTGCGCGGGCTCCTCGGCCTTGAGCGATTCGTCAGGATTTTGCCGCTGGCTGTGACGATCCTCACGGCGCGCCTGGGTGAACATCTCGTTGATGTCGTCGATATTGACGCTGGCTGCCGGTGCCTGCTGGGCGACACCTGCGGCCTCGAGGGCAGCAGGTGCAGTCCCGGCAACGCCTTCGGGCAAGGAGGTCTCTGCAAGCGCGAGTGGAGCGGCTTGCTGACCGGCCGCTTCGCGCACCGCATCCTGCTGGACGGGCTCTGCCTGAACCGGCTGGCGGCGCGGCCTGCGCTGGCGGCGCTCTTCGGGAGCAGCCGGGGACGCGGTCTCCTCGGCGGCGGCCTGAGCCGGCGCGGTTTCCTTCAGCTGCCGGGCCTGCTGCTGACGGAAATCGGACTTTTCACGGCGGGGTGCCTTTTGAGCGGCCGGCTTGTCAGTCTTCTCGGTCTTTTCGGACAGGGGCTGGCGCTCGGCGGCTGCTCCGCGCTCGGTGCGAGACGGGCGGCGACGGTCTTCGCGTCCGTTCGGACGGGCGCCTCTGCGGGGCCGGGGCCGGCGCTCTTCGCGCTTGGCCTTGACAGCGGTTTCCTGCTGCTCGGGCTGCTTTTCTGCTTCCGCGCCGAAAAGGTTCTTGAAGAAATTGACGGCCGCATCGATGATGGAGTGAGGCTGGGCCGGAGTCTGGGCCTTGGGCTGCGCCTGCTGCTCGGCGGCCTGCTGCTTCATCGATTCCTCGTGAGAGGGAGCCACATCGGTCGGCAGAATGCTCTTGATCACCGGAACCTGCTTGGGCCGCAGGGGCTTTTCTTCCTTGGACTTGAGTGCGTACGGATCGTCGGCAACCGGCGTGAGATCCTCTGCGCGGTTGTAGCTGGCGACCTCGTCGTCAAGGCGGGTGTCATCGGTGCGCAGACGCTCGATGTGGTAATGGGGCGTCTCAAGGAACGTGTTGGGGATGAGCACGATCGGCACGCGGTAGCGGGCTTCGAGCTTGGCAACTTCGCTTCTCTTTTCGTTGAGAAGGAACGTGGCGACATCGACCGGAACCTGGGCGTGCAGTGCACCCGTGCCTTCCTTGGTGGCTTCCTCCTGCAGAATGCGCAGCACCTGCAGGGCGCAGGATTCGGTGTCGCGGATGACGCCGACGCCGTTGCAGCGCGGGCACGTGATGTGGTTGCCTTCGGAGAGCGAGGGACGCAGTCTCTGGCGAGAGAGCTCGAGCAGGCCGAAGCGGCTGATCTTGCCGACCTGCACCCGGGCGCGGTCCGGACGGATCGCCTCCTTCATGTGCTGCTCGATCGCGCGCTGATTCTTGGTCTCGGCCATGTCGATGAAGTCGATGACGATGAGTCCGCCAAGGTCTCTCAAACGCATCTGGCGGGCCACTTCCTCGGCAGCTTCCAGATTGGTGCGAAGAGCGGTTTCCTCAATGTCGGCTCCGCGGGTTGCGCGTGCCGAGTTCACGTCCACGGCAACCAGTGCTTCGGTGTGGTCGATCACGATCGCGCCGCCGGAGGGCAGGGGAACCGTCCTCGAATAGGCGGTTTCGATCTGATGCTCGATCTGGAAGCGGGAAAAGAGGGGCGTGTCCTCGCGGTAGCGCTTCACGCGGTTCACCATGTCGGGCATCACGTGCGCCATGAACTGGCGGGCCTGATCGTAGATGGCGTCGGTGTCGACGAGGATTTCTCCGATGTCGGGCTGGAAGTAGTCGCGGATGGCGCGGATGACGAGGTTGCTTTCCTCAACAATCAGGAAGGGGGCCGGGTTGGCGCAGCGCAGCTTCTTGCCATCCCGCTCGGCATCGGTCGTGTAGTGCGTGACCGTGCGGCCGTTTTCCTGAGTGTGGTATTCATACTGGGGCGTGGCGGCCTCGCTGATCGCTTCCCAGAGCTTGAGAAGATAGTTGAGGTCCCACTGCAGCTCTTCGGCCGTCCGTCCGATGCCAGCCGTGCGGGCGATGATGCTCATGCCGGCCGGAAGATCGAGCGAGTCCATGGTCTCGCGCAGTTCCTGCCGGTCCTCGCCTTCGATTCTGCGGCTCACGCCGCCTCCGCGGGGGTTGTTCGGCATCAGCACGAGATAGCGTCCGGCCAGGCTGATGAAGGTCGTGAGGGCGGCTCCCTTGTTGCCGCGCTCTTCCTTTTCAACCTGAACGATGACTTCCTGGCCCTCGCTGAGCGCTTCCTTGATGGTCGCCGTGCGGACATCGACGCCGTTCCTGAAGTAGCTGCGGGAGACTTCCTTGAACGGCAGAAAGCCGTGGCGCTCCTCGCCGTAGTCAACGAAACAGGCCTCGAGGGACGGTTCAATGCGGGTGATGATGCCCTTGTAGATGTTGGATTTGCGCTGTTCGCGACCGGCACTTTCAATGTCGATGTCGATCAGCCGCTGTCCGTCAACGATGCCAACGCGAGTTTCTTCGGCGTGGACCGCATTAAATAGCATGCGTTTCACTTGCTGCTCCTTGCTCCGGGCGCCACTAACGCGGGCGGCCCAAAAGGGCGTGCCGCAAAGACATCGCGGGATGGGAGATGCGGGGCAAAGCGCGTGCGCAGGCAGAACGCAACAGGCCCGTGAGGCCTGCCGGAGCACCATCTGTTCTGTTTTGGACCGAAATGAAACCAGCCTGACTGATCAGCAGGCTGCAAGGCCTGAAGCAAATTTCATTTCATCCAATCTGAACCCTAGCGGGTCCTCGCCTTCCGGGTCGGAACAGTCCCAAAGCCTGTGTCGGCTGCAATCAGCACGATGGGGAGAGCACGGCAAAGAGCCGATCGGGGCTGGAAAGCCCCAGGCGTGGATGCGCTTTCCGGCAGCGGATTCGCACCGGACAGCTCGATCCCTCACAGGACGGCGGGGAGTGTTATGACGGGAATGCGAAAAGATGGCGCGCGGATTGTCTGACGCGCGGACAAGCACCCGCCCGGGCAGGCACAGCAGATGCGCCACCCAGCTGATTGCAAGTTCAACAAACATCGCAGACAATTGCAAAAACCTTTTCACGCTTTGCCGCGGCTCCGAGCACCCGCTGAAGGATGGCTCTCAGTCTTTAGCGGCAATCGAACCGAAGGCGGACTTCGCTTTCGGTTCAGCCTGTGCTCCGATGCCAGACAAGGCTGGGCAAACCAAGCAGGACAATCCAGACGCGCGGCAGGAGCGCTTCTCTCCGGGGACGGCACAAAACACCATATCCTTGCCGATCACCTCTGACCGGGATCAAGGCAAGGCGCCCATGATCAAGCAGGCTGCGTCCTCTGGGAAAAGTCAGCTTCCGGCCGGTCCGAACCCTTCGGTTTGCGGGAGTGAACTCACTCCGTACACCCTTCGGGCATCCTCGCAGCAGGCGTTAATAAAACTTTTCCAATTCGGCCGATCCGGGAAAAAACCGGAACAAGCCAAACCGCCCGGT
>OMXR01000072.1 GCA_900315045.1 uncultured Sutterella sp. | reverse complement strand
GAGCGCCGCCGCGCCTGCCGCTTCATGCGTTTCCGGTCCCGGAGCCCGGTATTCGGCAAACCGCACCCGGCGCATCACCATGCCGTCGAGCGCGAGCGCTGCCCAGAGCGCGGCGCCGAGCAGCGCATGCCAGAGAAGCAGATGCAGCCGCACGGCAAGCAGCCAGATGAGGGCGCGCACCGACTCGATCCGGCCGGCAAGCCACCCGGCCGGCAGCAGCCCCGAGACGATCTGCCGGTAGCGCTCCTCGGCGATTCCGCCGACTGTAAGCTGATGCAGGAACCCGACGCACCGGACAAGGGGGCCGTCAAGCGGCTCGAGGACCTCTGCGGCAAACCGCAGCGCGGTCTCGTCAGCCTGAAGGCTTTCGCAGGCAAATCGCTCCACGTCCCCGGCATCAAGAAAGAGCGACGCAAGGACGAACAAAATCAAAAGGGCGGCAGCCGCCTTGCGGATTACGCCAGTTCGCTCCATGTTCTATTCCTCATTGCAGATCAGGATCGGCACGCGCCCCTTGACGATCCTGCCGCCCGCCAGGCTCGCAAAGAACTCCGTATTGGGCAGCGCCCCGAGCTGGTCTGTCGGGATGATGTCCTCGCGCGAGCTCGTCATGCGGCGCGAGACGGAGGCGGAGAACTCGCCCGCCGGCCCCGTCCGCGATCCCGAGCTGATCGCCGTGTCGACACGGGCAATATAGGTCTTGCCGAAGGCTTCCGCGACAAACTTCTGCGTGTCGGCATCCTTGGTGCGCAGGGCGATCACGGTGTTCATGTTGCCGAGCGCCATCCGCGCCTCGTCCCGGCTTCCGAGCCGCGCGGCCAGATCGTTGATGGTCTGCATCGCGCAGGTCGTTCGGATGCCGGACTCGGCTCCCTTGTTGAGGATCTCGATGAGCGGACGGTTGATGACGTTGGCGCATTCGTCGACAAACAGGCACACGCGCGAAGCACCCGCGGCGGCCGTCTGGGAGCGGTTGTAGCGCTCGCCCGCAAGGCTTGCCAGATCGGCAAGCAGAATGCCTCCGATCGCGCTGGCCACTTCGGGGTCCGGCAGGGCATCCATCGCCACATACAGCACGCCGCGCTCGGCAACGACGCGCTCGAGCGTCACGCTCGGCCGCAGCGAGCTGCCCGGGCCGGGCTCGGGCGAGAGCGAGTCGCGCAGCGCCCCGCCCGTGAGCTTGGCAAGGATCGGCACGATGCTCGCAATGATCTTCGCATAGTGCTCCGGATCATGCCGCAGCACGCTCACCGCCTCTTCGATGACGGGCTGCTCGCGGTCAAGCTCAGTCCAGGCCGCGGCAGCCGCAAGCTGTCGCTCGCGCTCGTCCTTGCCTGCGGCCTGGTTCCAGAGGAACTCGAACTGCGCGTCCCCGACATCGGTGCGGATCGCCTCCATGAGCAGCTCCCCGACGCCGCGGGTGATGCCGCGGTAGATGCCGGCGAGCGTCGGAGCGGCCCCGGTGAAGACAATGAGCGAAGCGATGACGTTGACGGCCTGCCAGGCGAAATTGTGAAAGTCGCTCTGCGCCGGCCCGAGGGCCGCGATCACCCGGGAGGCGATCTCCGAGGTGCGCGTGAAGCTCGCCAGGGGATTGAGCCGCACGCCTGCGGCGCCCCCCGCCGGGTGGAACACGTAGGGCGGCTCGCGGCCCGCAAGGCGGCAGGCGCCGGCGACGGCGCTCCTGAGCCGAGGGCTGTTCTTGGGATCGATCACCACCACGGCGTCCCCGCGCAGAATCGCCTGCGTGACAAGCACGTTCATCATGACGCCCTTGCCGCACTGCGTGGTGCCCACGAGGAGCGTGCCGCCCTCCAGCGTCTTTTCCGGCACGCGGATGTCGGCTTCCGCCGCCCCGATGCCGTGCAGGAGCGGACTGCCGATCGAGGAGGGGTCCTTGCCCGGAGCTCCGGTGAGCAGCCCGCGCAGCCAGCGCCCCGGCACAAGGCGCTTCAATGAAACCATCCCTGCCTCGTAGAGCTTTTGCGCGTGCTCGGGCTCCCAGTCAAAGCCCAGCCCGAACCACACCTCATTCTGAAGGCGATCCCGCATGCGCCGGGCAAAGCGCTTCTGCTCGATCAGCTCCATCGCCCGGCCGGCCAGATTCGCCCGCGCGCTCAGCACGCCCCAGACGGCGGCAAGCCGCCAGAAGACGAGGGCGGCGCTTGCGGCGGCAAGCACGGCAGGCGCCAGGCCGCCCACCCGCGCCGTCTGCATGAGCCAGAGGTCCAGCGCAAGGAGCGCGGCCCAGGCGCTTCTGCCCTCGTAGGCCCGGCGCCAGGTGAGGGCCCGCAGCGCCTCGCCCGAACTCGTGTCGATCGGCCGGCCGGTCCTGAGGGCCCGCTCGGCCGCCCAGTTCATGACGCGCCGCAGGGTGGAGGCGGCAAACCCCAAATGCAAAAACCTACTTTTCATCATCGCTCAAGCCCGCACCCGTCAATCGTCCCTGCCATCGTCTGCGCAAAGGCCGCCGCAATGGGGGAGAGCTCGGCGAGGCGCGCCCTGCCGATGAGCCGCGCCAGAAACGCCGCCGCGGGCTCGCGCAGCGCCTCCCGGAACTCCTCCGGCACGCCCTGCGGGAAGAGAGCAGCAAGCCTTGCCTCGGAAAAGACCGGGGCCGAGAGCTCTTTGGGAATCACGCCGCAAGCCTGGCCCGCGGCTCGGTTCTCGGCACGAAACTCGGCTTCATCCAGGGCGCGCCGGAATGCCTGCTCGAGCGCGATCCCGCGCTCGCTGGCGGAAGCGCTCCAGTCATCTCTCAGCGCAAACATGACGCCCCGCCGGGCGCCATCGCCATCTGAGCCAGGCTCACGGACGAGCACCGGGTGCGAGCCCGTGGCGAGATTCACGTCCCGGGAAACCACGCTTCCGGCAGCGTCAAGAAGGTCGAGCCAGGCGCAGACCTCCCCGCCCAGAAGCTCGAGCGGCACAAACACCGCCCCGAAGGCCTCGGAGCCGAAGTGCTTCACGAGGCGGCGCCGGCGCTCGGGAAACTTCCCGCACTCGCTCTCAACCTGATTGAGCGCCCAGCCGATCTGCAGGCGCGCTTGGACGGTGAGGGCGCGGGGCACTCGGGCAAAGCTGCCGAAAACGGGGATCAGCTCCGCGTCCGAGCCCGCGTCGGCCTCGGTCCAGGCAAGCCGCTCGTACCGGCATCGATCGGGGATCCTTTCCCTCAGGAGCGGAAACCATTCTTCATTGAGGACGTAGACGCCAAGCCGCGCAGTGCTCTCGGTCATGAGACACCCGCGGGAGCTGATCCTGCGGGCCGAGGCAAGAACCTGCGCGGCGCGCGGGGCCGGGTCCGGGACATGCGCGCCCCGCAAAAGCCGCTCGAGCCTGCCCGCCCGCAAAAAGACATTGACCCGGTCGGCAACGAGCCAGTCGGGCTCGCAAACCCGGGCGAGCGCTCCATGAAACGCAAGGAGCAGCCGGCATGCCGCTTCGGCGGGCTCCACGCACCGCTCGAGCAGCGTGAGGCCGCAGAGCACGGCCGGGTCGGCCAGAAGATACGCCGCCCGCGTTTCGCCCCGGGGCGCGAGCGCACGCGCGCACGCGATGAGCTCGCGCTCGTCGAGCCGCCTGCCGTTCAGGTGCGCGAGACAAAAGGGCAGGCTCCAGAGCTGTCGCCAGGAGATTTTCGCGCCCGAAGCAAGCGCACAGCCCTCGTCGATCAGGCAGAGCAGCACCGGGGCGCTCGGCTGAACGCCCTTTGCGCAGAGCGCTCGCTCCCAGGCCCCCGTGTCAAGCTCCGGCGCGCCGTGCGCCGAGAGCGTCATCTGGATGGTTCTGCGCACCGTAAAGCCGCTTTCAAGCGTCTGGGAGAAAAGATTATTCTGTTCAATCATTGATTGATTTTGAATTATTTTAATGTATTTGATGTAGAAACTTTCACTATTTTGAGAGGAGGGAGGAACCTCCCGGACGACCGTTTCCGCACCCCCCGAAAAGAGGAGGCGGAAACGGCCGCAGGAGGCATCGAACGCTGACTGCCGGCGTGTCCGAAGAGCCGGGACGCTAGGAGTGCGCCCGCGCTTCAAGCGCCCGCCTGGCATCGGCGATGCAGAACGCGCGCCTTGCGCAGGGCGGCAGACTCGCCTTCGCCTCGTGCGCCAGGTGGTCGGCCGCGATTGAAAAAGCCGGCTCGGGGACAAGCGCCGCCATGGCGGCTGCCGCCCCCTCGGGCTTTTTCGGCGCGGCCTTGCGGCACGCCCCAAGCTCGGGCTCCCGGAAAAAATCAAGCGTCCGCTGGACGCAGGCTGAATCGTGAATCGGCTTCATGGCAATCTCCTTTTGCCGGATTGAAAAAAATGCGGGCTCCCCCACACGCAGCGCCGCTTCCGGCTCCGGAGTCCGGAGAGGAAAGCGCCTCAGAAAGCCTTCACGATCAGATTTGCAACCATCTTCTGCCCGGCATCCACGCCTTGCCTGCTTCTTCTCCTGCGCTGCAGCCCGGGTCACCTGCGGTCCGTGGGGGGGAGGATGCGCAAAGTGTCCGCATGCCGCAAAGGGCGCGGCGCAGAAGAAAGACAAGGCTGGGCAATGGACGGCCCCTTGCGGGGCGGGCGCGGGAAGGAGGCGGGCGGAGCAGGTTTTGCGCTGCGCCGCTCCGGTCCTTCCCGGTGCATGAATCGAATCGCGAAGGCCTCCCGTGTGAAAGGGAAGCCCGATAGCTGGGTGTCGATGCCGCTCAGGCGAGCGCTGCAAAGCAGAACTCGGCAAGCTGCATCAATGTGTTTCTCACCTTCTCGGGACATCCTCCCGCGATCGTGAGATCGAGCGCCTTTGCCACCGGATCGGGAATGACCCGGCGGGCTGCGGCCTCATCCATCGCCTTGCGCGCTTCAAGAAGCGTGATCAGCGAACGGGTGAAGCGGATCAGCACGCGCGTTGACACGGCCTTGTCGCCGGGCACGCAGAACGCGTCCGGATCCATCGGCCGGGCCGCCAGATCGCGGCTTGCAGCCGCAAAGTCGAGCGCGCAGCCGACGATCCGGTCAAGCTGCTCGGAGCCGAGCGTGCGCTCGGCTGCCGCGCAGGCCTTGAGCACGGCCGCCGCTTCCCGCTCCCTGGCAAGGTACTCGACCTTCAGGTGCCAGAAGCGGTCGGCCACGCTGGCGTCCTGCCGCTCGCGGGCGATGTACTCCGAGCCCGCGTCCCCGGCGCATCCCACGGGACAGTTGTCCGTGATGATGACGCGGGTGTTGGGATGCCTCGGAATGACCTCGCCCGTGCGCTCGTTGGTGAGGGCTGCGCCTTCGAGAATGTCGTTGGCGCTCACCCAGACCTCCGCCGGTGCCGTCGTGAACTCGTTGATGAGCAGCACGAGCCCGTGCCGCCAGGCAAGGCTTGCCGGACCGTCGTACCAGCGGAACTTGCCCGTGGCGCTGTCGACGCCCCAGGCGCCGATCAGGTCCTGCTTGTCCATGCGCCGGCGGCACGTGATCGACACGACCGGCGCGTGCACGCGTGCCAGAAACTGCAGCACGGTGCTGGTCTTGCCGCATCCGGTCGGTCCGCTCACGTACAGGGGCGAGGTGCCGTCATCGGCCTCCCACCACATGCGAATCGATTCAAAGACGATCGGATCAAAGACATGTCCGGCATCAAGCGAGGGCACTGCCGCGGGTCCCGTGAAGGAGCCGTTGGCAAAGCCGAGCACGCTGCGCTCAGACAGAAGGCCGAAATCCCGGGCCGGAATGCGGGCGGTGAATTGCATCATGATGTGTCTCCAGAAACAAACGGGGACACACCGCGGCCCCGGACTGGAGGAGCTGATGCGCCCCTCGGGGGTGAAAGCCGCGCTCCGGGTGACGGGGCGGGACGTGCGATGAACGAACGCCCGCAAGCCCAGAAGGGCCGGACGATCCGATCGAAATGGTTGGTTTTGATTTTTCGGCGGGGTTCGGCGCAAGCCGCATCCCGCCCTTGTCGACAGTCCAGGACCGTGTGCGCCGGACCGGAGTCCGTCATGTCGGTCGCTTCGCTCTTTCCTGGAGAAAGAGGCGAACTGGCGGGCGAGCGCCCGCGTGGGGTTCGATGAACTCTCTGATTTTGTCGCAATGACAGCGGAACAGAGAAAAACCGCGGAAAATCAGGGGGCGCAGTTTAGCACTGAAGCCGGGAGGGACGCCAGAAAAACGTCCGGGAAAAGATCCGGACAGGACAAAAGCGGACTGCCAAAGACTTCTGCTTCAGCAATCCGCCTGGTCCAGAACCGGTGCGGCGTTCTACTTCACGTCGACCGAGAGAATCGTCACCGGCGTCACGGGCACGTCGTTGTGGCCCCTGCGGTATCCGGTCCGCACGCGGCTGATTCTGTCGACGACATCCATGCCCTTGGTCACGCGGCCGAAGACTGTGTAGCCCCAGCGGTCCTGGGCATTGGCGGCATCAAGGAAATCATTGTCCACGAGATTGATGAAGAACTGGCTCGTTGCCGAATGAGGATCGCTCGTGCGGGCCATGGCAAGGGTGCCGCGCTTGTTGGTGAGGCCGCCGCGCGCTTCGTTGGGAATGGGGGGCAGGGTCTTCTTGGCGGCCATGTCCTCGGTCATGCCGCCGCCCTGGATCATGAAGCCGTTGATCACGCGGTGAAAGACCGTGCCGTTGTAAAAGCCGCTTCTTGCGTAGGCGAGGAAGTTCTTCACGGTAATGGGCGCTGCGCGGCTGTCAAGCCGCGCGGCGATGTCGCCCATGCTCGTGTGGATGACAACATTCACGTCGCTTGCGAGCTGGGCAAAGGAGGGGGCGGCAGCGCAAAGTGCGGCTACCGCGGCAAGGGTCAGTCTGATCCTGCTGGAAAATTTCTGCATGTCTGTGTCTGTTCGGGTTGGAGTGTTATTGGGCGGTCCTGATCTCTTCGGGCCTGGCCGTCTCGAGCTTGATGTCGCCAGCCTCAACCGTTCTCACGGTGATGCCGGAGCTGCCCGTGCCGCCCGACGCGGCTGCAGTCTGCTCCTGCGCCGCAGCGGCCGGCTTGCCGGTGATGAGCGCCTGCACGGCGCCCGCACGCTCGGCGGCGGTCTTGCTGCCCGCGCCGGCAGCCTCTTCATAGCTCATCTTCGCGCGCGAAAGATACAGGCTCGCGAGGTTCTCCCAGGCCACCGTGAACTTGGGGTTGATCTGGACGGCCTGCTTGAGCAGCTCCTCGGCCTCGTCGACATTGCCCTCGGTCGCGGCAATCTTGGCAAGGTTGTTGTAGGGCTCGCTGATCTCGGGATAGTGGGCGATGAAGTCCTTGAGGCATTCCCTGGCCTGGGCGCGCTGCCCCATGGCCTCGAGCACGTTGCAGCGCTGGAACTTGAGCTGCGCCGAGCGCGGGTTCTTCTTCAGACCCACATCGATCACGTACATCGCGCGGCGGTAGTTGCCGGCGGCGATCTCCCGCTCGATAAGAGACGGATAGCGCGAAGGAAGAATCTCCACGCTGGGCCTCTCGGGATCAAAGAGGATTTCCCGTCCCGTGACGGTCTGCGCGCCGAAGGCTGTGCAGAAGACGGAACTCAGGGCAAGGGCTAGGGTGATTTTTTTCGTTGTGATGTGCATCTGGCAATACGTCAAGGATCGTGACAGGTGGAAAGCACGCCCGGGGGCTATACTTTCGAGCGCCCATTATTTTAGTGCGCAAAGCCCCGTCAGAAAGGGGCAAAATCGCAAAATTTCAGGTTTCTCACAAAAAAACTTCCCATGTCGCTTTCGATCTATTCCACGCTTTCGAAAACCCAGACCCCGTTTGTTCCCGTGCATCCCGGCGAAGTGCGCATGTATGTGTGCGGCGTGACGGTCTACGACTACACGCACATCGGCCACGGACGCACGTTCGTCGCCTTTGACGCCGTGCGCCGCTGGCTCGAGGCAAGCGGCTACCGCGTGACCTTCGTGCGCAACATCACCGACGTCGACGACAAGATCATCCGCCGCGCCGCCGAAAACGGCGTCACCACCACCGAACTCACCGAGAAGTTCGCCCGCGCCATGCAGCAGGACATGCTCGCGCTCGGGTGCCTTGCGCCCACGCACGAGCCGCGCGCCACGCAGTACATTCCCCAGATGCTCGACCTGGTCGGGCTGCTCGAGAAGAAGGGCCTTGCGTACCAGGGCTCGGACGGAGACGTGGACTATCACGTGCGCGGCTTCAAGGGCTACGGCAAGCTCTCCGGAAAGTCGATCGACGATCTGCAGTCCGGCGCCCGCATCGGCGTCAACGAGAGCAAGCGCGATCCCCTTGACTTCGTGCTCTGGAAAAAGGCCAAGCCGGGCGAGCCGCAGTGGGACTCGCCCTGGGGCAGGGGCCGGCCCGGCTGGCACATCGAGTGCTCGGCCATGAGCCGTGAGCTGCTCGGCGACACCTTCGACATCCATGGCGGCGGCCCGGACCTTATCTTCCCGCACCACGAGAACGAAATCGCCCAGAGCGAGGGCGCGACCGGCAAGACCTTTGCCAACATCTGGATGCACGCCGGCCCGCTGCGCGTGCGCGGCAAGGACGGGGTCGAGGAGAAGATGAGCAAGTCGCTCGGCAACTTCTGGACGATTCGCGACGCGATTGCCGAGACCAACACGGCCTACGGCGAGGGCAACGGCAACGAGACGCTGCGATTTTTCCTGCTGAAGAGCCAGTACAGAAGCCCGATCAGCTTCGGCCCGACCCTCATCGAGGAGGCCCGCAAGGGGCTGGTGCGCCTGTACACGGCGCTCTCGGCCGTTGCGCCCGCAGTGCCCGAAGCCATCGACTGGACGGACGAGTTCGCGGCCCGTTTCAAGCAGGAGATGGACGACGACTTCAACACCGCAGGCGCCATCAGCGTGCTCTTTGAGCTTGCCAACGCCGTGAACAGCACCCGGGATGCCGGCAGGGCAGGGCTGCTCAAGGCCCTGGGCGGAATCCTCAACATCCTGCAGCGCGATCCCGAGCAGTTCCTCAAGGGCGGCAAGGCCGCCGTGTCCGAAGAGCGGATCGCCGAGCTCATCGCCGAGCGAGCCGCCGCGAAGAAGGCCCGAAACTGGGGCAGGGCGGACGAGATCCGCAACAGTCTCAGACAGGCAGGCATCGAGCTGCTTGACGGCCCGCAGGGCACGACCTGGCGCAAGATCTGACATCACTGCGGATCGGGCGGCACGAGCCGCCCGGACTTCAAGGCCTGAAAAAAGGGAGTGCACGCGCGCTCCCTTTTCTTTCAGGCCATTGCCGGCGGATCCCCGGCAGAAGCTTCTCAGTGGTAGTGCTCCTTGAGCTCCTTCTTGTTGGCGTACATCGCCTGGTCGGCGCGATCGAAGACCGACTTGAAATCCTTGTCGTGGCCGTTGAAGTAGTCCGCCAGTCCGCTTGCAATGATCACGCCGCCCGATGAAATGTTGTTCCGAACCTGATCCCTCAGCGTCTTGACGAGGGTATGGCGGTTTTCATAGTCGCCCCCCGTCAGAATGACGGCGAACTCGTCCCCGCCGATGCGGAAGACCGGGCTGTGGGCGAAAACGCGGCAGATCATCTTGCACGCATCCTGTATGTACTGGTCTCCGGCAAGGTGCCCCCAGCT
>OMXR01000065.1 GCA_900315045.1 uncultured Sutterella sp. | reverse complement strand
CACAATTTTCTAAATCGTATTTAAGAAAAATGCAGAAAGCCCAGGGATGAGAGGAGCACCCAAAAGCTTGGCAACAAGGGGCAATCGCGGGTCTGCAAGGCGGGTGCGCGTGCTCATGCTTTCTATAATCGTCTCCCTGTTATTGCCTTCCGGAGAAAGTCCTGATGCCTGTCCTCACTCCCGACTACGTACCCCCGCGCTGGGCGCCGGACGCGCACCTGCAGACCGTGATTCCGGCAAAACTCTCGGCAAAGCCCTGGGTGCAGTATCGGCGCCGATCCCCTTGCGCCCACCGTGGTGCACTTTCACGGGCTGGAGGGGTCGAGCGAGTCGCACTACGCGCTTGCGCTCATGGCGGCCTGCCGGGATCGGGGCTGGCGGGGCGTGGTTGCGCATTTCAGAGGCTGCGGAGGCCTGCCCAACCGGCTCCCCCGGGCGTACTTTGCGGGAGACACCGCGGACTGCGAATGGGCGATGCGGACGGTGCGGGGCAGATACCCGTTCGCGCCTCTTCTTGCGGTCGGCGTGAGCCTCGGGGGCAATCAGCTTGCCAAGTGCCTCGGAGACCGAGGAGAGGATGCCGCGTACCTCAAGGCGGCCGTGAGCGTGGGGGCGCCCGTGGATCTCGTCGCGGGCAGCGAGGGGATGCGGCACGGCATCAACCTCATGTACACGAAGATGTTCCTCTCGACGCTCATCGAGAAGGTGCGGGATAAAGCAAAGCAGTTTCCCGGCGTGATCGACACGAGCGGCATTGACGACTGCCGCGACCTCAATGCCTTTGACGACATGTTCACCGCGCCGATGCACGGCTTTGCCGATTCGCTCGACTACTGGACGAAGTGCTCGGCAAAGCCCGTGCTGAAGGACGTGCGCGTGCCGCTTCTTCTTCTCAACTCAAAGAATGATCCGTTTCTGCCGGCGGAGGCGCTTCCGACGGAAAGCGAGGTGAGCAGCTCCGTGTACCTTGAGCAGCCAGACGAAGGCGGGCACATCGGCTACCCCGAGGGACGGTTCCCAGGGGATCTGTCGTACCTGCCGCGCAGAATCATGGCGTTCTTTGACGCGGTGCTGGATGGCAGGCTTTAGCGGCGCCGGGGAGACTTCTTCTGGGCCGAGCGGCCCGCCCGCTCGATGTCCTCTTTCCTTGTGACTTCGGCGATTTCCTGCACGCAGCTTGCGAGGTCCTGCAGCGCTTCGTCAAGGTCAGCAAAGCCGACTTCCGCATTGATGGACTCCAGGATCGACTGGAGCTCCTCCTCGTCTTCGCTCTCAAGCTCCTCGTAGCGCAGGATTCCGACAAGTGCCGCCTGAACGGCCTTGTCGGTGTTCTTTATGAGTTCCGGCCAGAGCGAGAGTGCGCCAGAAAAGCCGCTCGCGAATCCGGAGAGCGCGGCAATGCTCTCGATTCCCTCGACAGGATTCCCTTCTTCATCCTCGACATCAAAGACGATGGGGTCGATCGGCGTTTCCGAGAGGATGGCGCCTTCGATCTCGGCGCCGCGGCGCAGGACGAGCTTGCGCAGTTCGCTCTGCGCTTCGGCTGAGAGGTGCGCCTCAGGCCTGCCCTCGGCGTCAAACACGAAGGGCAGCCAGTCCGCCTGTTCGGGCGGACGGCGCATCAGCGCGATGGCCGTGAGGTAGCCGTCAAGGACATCGGGTTCCATCGAGAGGTACGGCGCGGGAATCTTGGCAAGGAGCTCGCCTAGGCGATCGATTTCTTTCAGGGTAAGCGGTGCGGGCATGGGGAACTCCTTTGCAAAACGGGCGAAATGCGAACTTGCCTCTGCGCAATGATAGGGCGGCCAGAAGCTCTTCGCATCAGCGGTCGGCAAAAAGCCTTCTGGGGTGAAGTACAAGGCGCGGATTGAGCTTGAGTGCAAGGGCGAGATCAAAGAGACCGACGGCTTTGAGTCCCCGCTTGATGATGCCGACAAAGAGGCGCTTGACGCGCCTCATCGGCGTGAGAAGATGCACAAGGTGCAGGACGTAATAGAACTTGAACCGAAGCCCCGCCTTCGGATTTTTGAGGTAGGGCGAGGTGCTGTTCCGCAGCAGTTTCCAGTAATGGCGACCAAGAACATCCGCTTCACGCCGATCATCAAGGTACAGTGCATAGTAGAGTGTAGAAAGATAACGGGTATAAAGTGCGTGTTCCAACAGCAGAACAGTGTCTGGATCCTTGTCCTTGAGCCAAGGGAGCAGGTCGTCCGTAATGGCGAAGAGATCACGGATCCCGGTTGGACTTACGCAAGCGGTGATGCTGCCTTCTCGGCGCACATAAAAGTAGAGTGCATCGGGAATGAAGGAAATAATGTGCGCTGCGAAATAGGCCTTGTAGCACAAGTAATCGTCTTCGTAGATTCGCCCGACTGGGTATCTGATCAGAGTCTTGCCCATGAAGATGTCTCGCCGGTAGAGCTTGGCCCAGGCGGAACAAAGATTGATGTGCCAGGTGAGGCCGCTAGGGGGAAAGATGAGAGCCAGGGCTTCTTTGCCTGAGAGTGTGCAGGGCGCTTCCCTGACGGCAAAGGGATTGGTGTGTTGTTTGCCTTTCATGGAGCAGCACACGAAATTGCTGACCACAATGTCGGCATTCTTTTCCTGTTGCACGGCAAGGAGCTTCTCGCAGTGCTCGGGCGCGAGGTAGTCGTCACTGTCCACAAAAACAATGAACTCCCCGCTTGAAGCTTCAAGCCCCTTGTTCCTGGCATCGGACAGCCCGCCGTGCCGGTTGTGCAGCACGCGGATGCGGGGATCCCTTTGTGCCCAGGCGTCGCACATGGCGGGGCACTTGTCAGGCGATTCGTCATCAACCAGGATGATCTCCAGATCCCGGTATGTCTGCGTCACGATCGAGCGGACGCACTTGTCCAGAAACGCTTCTACGCCATAGACGGGGACGATGACGGAAATCATGATGGATGCAAAGGTTGGGTTGCCGGAAAACGAAACGCCTGCGGCGCATGATTATAGGAAAAGTGAAAGGCGGATTTTCGGCAGGTGGCGTGCACCTGTGCCAAAATCGAAGAGACATGCAGGGGGCCGCACGGCGCGGCCTGTTTTTGGGATAAGGAGTGCAAAACATGGCGCTGCTTGAATTTCGCAGCAAGGCTGCTGGTGGTTTTTTCATGATGCCCGACACGTTTAAAACCGTCTGCAAGGTGCTTGGTCGGCCGTATTCGGAAAGCGGCAGTCTGCCGCCCGAGGACATCCCCGCGGCGATCCGGCTTCTGGAGCAGGAGATCGAGACCGAGCGCATCTTCATGGCCGAGCAGGAGAAAAAGCGCGCCCAGAAGGAGCGCGAGGGGCGCGCGGGCTTCATGACATACGAAGAAGAGGAAGAGGAGCGGAAGCTCTCCCAGCGCGTGAGCTTTCGCATGCGCGTCTTCCCGCTCATGGAAATGCTGCAGGCTGCAGCCAAAAAGGGCGTTCCCGTGATGTGGGGCGTCCCCTGAGGAATCAGGTCCGCCAGAACGAGCGGGAGAAGAGCACGAACACGGTCATCATCTCAAGCCGCCCGAGCAGCATGCAGAACGAGCACAGCCAGAGCTGCGGGGCGGAGAGCCCGGCAAATGTTGAGGCCGGCCCCACATTTGCAAGTCCCGGTCCGATGTTCGTGACGCACGCCACGATGGCCGAGGTTGCGGTCACGATATCGAGGCCCGATGCCATCATGACGAGCGAAGCGAGCACCGTGAAGATCATCCAGAGCTGCGTGTAGGCAAGGGCCTGGAAGACTACACGCTCGTTCACGGGGTACTCGCCGATCGTGATGGGGCGGATGGCCTTGGGGTGCAGCAAAAGCAGGAACTCGCGCCAGACTTCCTTCACGATGAGCAGCGCGCGCAGCATCTTGATGCCGCCTCCGGTGCTCCCGCCGCAGGAGGCAAAGCACGCGGTCACCATCATCAGCATGGGCGCCGCCGTCGGCCAGACGTTGTAGTCGGTGTCGCAGTACCCGGTGGTCGAGATGATGCTGATGACATTGAAGGCGGAGTGGCGCAGCGCTTCGGTCCAGTCGGTGTAGGTTTTCTGCTCAAGCAGAATCCAGCACACGAGTCCCGTCACGGCAACGACCGAGGCGATCCAGCCCCAGAATTCCGGATTTCTCAGGTAGGGGAGGAACGAGCGCTTGCGGATTGCGAGAAAGTGCAGCGAGAAGCTCGTGCCGCAGAGCACCATGAAGAAGATGGCAACGCTTTCGATCTCGCCGCTGTTCCAGTAGCCGAACGAACTGTCGTGCGAGGAGAAGCCTCCGAGGCTCACCGTCGTGAACGAATGGATCACCGCATCAAAGTTGCTCATGCCCGTTGCAATGTAGGAGAAGCAGCAGGCGACCGTGAACGCCGCGTAGATCCACCACAGTCCCTTGGCGGTGTCCGAGATCCGGGGGGTGAGGCGCGATTCCTTCATGGGGCCTGAGGCCTCGGCCTTGAAGATCTGTGCGCCGCCAACGCCCAGAAGCGGCAGGATGGCGACCGCAAGAACGAGGATGCCCATGCCGCCCAGCCACGACAGGAAGCACCGCCAGAAGTTGATCGAGGCAGGCAGATTGTCCAGCCCCGTGAGCACCGTGGCGCACGTGGTCGTCGTGCCGCTCATTGCCTCAAAGTACGCGAGGGTGAAGGAAATCTCCTCGAGGTTGAGGTAGAGCGGAATGGCGGCAAAGAGCGGAACGGCCGACCAGATGATCGTCGCAAGCAGAAAGCCGTCCCTGCCGATCAGTTCGCGCTTGTACGAGCGCGTGGAGACGAACAGCAGCAGCCCGGCAAGAAACGTCGTGACAGCGCCCGTTGTGAAGGCAAAGTCCGCGCCGTCCCGGAAGGAGAGCGAGATGATGAGCGGCACGATCATGAGACCGGCAAAGGCCATCAGCACGCTGCCCGTGAGGTTCAGAACGGGAAAGAGGATGAATCGGAGCTTGCGCAGCATGACCAGGCAGGCCCCCTAGAAGAATCCCACGTCGACCATGAAGAGCTCCTCGATCTTCGGAATCAGGCGCTTGTTTGGAACGAAGAGAATCACGTGGTCCTCGGCCTCGATCTGGATGTCGGGCTCGGCCAGGATGATCTTTGCCGACTCGTCGCTTCCGCGCACGAGGGCGGCAATCGAAACCCCTTCGGGAAGCGCCACGCGCCGGATGGCCCGCCCTACGACGCGGGACGTTTCGGGCGTGCCGTGGGCGACAACTTCAAGCGCTTCGGCAACGCCTCTTCTCAGGCTGTGCGCGGCGATCACGTCGCCGCGGCGCACATGCCGCAGCAGTTCGCCCAGGGTGGCCTGCGTGAGCGAGACGGTGATGTCGATCTGCGTGCCCTGCACGAGGTCGGCGTATGTCTTGCGGTTGATGAGCGAGATAACGCGGTTTGCGCCCATCTTCTTGGCGAGCAGGCAGCTCATGATGTTGTTCTCGTCATCCTGGCCCAGCGCAAGGAACAGGTCGCACATGTCGATTCCGGCGTCCTCCAGCGTCTTCTCCTCGGTGATGCTGCCTTCGAGAATGAGGGCGTTTTCAGGGAAGGTCTGCATGGCGGCAAGCGCCTGGGCGCTGTCCTCCTCGATCACCTTGATGGAGTATCTGCGGCCGGGGAGGGATTCGCAAAGCTGCTTTGCAAGCAGCAGGCTTCCGCCGACGATGATGTGCCGCGCCGGCTCTTCGCTGCGGCGCAGTTCGCTTGCGACTCTCCTGATGTCGCGCGTGGCGGCAAGCGCAATCACCTCGTCGCCGCTCTCAATGACGGTGTTTGACGAAATGTCGAGGTTGCGGTTGCGCCTAAAGACCGAGACGATGCGCGCGGGAACTTCCGGCAGGTGCGTGGCAAGCTCTCGGATCTGGCGGCCGACCAAAGGGCTGCCAGCGACGGCGCGCACGGCAATGAGCGAAGCCTTTCCGTCGGCAAAGTCGATGACCTGAAGCGCTTCGGGGAAGTCGATGAGCCGCACGATGCCGTCCGTGAGCGCCTCTTCGGGCCAGATCGAGCTCGTGATCTCAAAGCCTTCCTCGGCCAGGAGCCTTGGGTATTTGCGCAGTTCGCTCTTTCGGACGCGGGCGATGCGGGCCGGAATGTTGAAAAGACGCGAGGCGATGAGGCACACGACGAGATTGGTTTCGTCCGAAGCCGTGACGGCAATCAGAAGGTCTGCGTCGGCAGCGCCCGCTTCCATGAGCACGCTGGGCGAAGTGGCATCCCCGGTGACGCCGCGCAGATCGAGTCTGCCCTGCAGCTCGTCGATCTTGGCGGCATCCGGGTCGATGACCGTGATGTCATTGGATTCGCCAACCAGGCTCTCGGCAACGGTGGAACCGATGCGGCCTGCGCCGATGATGATGATATACATGCTGACGGAGTCCTAATCGCGGCTCAAGACACGAACTCTTGCGCGGCATCCGTTTTTTCCGGAGACGCTTCGTCCTCTTCTTGTGCAGCTTCGTCCTCCCGGCTCTTTTCCGAGCGGGGAATCTCCATGGCAAGCGCCTTGAGCTTGCGGTAAAGGTGCGTTCTCTCAAGGCCCGCCCGCTTTGCCACCCGGGTCATCTGGCAGTTCTCATGGTTCATGATGGCCGTGAGGTAGGCCTTTTCCGTGGTCTCCCGCACGTCCTTGAGCGGCAGATTGAAGTCGATCACGAAGTCGGTGCCGGGGACGGCGAACGAAGGCAGGGGGACAGGCGCGGGCTGTATCGGCGGCGGAGGCGCCGGGCGCTCGTCGCTTGGCAGATACTTGGCAAAGAGCTCTTTTCTGCGGTGCACCTCGAGCCCGTGGTGCACGGCATCGAGGAGCTTTTGCATGGAAATCGGCTTTTCGAGGAACTCGAGGGCCCCGTATTTGGTGGCCTCGACTGCGGTCTCGATCGTTGCGTGGCCGCTCATCATGATGACCGGGCACGAGAGCTGCTTTTTCGAAGCCCATTCCTTGAGCAGCGTCACGCCGTCCGTGTCGGGCATCCAGATGTCCAGCAGGATGAGGTCGAAACTTTCGGCCGCAAGAGCCCGCCTTGCAGCGGCTGCGTTGTCTGCCGTTGCAATGGAGTAGCCCTCATCGCTCAGAATCTCAGAGAGGAGCTCGCGGATGCCTATCTCATCATCAACAACAAGAATGTTCGTCATATCGTTATAACAAGTCGTCCGGCGACCGCAGGGCCGCGCTCGTACACGTCAATCGGGCATTGTAGCTAAAAAGCAACACTCCGAGCCCGGGCAGGGAGGGGCTGCGCACGCTACAGACACGGGAACACGATTGTGACCCGCGCGCCCTGCACCGTGCCGTCAGCCCCTGTCCTGTTCTCAAGGAGCACCTTGGCGCGGTGCTCTTCGGCAATCTTCTTCACCATCGGCAGTCCGAGTCCCGTGCCCGTGGGCTTTGTCGTGATGTAGGGCTCGAAGGCCTTTGCGAGGATCGATTCGGGGAACCCCGAGCCGTTGTCCTCGATTTCAACGCGAAGCGCGCTGGCGCTGCCGCCAGCCTCGAGCGCATGCGTGCGGATCGTGATTTCGGGCGTGCGCCCTTCGCCCGCCGTGGCGTCAACGGCGTTGCCGATCAGGTTGTGGAACATTTGCCGCAGCTGGTTGCGGTCCGCCTCGATTTGAGGCGAGGCGCCGGAAAGCTCGAGGCGAATATGGGTGCCGGCCGACGCGTAGAGCTCGGCGATCTCGGTGAGGAGCGCCGAGAGGTCGAGGGGCGAGAGGCGCGCCGCGGGGAGCTTTGCGTACTCGCGGAAGTCGTTCACCATCTGCTTCAAGGCATCGACCTGCGTGACGATCGTGTTGGTGGCGCGCAGCAGCAGATCGCGGTTCTTTCCCTCAAGCGCGTCCGCAAGCTTGAGCTGGAGACGTTCGGCGGCAAGCCGGATCGGCGTGAGGGGGTTCTTGATCTCGTGCGCAAGGCGCCTTGCGACCTCGCCCCATGCGAGTGCCTTCTGCGCATCGATCATGGTGCTCATGTCATCGAACACGACAACCCAGCCGAGGCCTCCGTCAAGACTGATGCGCGAAGCGCGCACAAAGAGCGTCTTCGTTTCATCGGTTTCGCTGGGCTCGGTGACAACTTCGAGGTGGAAGTCCCGGTTTTCGGCCACGCGGATCTGCTCAAAGAGCGCCTCGGAAAACACCTGGCTGATGGACCAGAGCGAAGCGCGGGGCTCGAGCACCCGGGGCGAGAGGATGTCGGCCGCGCCCGCATTGGCAAGCGTGATGACGAGGTTGTCGGTTACGACGAGAACGCCCGAAGAGAGGTTTTCCAGAATGCGCTGCAAGTGGGCGCGCGAGCGCTCGGCGGCGGCGCGCTGGTTTTCGACGTTCTCGCGGGCCTCGGCGACCTGTTCGACCATGGAGTTGAAGGATTGCGTGAGCGCGTTGAGTTCGGAGCCGCCCGAGAACTCCTGAATGGGGTGGAGCTGCCCCTCGGCGACCTTGCGTGTGCCGAGCTCAAGCTGCCGGATGGGGGCGGTGTTCTGCCTTGCAAAGGAAAGCGCCGCGGCGATGGCTACCAGCACGGCGAGCAGCAGCGTGAGCGACAGCGTCACCTGATAGATCGTGCGCAGGGCGCTTCTGCCGATCAGCAGGCCCTGATAGTCCCGGTAGCCGTCAACCAGGTCGGAGACGGTGCGTGCGAGCCCTGCGGGGAGCGGCTGCGAGAGCACGAGAAACCGCACTTCGGCTTCGGACTGCTCGGAAAGGACGTTGCTGTGGCTTGCGATCGGCACGATGGCCCGGATGCGAAGGACGGCTCCCGGCTCGTCGAGATCCCCCTCGAGCGTGGCAAAGCCCTTCTGGGACCGTGCCGTGCGGTAGTCGTGGGGTGTGGGAGCCGTGAACTGCTCGTCCTTCGGATTGCCCGAGCTTGCACTGAAGAGCGTGAAGCCGCCCGAGGAGATGATGAGCGCCATGCCGAGGTCGCTTCCCTGGCACAGGCGATCGAGCGTTTCCTGCAGGGTGTTTTCCGGCGTTGCGGCGAGCGTTTCTCCCATCAGACGGGCGCTTGCGAGGAACCTGCGCTGCTCGCGCTCAAGGATTTCGCTTGAGAGCGTCACGCCGGTGTTGAGCGCATGCTCGACCCGCACGTCGAACCACGAGTCGATCGTGCGGCCGATGAACTGGTTCGAGACCACGAAGATGAGCGCGCAGGGGATGATTGCGGTGACCGCCGTCACAAAGGCAAGGCGCGCTGTCATGCGCGAGCCGAACTGCTTTGCCCGGTAGTGCTTGACGAGCTTGGCGACCATCACCAGCACATAGATGAGAAGGGACGCTGCCACGGCGGCGTTCACATACAGCAACGGCTCAAAGTACCGCTCAAAGAGCCGCGAGCTCGATCCGACGGAGGCCGCGCCGATCAGAAGGAGCACGACGATGCCGCCGATCAGCGGAATGGGGTAGCGCAGCCAG
>OMXR01000007.1 GCA_900315045.1 uncultured Sutterella sp. | reverse complement strand
CTATGTATTCTCAACCAACGTAGTTCGCCTTTCGGCAAACTTAGGCTAGTCACCCAAGGCTTTCACAAGCCTTCGCCTTCAGGCGAGGGTGGTTGACGACAGGATCTACTCCTCAATGTTGGAAAAATCGGGTTTGCGCCCCGCAAGGAACGCCGCCTTGGCCTCTTTGGCATAGGCGCTCGCGGCAGCCTTGCCGCAGGCCGCCTCCTCGGCTTCCTGCACGGCTTCCAGCGCTCCGTACAGGGCGCCTCTGAGCAGAGTCTTCGTTTGCTGCACGGCAACGGGCGAGAGCGAGGCAAGACGCGTTGCTCGCGCCGCCGCCTGCTCAAGCACCTTCTCGTCCGGGAAGACGCCGTTCACAAGGTTCATGGCAAAGGCTTCGTTTGCCGAGATGGGCTCGGAGAGGAGCATTTTCTGCGCCGCCTTCCTGTACCCGGCGTTCTGGCCGGCAAGAAGCGTCAGCCCGAACCGGGGCGTGAGGCCGAGCGCGGTGTAGGGCAGGGAAAAGAGCGAGGATTCGCTCGCGTAGACGAGATCGCACGCGTAGAGCATCGCGACGGCGAGCCCCACGGCCGGTCCCTGCACGCAGGCGACAACGGGCTTGGTGCAGGACGACAGGGCCGCCATCATGCGTCCGGCTGCGGCGCCGACCTCTTCGGCAAGATCTTCGCCCGCGCTGAAGATGCCGGGCTGCGCGTGCAGGAACACCACGCGAACAGTGGAGTCGCTCTGGGCGCTCCGGAAGAGTTCAGCAAGGCTCTCGAGCATTTCGCCGTCGAGCGTGTTGCGCTTTTCGGGACGGCGGATCTCGATGTCCAGAATGCTGTCGGTGAGATTGTGAATGATGGGCATGGGTGAAAATCACAGAGTGAGCCGGTACATCAGCATGGAGCTGTCTTCGCTGCACGGCGTGTTTGCGTAGCCGAGCTTGACCATGAGAGCCCTCATGGGAATGTTTTCCGAGAAAATGTATCCGGTGAGGGTTTTGAGCTTGCGGGCGCGCGCTTCCTGCTCCAGGCGCTTCATGAGCATCGTGCCGAATCCGTTGCCCTGGCAGTCATCTTCAACCAGGATGCCGAACTCGGCCTCGTCCGTTCCCGCAACCGTGCGCAGGCGTGCAACGGCGTGCAGTTCCGGCCCCGCGGTGCTGTCATCCTCGATGCACAGGGCTGTCTCGCGGTCGTAATCGATCTGGGTGAAGTCGATGAGTTCCTCATCGGTAATCTTGCTTGCATCCTTGTGAAAGCGCATGTAGGCGCTTCTGCGCGAGATGCGCGAGATCAGGCGCTTTAGCGCATCGAAGTCGTCGCTCTTGATCGAGCGCAGGCGCATCAGGCCGAACTTGCTCTTGAAGTGCAGGATCTTCTCGATCGGGCAGGGCGCAATCGTCATGTGCGAGTGCTGATCGTCAGGCATGGGGCTTCTTGCACAGATGGCAACCGAGCAGTCGATGGCAAGCACGCCGTCCTCGTCGACAAAGAGCGGATCGATGATCACTTCGGCGATGCTCGGAATCGATTCGGCCATGCGCGACAGGGAGATGATGGTCCGCACGAGCGCATCGCGGCTGGCGGGGGGCATGCCGCGGAAGGCGCCCAGCGCCGGCGCCACGGGCGAGCGGTCTATGAGGTCCTCTGCAATCGGCGCGATGATGGGTGGAACTGCGGCGGCGGTCTCCGGCATGAGGCTGCCCATGTGGCCGCCTGCGCCGAGCTTGATGATGGGGCCCAGAACCGGATCGGTGATCATGGAGAGCGAGAGCTCGCGCGCGTTGGGCCGGCGCACCATGGACTGGACGATGACGCCGCGGAACTTGGCCATCGGGGCGTAGCGCGTGCAGTTCTCCCGGATCCGGACAAAAGCTTCCTGCGCCTCCTTGGCCGAGAGAATGTTGAGGGCGACTCCGCCCACCTCGGTCTTCTCGGCAACGCCTGCGGCGGCAAGCTTCATTGCCACGGGAAAGCCGATTGCTTCGGCGATGTCGGCAGCCTGGATCTCATTGTTTGCCAGATGCGCGCTCTCGGCGGGAATGCCGAAGGCGCGGAGCAGCTCCTCTGTCTGGGACTCAATCAGACGGTGGCGCTTTTCGTCCTGCGCGAGCATGGCGACGGCGCGCGCGGCCACGAGGTCGCACTTGTTCGTGTCGATTCCTTCGCGCGGCGGACGCACGCGCAGTTCCCGGTTGCGAACGAACTGCATGAGATGGGTGAATGCCTGTGCGGCAAGCCGGGCGCTCGGCACGCAGGGCAGCATCTGCTCCTGGGGCGAGGCGGGGCAGGCAAGGGTGATATCGCGGCCGCCCCAGCTTGCGATGACGGGCTTGTACGAGCACTGGCTCACGGCTGCGAGCGCCGTGGCGGCGGCGATCGGATCGGCGCCGTTGGCGGCGGACATCGCAACCAGAACGCCGTCCGTGCGCACGTCCTCAAGGAGTGTCTTCAGCGCGAGGGCGAACTTTTCGATGGATGCCGTGACCCCCAGGTCCACCGGGTTGCTCAGAACGAGCGGAGAGCCGATGAGTTTTGCGAGCGCACGCTGCGTCTGCGCCTTGGGCTGGGCGAATTCAAGACAGCAGTGGTCGGCGCTGTCGGCGGCGAGCGAGGCAAAGCCAAGGCCGTTGGCGATGACCGCCACGCGGCCTGAGAGGCGCGGCAGGCGGCCGGCGGAGAATACCTCGATCGTGGCGAGAAACTCTTCAAGCTGGCTGCAGCTGACGGCTCCGGCCCTGCGGATCAGGGCGTCAAGGACGGTTTTGTCGGCGCTTGCCGTTGCGGTGCGCGTGCTGATGAGCCGCGAGGCGTTGGAACTCGAGGCTTTAAGGATTACAACGGGCTTCGAGCGCCCAGCTGCGCGGATTGCCGAATACAGGGCCCGCGGGTGGCGCAGCGTCTCAATGTGCAGCGCGATGACGCCGGTTGCCGGGTCGCTTGCCAGAAAGTCCACCATTTCCGCGAGCGAAATGTCGCACTCGAATCCCGTGGTGATGACTGAGGAAAAGCCCACGCAGTGGCGCGCCGCGTAGTCAAGCACGCTTGCCGTCACCGACCCGGACTGGCAGATGAGACCCACCCGGCCCGTCTTTGCAAGGTTGGGCCAGTAGCTGACATTGAGGCCGATCTCCGGGCGCATGAGGCCTGTCGATTCGGGGCCGATCACCCGGATGCCGAGCCTGTGCGCCGTGCTGATCACTTCCTCGCGCCAGAGCCTGTCGGCGGTGTAGTCCTCCTGGCCGGTGGCAAGCAGCACGAACCGCACGCCCTTTTCGGCGCATTCGGCCAGCATGTCGAGGACGTATTTGCTCGGCAGCGCGATCACTGCGAGATCCGGAACGACGGGCAGATCCGCAAGTCTGGGCCAGCAGGGCGACACTCCGAGGTACTTGTACTTGGGATTGACCGGGTAGGCCTGCATGACGCGGTTGCTGTTGCTGACGCCGTTCCAGACGAACGTGCCAAGGCTGCCTGCGCGGTCGCTTGCGCCAATGACGGCGACACTGTCAGGAACGAAAGCTTTTTTGAGGCGGTGAATAGGCAGCATGGAAGTCGGAGACACACAAAGCACCGAAGGCCGCGGACGGCATTCGGCAGCGGTTTTTGCAACGAGCCGATTGTAGCGCGTGCGACGGGGGAATCAGGGGGAAAAACCGTCCTCATGGATGCAACGGGTGCTGTATGATCGACGAAGCTGCGGCGCAGCACGTGTTCATCCACCTTTTTTTCTCTCGCAGCCGATTTCCTATGACTCAGAAACCGCCCAGATCCGCATGCCAGCCCCCAGAGAAGTGGTTCCGGGGGGACGGCTCCGTCGTTGCCTGCACGGAAAAGGTCAAGGTGCTTGAGGAGAACTGGGCCGAATTGCGCGAGCAGCTTCAGGAGGCGCTTGACGATGCGATTCTCATGGGCTGCACGGCGAGCCAGGTGAAGGCCGAATTCAAGCGCCTCGTCGATGAGTTGCCCGTGCGCTACGCCGAACAGGACGGGGCAGGGCGCGACGACCGCTAGAAGAGAGGGCAAGAAAAAAGCGCCCGGGGCTTGTCGGGCGCTTTTTTGCGGGAGTGAGCTGGAGCTATTCGGCCGCTTTCTTGCGGCTCGCGGTGCGCTTGGCAGCGGGGGCCTTGACTGCCTTGGGCGCCTTGGCGGGAGCCGCCTTCTTCAGGGGCGTGCTCTTGGGCGCTGCGGCTTTTTTCACCGCTGCGGCTTTCTTCGGAGCCGCGGGCTTCTCAGCAGTGGTCTTCTTCGCAGGAGTCGCCTTCACGGTTGCCTTCTTTGCCGTGCCAGCCTTGGCAACAGCCGTCTTGGCGGCGCTTGTCTTGGTGGTGCGGCGAGCGGGAGCCTTCTTGTCAGGCTCGATCGTGATCATGGCTTCGCTCTTGGCCTTGGCCTCGGCGAGCTTCTCGACGCGGCTCTTCTCGTGCTTGGTGGGCTTGAGAATCTTCTTGGCTTCCGCGGCAAGGCGCTCGGCCTCAAGCCGCGCAGCCTCCTGCGCCGCGGCCTCTTCGGCCGTGCCCTTGGGAATGCGCACGAAGGGATCGGAGACTTTGGCCTTCTCCTGATTCACACCCCAGAGCGTGAGCAGATCCGTTTCGCTCGGAGCGCGGCCGCTCGCACGGCGGGAGACCACGCTGGCGCGCACCAGTTTTTCGATTTCGGGAAGCGGCAGGCGGTTCAGGTCGGTGAACGTGATCAGGCTCTTTTCCGCATTGAACCCCTTGATGGACTGCACGAACGGTTCAATGACGGTCTGCTCGGCCACGTAAAGCGTGAGGGATTTCTCGCGCGACTCCAGTGCAAACAGGGGAGATCCCGAGAGTTCATAGAACACAAGGCCGTGGCGCTTGCTTTCGCGAACGCCGCGGGCAGCTCTGCGAATCAGGCTGGCAACCCGGGCCATGGCAACGCGACGATCGGGCGGAAGACTCTGCAGAAAAACTCCCAGTACCGAAGCCCCAACCATAGATTTAACCTCCAAATCTCAAAACAGGAATGTGAAGAAAAGCAACTAATTTTACTTAACTTTCAGGATTTTTTCCACCCCGTTCCGAGGTCAGAGCCTTGAATTTCTGCTGTTTTCGGCCGGGCGCAACTAGCGCCGGTAGAAGCGGTAGCGGGCGGTGAAGGCGATCGTCTTTTCCTGGCCGGTCTGGGATGCCGAGCACAGGGTCTGGGGCTGGCCGCCCCGTGCTTCGTCGCGCAGCACTCGGGTGATGCCGGTGAGCCGTCCGGGAAGGCCGCGCGAGCGGGTCCGGAAAAGAATCGACTTGAGATCGCCCGTGGAGGCGCCGCTCACCCACTTGAAGACGCGTGCGGAGAGCATCGAGCCGTCCGAAGAGACGAATGTGAAGTCCGTTTTCTGGCGCACCAGAACGCGCGAGGCGCCCGGCTGGGAGAGCTTGACGTCGGAGTGCTCGAACCGCCAGTAGCGCCCCTTCTTGTCCCGCGTGCAGACGAAGGTCTGGGTTCCCGAGCCCGTAAGCGTGAATGCGGGGCGCCCAAGATTCCCGAATGCGGCCTCCTCGGGGGAAAGCGGCGTGACAGGCCCCTGCGGCGCATCGGAAAAAAGCGCGCACCCGGCGGCCGAAACCGCAGAGAAAAGGCAAAGGAGAGTCAGGCGGATCGAGGGCATTGGAGGGGTTCGCTCGGGATTACGGTGTCGCAACAGGGGGACATTCTAGCCGCCTTGGCGCCCGGCAATGCCTGGTCGGAATCCCTGGAGCCAGTCCTATGCTGAGAAGCTGCTCCTGAAGGCCGCCGTCATCGACAGCAGCAGGTCGTGCGCCGCATCGACCACTTCGGCGGCCGGTCCGTTCGCACCAAGCTGCATGAGCTTCTGGTGTGCATCGCGCATCCTGATCTGCAGATCGGGATCGCCCGCGGCCGCCTCAATCGCCTTGGCGTAGAGCGTGATGCTTTCGGGCTTTGAGAGATCCGCGACAACTTCCCGCACGACGGAGAGGTTGGCCGCCAGGTAGTTCTTGAAGCCTTCATTGCTGCCCGAGTGTGCGGTGACGTTGGTGTTCGTGAGCGAGAATGTTTCGGCTTCGCCCATCAGCGTGGTGAGCGTTCCCGACATCAGCATGCCGCGCTCCTTGAGCGAGTCGGTCACCTTGTACGAGAGATCGAATCCGACACCCACCCCGACGCCCACTGGATCGACATCGATGCCAATCTTGCTCGAGACCTCGCTGGACACGCTGAACTTGACGAGCTTGCCGTCATTGAACTCCCACTTGATCGTCTTGAGCCGTTCGTTTTCAGAGCTGATGGATGTGCCGCCGACATAGGAGCAGACCGTCAGCGCGGTCTCGAGCGTCTTGCCGGGGTTTTCCACGATCCACTCGAGGGCGCCCACGATGGCGCCGAGCGCCTCGCCGGCATGGTCAAAGGCGAACGTCACGAGCTTCTCAATGTTGTCCGGATTGGACAGCCACTTGATCACGGCTGCCTTGGCGCCTTCCTTTACGCCGGCAATGAGCAGCTTGGGGATGGCCTTGGCGACGAGTCCCTTGCCGGCATCCTTGGCGATCTCCTTGCCGTTGTCTGCGGCCGTGGGCTCGGTGGCGTCCGCCCGGCCGCCCTTGGTCATGACGCTGCGGGCGATCATGTTCACAACGGCGCGGAACGGAATTGAAGCGGTCACGGCGACTTCGTGGGTCGTCTTGACGGAGTTCTCCCACGGGCGGGGATCCTCGCCTGGCTTGGCGGGCTTTTCCGAGGAGAACCGGTATTCGATCGTGTTGTCGAGCCCGAGCTGGTGGCGCAGTTCCTGCACTCCAGCGCCGGCGACAGCCTTGATGAAGGAATCGGCCGCCGTCCCGGTCAGACTGGGCAGGCCTCCGACAAGGCCGCTTGTCTGGGAGGTGAGCAGATCGACTTTGACCTTGCTCGAGAAGCTGTTGCGGATCTTTGCCGGCTTGGCGTTCCCGGTGCCCTCCATGAGATATTCGCGGTAGATGTCGGACGGGAGCTTCACGCCGGGATTGGAAAAGCGCTCGAGGAGCCGGTCGGCCTCCTCCCGCGAGATGCCGCCCTCGGTGTGCAGAAGCTCCACCGAAATCATGAGCGTGCGGATCTTGTTCGCCAGCTCGGCCCACTGCTCCTTGCCTGCGGGAGGGTTCTGAACGGCATTGTCGACCAGCAGTTCGAACGCATCGGCTAGGTCGTCCGCCTCGGTGCCCTCGGCGAGCTTGGGCATCGAGACTCCGTCGGGGAATGGCCGGATCATGGCGGCAAGCGCAGGCTTGCCGGCGTTTCGGATGTTCTGCGCAATCGGGGCGTAGGTGTGGCTTGAGACATTGAAGTCGTGTTGATGCTGAACCGTGACCTCCCCGCCCATGCTGACGAGGCTGGCGAGTGCGATATTGCCGGACAGATCGCCGTAGACCGCCCCGGTGTAGCCGTCGCGCTCGGCCACAATGATCGGATTGGCGCGGGGCGTGAGCAGCGTGTCCAGCTTGTGGATGATGCCGCTGCCCTTGAGCGAGTCCAGATACCCCCGGACCGACTGCATGATATCCCCGGAGTGGCGGCCGATCGCCCGGAACAGCTTGGTGCCAAGTCTGCCGAGTTTGGAGCCGACGGTCTTGACGGTGCCGGAAATGGCTCCGCCGATCGAGCGCGCGGTTGCCATCTTGTTGCGGTTCGCATCGAGGATCAGGTCGTCAAGCGAGGCGTAGGAGCGCGTGACGAAGTGCGAGACCTGGGCGCCGGCGCCGGCCGAGGCCGACGGGCCGGAAAACAGGCCGGCCTTGGCCAGCAGCTTGGCTTCCAGCCCCCCGCCAAGACGGAAGGTGACCTCAAGGGGCCTGTCGGCGCCTTCGCATGAGACATCCGCCTCGATCTTCACGCGTGCTCCGGCGCGGATGCCGGCAACCGCCGCAGCGGAAAAGCCTAGGCCGATCAGGGCACCGATTCCGGCTGTGAACGTAACCTTGTGGCTGCCGCCCTTTTCGGCAATCGAACCGAGCATGCCGCGCAGTCTGGAGTCGGAGCTTTGCGCGTCCTCAAAGGTGCGGATCTGGTCGTTGGTCCGGTGCGAGATGTCGAGCGTTTCGCCGATCTGGCTGAGAAAGGTGAATTTTTCGGGCAGGGCAGGGCGCGGCAGATTCGGGTCGATTTTCTGCAGCTGCTCGAGAATGGCCGCCGTCTTTTCGGCCGCCTTGCTCTCGAGCGTGCTGATTAGCTCAAGCTTCTCCTGGCTGACGACCGTGTCCGAGAAGGCGTTCTGGAGCTTTCGCATCGCGCCTTCGACAATCCCCATTTTTTCCACGTAGTCCGAGCCGGGATGCATCGCGCTGACGGTCTTTTGGGTCTGATAGCGGAAGGCGCGCAAGCCCTTTTTGATTGCCGAGAGCGCGGCCTTGGGATCCTTGGCATCCCCGCCGTCGGGAATGTGCTTGGCAAGCCCCGCGCGGGCGCTCTTCAGAAGGCTGAGCGTCTCGATGAGATCTGCGATGTCGTCAGCCAGGACGGGCGCCGCGTCCGGGTGGGCGCCGATTGCGGTGATCACCGCGTGCTTCATCTCATTGGCAAAGTTCTGGATGAGCGCTTCGCCCCGGATGGAGTCCTTGATGTGACCGACGGCTTCCCTGACGATTTCCAGCACATGGCTGGGCTTGGTGAGATCCCAGTTCTTGGGAGTCTGGACCTTGTGTTTTGCGGCAAAGACGGAGGCGCTCGAGCTGCCGCCAGAAAGCGACGGGAGTCCGTTCTGGATGGTCTGTTCCATCCCCGGGTCGTTCTGTTCGGGAAGGATGGCGACTTGCCCGGGGGTTCTGCTTTCGGATGTCTGTGGCGAGCCGTTGAGGGTGAGCGTGTCGTCCGCAGAGCCGATCAGGGGGTCGGACGGCAGGGGCACCGAAGGGAAAGGGATCTGGGTAATGCTCGGAGGTGACATCTATGCATCCTCCGCCGCGGGGAAATTGTCGGCCAGGGATTGCCGAACGCTGCGCACGGCCTCAGTTGTGATCTCGATCCATCCGGCAAGAGCGTCAAGCGAAGAAATGGTGAGGGCGCTGCGCCGGTCCATGGCGAGCACGAGATGGGCGTCGCTGTCAAGGGCGAGCGTGACGCTGCCGCACCTGCCGCTGATGTCCGTGAGCTCGAGCAGCGCGAGCGATTTTGCGCCGGCGTCGGGAGCGGAGAATTCTCCGAAGTCGATCACGGGGCAGAAGATGAGAACGGTGTCGGAATCCTCCATGTAGCGCAGGTTGACCACGATGTCATCGTCAACGATGAAGACGACGGCGCCGGTCTGCTCATCGGGCGAGAGATCCGCTCCGGTGAGCTCGGAGAACTCCTTGAGGATGCTGAAGAACTGTTCCTTAAGCATACAGGCTGCTCCTGATCTGCCAGTCGGTGACGGTGAGCTGGAAGTTTTCAATCACCTCGGCCAGAGCCCGCGGATCTGCAAGCCCGTCAATGAGGCGGCGCTCGGTCAGATAGACCGCCCGATCCGGACCGATGGAGAGCCTGGCTCCCCGCGTCGCGTGCCAGAAGAAGTTGCCCGCAAGGGCTGCCCTGGCAAATTCGCCCGCGCGGGTGACCTCGGAGAGGCTCACCACGCGCGTGCGCACGAACAGACAGTCTGCATCGTCTGGTGCTGGAAAGAACATCAGGGAAGAGGCGCCCAGCGCGATGCTGACAGCGCCGTTCGGCAGGTCAGCCGCGTCCGGCCTCAGGCTCCTCAGGAGGTTCTTGAAATCGTTAAAGTCGCTTCTCATCGCTTTGCCTGAGCAAGGGATGCCATTGCGGGCGCCGCACCCTGCCGTGAGTCCCGGCAGCGCGGCCCGTCGCATTGTCAAAAAATGATTGTATCCGTGACTGCCTCAGGCTGCACGGGGTCGCCGAGGCTGATCCGGCCGGCACTGACATGACGTTTTACGCGCTCAGGACGAACTCAAACCCGTCTGAAAAAATGATATTGTTAACAGGTTGGGAGGCCTGCCTGCTTCTGGGTTTCCACGCTGGGGGAAACCGCGCGGCCGGCCACCGCAGAACCCGACTTCAGCCAGGAGAAAAGTTCATGTATCAGATCCGCATTCATGGCCGCGGAGGGCAGGGCGTCGTGACCGCCGCCGAGATGCTGAGCGTCGCGGCCTTTACCGAGGGGCACTGGGCGCAGGCGTTTCCGAGCTTCGGCTCCGAGCGCACCGGCGCACCGGTGGTTGCCTTTGCCCGCATCGATGACAAGGAAATCCGATTGAGGGAGCCGATTCAGGAGCCCGATGTCGTGCTCGTGCAGGACAAGACGCTTCTTGAGAGCGTTGACGTGTTCTCGGGCATCCGCCCGGACGGCTATGTCCTCATCAACAGTTCGCTCTCACCCGAGGAGATGGGGCTCGGAGATCTTGTTGCGCGGCTTCCTGCCGGACACGTGATGACGGTTCCCGGCACGAAGTTCGCCATCGACTTCATCGGCAGGCCGCTGCCCGGCGCCGCGATGCTCGCAGGCTTTGCCGCGATGACTGGGGCGCTCAAGCTCGAGAACGTGCAGGCCGCCTACAGCGAGCGCTACGGCGGCAAGATCGCTCAGGCCAACGCCGCCGTCGCCCAGGCCGCATACGACTACATCATCAAGGCCAAGGCCGCTTAAGGAGTCCCCCATGCTCAAGCAAATTGAAGGCAGTCAGGGCGTTGCCCAGGCCGTTGCGCTGTGCCGCCCCGAAGTGATCAGCGCCTATCCGATTTCGCCCCAGACGCACATTGTTGAGGCGCTGGGCACGATGTGCCGCAAGGGCACCCTCAAGAACTGCGAGTACATGAACGTGGAAAGCGAGTTCGCCGCCATGAGCAGCGTGATCGGCGCTTCGGTCGCGGGCGCCCGGACATATACCGCCACCGCCTCCCAGGGTCTGCTCTACATGGTCGAGGCCGTGTACAACGCCTCGGGCCTCGGCCTGCCCATCGTGATGACGGTTGCCAACCGCGCGATTGGCGCGCCGATCAACATCTGGAACGACCACTCCGACTCGATGAGCCAGCGCGACAGCGGCTGGCTGCAGATCTTTGCAGAGACCAACCAGGAAGCCGCCGACATGCACATCCAGGCCTTCCGCATCGCCGAGGAGCTCTCGCTGCCCGTGATGGTCTGCATGGACGGCTTCATTCTGACGCATGCCGTCGAGCGGATCGACGTGCCCACGCAGGAGCAGGTCGACGCGTTCCTGCCGCCCTACGATCCGCGCCAGGTGCTCGATCCGAACGATCCGGTCTCGATCGGCGCGATGGTTGGGCCTGAAGCCTTCACCGAGGTGAGGTACCTCGCGCATCTGAAGCATCTGCAGGCACTGGAGCTGATTCCCCGGGTCTGCGGCGAATTCGAGAAAATCTTCGGCCGCTCAAGCGGCGGGCTCGTTTCGCTCTACCGGTGCGAGGATGCAGAGATACGCGTGGTCGCCATGGGCTCGTGCCTTGGCACCATCAAGGACGTTGTGGACGAGATGCGCGAAGCGGGCGTGAAGATCGGCGTGGTGTGCCTGAAGTGCTTCCGTCCGTTCCCGGTCGATGCGATGCGCGAGGCCCTGCGGGGCGCGCGCCAGGTCGTCGTGGTCGAGCGCACGCTTGCCGTGGGCTCGGGCGGCGTTCTGAACCGTGATGTCATGGTCGCAAGCCGCGAGCTCGGACTGCGGCCCAAGTGCGTGATCGCGGGCCTTGGCGGACGCGCCATCACCAAGGCTTCGCTCCAGCGCATCTTCGAGCAGGCCGTCAGCGGCACGCTCGGCTCGCTCACCTTCATGGACCTTGACATGGAGCTCGTCGAGCGGCAGCTCGCACGCGAGAAGTCCGCGCGCCGCACGGGCCCGCTGCCCGAAGCCATGATGCGCGACGCACACCGCGACGACGCAGGCGAGATCCTGTAGGCACCCCCGAAGAGGAGACAACACACTATGCAGGAAACACAAGTTCGTTTCTATCAGACCGGCACCTTCACGGTGGGCAACCGGCTGCTCAATCCGGGGGACCGCACTGTTCAGTCCTCGTCCGAACGGTTCAATTCGCTCAACTCCGGGCACCGCGCCTGTCAGGGCTGCGGCGAGGCGCTTGGCGCCCGCTACGCCATTGACGCGGCGATGGCCGCCACGGGCGGACAGGTGATCGCGGCCAATGCGACGGGGTGCCTCGAGGTGTTCTCGACGCCCTATCCGGAATCGGCCTGGCGCCTGCCCTGGTTCCACTCGCTCTTTGGCAACACCGCCGCGGTGGCAAGCGGCATGGCTGCCGCCGTGCAGGTGAAGGCGGCCAAGAGCGGAGGGAGCGCGCCCCGCATCATTGCGATGGGCGGCGATGGCGGCACGACCGACATCGGCTTCGGATGCCTCTCGGGCATGTTCGACCGCAACGACGACGTGCTCTACATCTGCTTTGACAACCAGGCCTACATGAACACGGGCGTGCAGCGCTCCTCGCAGACGCCGCCCGCCGCGCGCACCGCAACGACGATGCCGACGCCCGGGCACCCCGGCAACACCTTCAGCCAGGGCAAGAACGTGCCCCTCATCGCGATGGCCCACGGCATTCCCTACGTGGCCACGGCGACCGTCGCGGACCTGCACGACCTGGAGCGCAAGGTCGATTACGCGATGACTTTCCGCGGCTCACGCTACATCCACATCCTCGTGCCTTGCCCGCTCGGCTGGGGCGTCGCTTCGAACAAGACGGTCGAGATGGCGCGACTGGCGCAGCAGACGGGGTTCTTCCCGGTGTTCGAGGCCGAGTACGGCGAGGTGACGCACGTCTCCAAGATCCGCCGCAAGGAGCCGATCGAGAAGTTCCTGATGCCGCAGAAGCGCTACGCGCACCTGTTCAACAAGAAGGCTCCGCAGCCCGAGATCATCGAGCGGCTTCAGGCGATCGCAGACCGCAACATCGTCAAGTTCGGCCTGCTCGAAGGCACGGAGCCCGACCCCGTTCCGCCGTCGGAACAGGGTGTCGAAAGGGCTCTCAGGATTTAGTACCGTCCGTGCGCTAGGAGAAAAGCATGTCAATCAACAAGATGAAACCCTTTGCGATCACGCTTGACGTGGGATCGTCACTGGAAAACCGCACGGGCTCCTGGAGAACGATGCGTCCGACCTATGTCGTGCGCACGCCTCCGTGCAACCATCAGTGCCCGGCCGGGGAGAAGTGCCAGGCGTGGCTGTTCCTTGCCGAATCCGGCCGCTACCGCGAGGCCTGGGGCGAGATCATCCGCGAAAATCCCTTCCCGGCCACCATGGGGCGTGTGTGCTACCACACCTGCGAGATGGCCTGCAACCGCGGCAGGCTCGACGAGAGCGTGGGCATCAACTCCGTGGAGCGGTTCCTTGGCGACCACGCGATCGCCAAGGGCTGGGCATTCCTTGAGCCCAAGAACAGCACCGGCAAGAAGGTGCTCGTCGTGGGTGCGGGCCCGGCGGGGCTCTCATGCGCCTACCAGCTGCGCCGCCGCGGGCACGACGTGACCGTGCTCGAGGGCGCCGAGCAGCCGGGCGGCATGATGCGCTACGGCATCCCGAAGTACCGCCTGCCGCGCGAAATTCTCGACGCCGAAATCGAGCGCATCAGGGCGCTTGGCGTGCGCATCGAATGCGGCCGCAATGTCGAGGATCTGGAAAAGACGATGCGCGAGGGCGGCTATGACGCCGCGTTCCTTGCCGTGGGTGCGCACCTTGCCCGCCGCGCCTACATTCCCGCAGGCGATGCAAGCCGCGTGATGGATGCCGTGAGCGTTCTGAAGGACGTTGCCGAGGGCACGGGAGCAATGCTCGGGCGCCGGGTCGTTGTCTATGGCGGCGGCAATACGGCAATCGACGTTGCCCGCACGATGAAGCGCATGGGCGCCGAGCCGCTTCTGGTGTACCGCAGGACGCGCGAGAAGGCGCCCGCGCACCAGGCCGAGATCGCCGAGGCGATCGAAGAGGGCGTCTCGATGAAGTGGCTCTCAACGGTGAAGGAGGCCGCGGAGGGCGAAATCAAGATCGAGAAGATGGTGCTCGACGAGAACGGCAAGCCCCAGCCGACGGGCGAGTTCGAAACGATCGCCGCCGATTCGCTCGTTCTGGCCCTCGGACAGCAGACGGATCTTTCGCTGCTCTCGCGCATGGATTCGCTCAAGGTTCAAAACGGCGAGGTGCAGGTTGACGCGCTCATGCAGACGAGCGTGCCGGGGGTTTTTGCGGGCGGCGACATGGTGCCCGGGGAGAAGAACGTCACGACTGCGATCGGACACGGCAAGAAGGCCGCGCTTGCAATTGACGCGTACCTTGACGGGCGCGTGTACGAGGCGCCCAAGGAAAAGCCGATTGCCGTGTTTGAGCGGCTGCACACCTGGTACTACGCCGATGCGCCCAAAATGGTGCGCCAGACGCTTGACATCGCCCGCCGCACGTCGACCTTTGACGAGGTGCAGTACGGCCTCACCGAGGAGAACGCGCTCTTTGAGGCGCGCCGCTGCATGAGCTGCGGGAACTGCTTCGAGTGCGACAACTGCTACGGCGTGTGTCCGGACAATGCGGTGATCAAGCTCGGGCCCGGGCAGAAGTTCCGCTTCAACTACGACTACTGCAAGGGCTGCGGCATTTGTGCGAACGAATGCCCGTGCGGTGCGATCGACATGGTAGCCGAGGATATCTGAGGCCACTGCCGACGGAAAACGGGCCGCCTGCCTTGCGCCGGCGGCCCGAGTCATGCGTGCGGGTCAGATCCGCAGCATGGTGAAGTTCAGATCGAACGGCTCGATTTGTGCGCCCGTCTCCGAGGCGGGCAGCGTGAGCCAGGCCTTCCAGTAGCGCACGGATCGCACGAAGAGCACCAGGGCCTTTTCGAAGGCTTCAGGCGACATGGATCCTTCGAGCGTGCGCGTGAGCGTGAACTCGCCCGCCGCCTCGTCGATGCCGAAGTTTGCAAAGCCGCTTTCAAGCCCCATGTGCGCAGCGTTGAGCAGCCGTGCGCAGTCCGTTTCGTGTCCGAGGCTCGAGGCGAGGTGCGAAATCAGAAAAAGCCTGCCGTCAACAAGCTCCATGCCGATCTCATCATCACCGAACGTGACGCCGCACGAGCCGTTTTCCTCAAGGTTCAGGGATAGCCCCAGACGGCGTCCGAGGTCGCTAACCAGGGTGGGGAAGTCCATTCTCAATGCCTCCTGTCTGTTCGCCGGATCGTCTGGCTAAATTCGGATCAGAATGTCCGGCAGCCCCTGCATGTCAAAGGGCTTGTCGGCGACGCCCTCCCGGGGGCGCGTCACGAGATAGTCCATCCAGTGGCGCGCGGCGCAAACGAAGATGGTGACGGTCTGCTCGAAGCCGGACTCGTCCATGTCTCCCTCCAGAATGTGCGTGAGCGTGAACACGTTTCGCTCCGGATCGATCCCGAGGCAGGAAAAGCCCGTGTTTGCGGCCGCCGCGGCGTGGGCGAGAAAACGCGGATAGTCTTCGTCCCGTCCGTCGGCCGAGCCGATGTCGATCGTCATGAAGAGCCTGCCGTCCCGCAGTTCGAACACGACTTCGTCCTCGTCAAAGAGCACGCTGCACGTGTCGTGTTCGGAAAGCGAGAGCGATGCTCCGAGCTTGTCTCCGAATTCCTTGATCAGTGACGGAAAATCCATGGTGCTTCTTTCCTCGGAGCCAAGTTAGATCTTGATGCGGGCCACGGGCTGCACGGAGATTTCGGACGTGATTTCCTGATACGCCATCACAGGCAGCTCGTAGAACTTGCTCTCAAGCAGTCTGCGCACATAGCGGCGGATATCCATCGAAACCATGAGCACGGGCTTTTGCGAGCTCTCGCGGAACTTGCCCGCGTTGGCTTCGACGGCCTTCAGAATCCTTTGCGTCGTGTTCGGATCCATCGACAGGAACGCGCCGGCGGAGGTCTGGCGGATCGCCTTGCGGATCGTCTCCTCGAGCTGGGGTTCGAGCAGGATCACCGGCAGCATGTTCTGGCCGCGCGAGTACATGTAGCTGATCTGGCGCTTGAGCGAGCTGCGCACGTATTCGGTGAGCATCACGACGTCCTTTTCGCGGGGCGCCCATTCGATGAGCGACTGCAGGATCGTGCGCAGGTCGCGGATCGAGATCTGCTCCTGCACCAGGCGCGAGAAGATGTCGGCGATCTTCTGCACGGGCAGCAGACGCGTCACTTCGCGCACCAGATCGGGCGCTCTCTCTTCCATCCGGTCGAGCAGGTACTTGGTCTCCTGCATGCCGACGAAGGTCGAGGCGTGGCGAGAGAGCAGCAGCGAAATGTGGTACGCGAGAATCTTGGCGTGGTTCATGCACGAGACGCCGGCGGCCTCGAGCTTGCGCGACTCTTCGTCTGTCACCCAGAGCGAGGTGACGCCGGGCAGGAAGTCATCGCCCTTGACGGGGGTGACGCCGTAGAGCGCGAGGTTCTCCATCGTGTCGCGGGCGATCTGCTTGCCTGCGGAGAGCTTGCCCTGCGCGAGAGGAATTTCGTTCAGGTTGAGCACGTACGTGAGCGAAGAGAGGGACGGGTTCGGACGGATGTTGATGCCCGGGAACGGCACGCCAAGGTCGAAGTACAGCGCACGGCGCAGGCTGATGAACTCCTCGTTCAGCACGTCGTACTGCATCGAAGAGCCGATGTCCGGGGCAATGTCCAGAATGATCGGGATGGTGGGCGAGAACTCGTCGCCTCCGCCGGCTGAAGAGGCCTTTGGCTTGCTCTTTGACTTGACCGAGGGGGCGAGCGACTGCTGCAGCTCCTGCTTGGCGTCGGGTGTTGCGGGTCGGCTCTGCATGCGCTGGAGCGTGTAGCCGAAGCCCCAGACGGCGAAGGCCATCGTGAAGAGCTGAGGCTTGGGGAAGCCAGGAATCAGCGCGAGCAGGAAGATCAGGCCGCCGGCCATCTGCATGGCGCGGGGCTGATCGAAGAACTGTTTGCCGACCTGGGCGCCGACATCGTCGTCCGAGTCGCCCGAGCGGGTGATGAGGATGCCGGCCGAAATCGACACGAGCAGCGAGGGGATCTGCGAAACCAGGCCGTCGCCGATCGTGAGGATGCCGTACGTGTGCAGGGCCGCGCCTGCGGTCATGCCGTTCTGCGAGACGCCGATGATTGTGCCGCCCACGATGTTGACCACGGTGACGATCATGCCGGCGATACTGTCGCCCTTGACGAACTTCATGGCGCCGTCCATGGCGCCGTACATCTTGCTTTCCATCTGCACGGCATTGCGGCGTTTCTGCGCCTCTTCCATGTCGATCACGCCGGCACGCATGTCTGCGTCAATCGACATCTGTTTGCCGGGCATGGCGTCCAGGGTGAATCGTGCGCCGACTTCGGCGACGCGCTCGGCACCCTTGGCGATCACAAGGAACTGCACGATGGTGAGAATGAGGAACACGACCGCGCCTACCACGAAGTTGCCTCCGAGGGCGAAGTCGCCGAACGTGAAGATGATTTCACCGGCGTCGGCCTGCAGCAGAATGAGTCGCGTCGTCGTGATGTTCAGACCCACGCGAAAGAGCGTGGTGAACAGCAGCATGGTCGGGAACACCGAGAACTGCAGCGGCGTCTTCACGTACATCGACATCATCAGCATGAGGAACGAAATCGTGAGGTTCATGCCGATCAGCGTATCGACGATGGGCGTGGGCAGCGGGATGATCATCAGCGTGATCACCAGAACCAGCAGCGCGACCATCGTGATGTCGTTGTGCCGGGTCATCGCGCTGACGATGCGGGTCGCCTTGTCGTGTAGTGCCATGGGTTAGTGTTCCTTTCTTGTTCCGCTCAGGAAGCGGTACTCCTGCAGCGCCGCATCGGCTTCCTCGGTGCGGCCCTGCAGCCACAGACTCTGAGCCTTCATCAGCAGCAACGCACTGTCCTGCGAGGAGAGTGCGCCGGCGCTCATAGCTTCCCGGATTGCTGCCTGCGCCTTATCTGCCGATCCCGTGTCAATCGCCACGGCGGCAAGTCCGGCCATCGCCTGGCGGTACTCGCGCGAGCCAGGCGAGCAGAATTTCGCGAGCGCCCGATAGTAATGTTCCGCACTCTGGTTCCTGCGCATTCTGAACATCATGAATGCGAGAACCGATATGGCGCGCCGCTCTGAGACAGTGAGTTCAACCACGACCCTAGCCTCCGATCATGAGTCCCTGATAGATCTGCAGCAGTTCAGTGTTCTGCATGAGCGGAATCAGCTCGCGCTCAACCATGGTGCGGATGTCCGTATCCGTGCTGGAGGAGCATTTTTTCACGATCTGCTCGAGGATGCCCGAAAATGCTTCAGGTGCGAGCATGCTGCCGTCGCCGACATCGGGCACGAGCAGCGCCTCGGTTTCGGTGCGTGCGTTGGTCGGCCGGTAGAGCTCCTCGAGCCCGGCTTCGTGCAGCACCGTGGTGGCGATTTCCTTAGCCGTGGGCAGCCTGCTCGCCTGCGGCATGTCCATGACATTCTGAATGCCGATCGAAGGGTCAAGCAGGTGTGTGGTAATGGGCGTTGGCATGAAGGACAGCTCCGTCTATTGCGCGCGTGTTAAGGACAGGATCCCGATCCTATCAGTTCGAGAGCAGTGCCGAAAGATAGCGCAGCGCATTCTCGATCTCCGCGCCACGCAGTCTGCTCTCGGGCAGCCGCGTGAGCACGAACACGCGCTCGTCGAGCTCCCCGGTCTGGATGGTGTAGGGGGGATTGCTACGCCAGTCGGCTTCGGCAAGCAGACGGCGGAAAACCTTTTCTGGTTCCTGCGTGAAATTGCGCACGAGCATGAGCGTGAGCTCGGCCTCTTCGCCCGGCTCGTTCTTGAGCGTCATCGTGAGTCTGCCGATCTCTTCAATGTCAAGCGTGACGGGGCCCCCGCTGAGGTCGAGGTTCGAGAGTCCGATGCGTCGGCCGAATTCCTGAATTTCGTCGTAAACCATGGCGTCCTATCCTTTTCTTAGCCTTCCATGCTTGCCAGCCAGTCGTCTTCGCGTTGCACAGCCTCGTCCACGGCCTCCTGCACGGCGGTGAGCACCTTCATGCGCCCGGCGTCATCGTCAAAGAGCGCCGAGGGGAACGAGCGGGTGGTCTTCAGAAGATCCTGCGTGAAGAGCACTTCCTTTTCGATGTCCGGCGGATTGACCTTGTCCACGATCATCTTGATGCTGTTTGCCGAGAGGAACGACTGCCCGCGCAGGGCGATGATTTCGCCGAGCAGTCCCATGGCGTCGATGCTCGAGTTTGTGACGCCGTGCACGTCGGCCCAGCGATTCATCTGATCGCAGCAGAGCCGATAGCCGCTTTGTGTAAGGCGCACCAGGCCAAGTTTGGTGTGCACGCTCTCAAGGTGCTGCTTGTCCATGCTGGGCTCGTCCGAATTGATGTCCGAGCTGATGGCTGAGAACAGGAAGTCCATCGCCTTTTCGAAGTTGTTTCCGTAGGTTTTCTGGATCGAAGTGAAGACTTCGTTCACCGAAGAGAACTCGCCCACCGTCGTCCGGTACAGGTCCTTGAGAGAATCGGGCTCGCCGATCGATTCGTATCCGGCCGAGCTGAGCGCTCCTTGGATTCCAGTGCGGATCGCAACGCCGTCGGTCTTTTCCATCTCTGCCGCTGCGCGCTCGATGGCGGCAATCGTGTCAGGCGACTCGCCTGCCTCCTTCAGGCGCTCGGCGGCGATCTTGAGCGCGGCCCAGGCGTCCGAGGGATCGGGGAAAGCTTCGCGAGCTTGGCGTTCAATCTGCTGGAAATCCTTCGGATTCTTGCGGATCGATTCGACAAGACGATCGAGCTGCTGGCCCTTTCCGACCTTGTGCATGAGCTCTTCGTACATGCGCACGCGTTCGAGCTGCGAGAGTGCCGCTTTGCCGCGCTCCTTGCGCTCGTTCACATCGTAGTCCTTGGTATTGTCAACCGAGAAGCCGAGCTCTTCGGCCGCGTCAGCGAGAAGCGACTCGGGGCTTTCGGCAACCTGCACGGCGTGTCCCATGAACACGCCGCGTTCGGCGGCCGTCGGTGCCGCTGGCTGAGACTGCATCGCCTGAGTCTGGAATGCTGTGTTGATGTTTTCAATCGGCATGGCGTTTTCCCGTTCTGCCTGCTAGACGCCCGAAGCGGCAGGCAGGCACTGTTTCCGTGAAACTTTTGTCTGATTTAATCAGCGAATTTTACTCGAAAGAAGCGTGTCAGATCAGGAAAAAACAGCACGCGAACGGGCGCGTGCCGATTTATTTATGAACTCAGATCGTGAGTCAGTTTTTGAGAAACCGACCCGCTCCGCTCATGGCAGCGTAATGGCCTCGCCTTCCACGGCGACGGACGGATTGGCGGCTTTGACAGGCACTGGCACAGTCTCAGTCGTGCCGAAGGGCTGCTGCGGCATGATGATCTCTTCGCTGATAACCTTTTCCACGATCCTGATGGCTGGCCGCTCGGCAACGCGCTGCTCCGGAGCAGGCTCTGGCGCCACGGCGGCTTCCTGAACCTTCTTTACGTCGGCCTTTTTCGATTCGCGCTTAACCGGGGTGGGTTTGGCGGTCTTGGCGGAGGCAGACGCGCGGGCCTTAGCCGCGGCGGGCTGCCTGGGCTTGTTCGAAGCAGACTTGACGACCTTGTCCGTGTCGGGCTTGCTGGCCATGTCCGAATCAGCCTTGGCAACCTTGTCCGTATCAGGCTTGTCGGCCTTGTCCGAGTCAGCCTTGGCAACCTTGTCCGAATCAGGCTTGCCGGCCTTGTCCGAGTCAGCCTTGGCAACCTTGTCCGAATCAGGCTTGCCGGCCTTGTCCGAGTCGGCCTTGACGGCCTTGTCCGAGTCGGCCTTGACGGCCTTGTCCGAATCAGGCTTGCTCGCCTTGTCCGAGTCGGCCTTGACGACCTTGTCCGTGTCAGGCTTGCTGACCTTGTCAGAATCGGGCTTGCTCACCTTGTCCGAGTCGGAGAGGCCAAGGGGGGCGGAGATCGCCAGCCCTTCGTTTGCAAGCCGCGTCGAGCAGGCGTTTACCATGAGCGAGAGCGTGCGGTTTTCGCTCCTGAGCTTGCTGATCGTCATCATGGAATTCCAAGCTACGGCAAACAAGACGATGTTCGCGGCAATGAGGAGCACGGCGCTTGCGGCAGCTACGGCGGTCAGCAGTTTTTTCGGATCTTTATTCATCTGTTTGGCCCGTTGCTCCGCTTAGAAGAAAGTCTGCTCCGATTCTCTGGGCTGCTCGGCGAAGAATACATCGATGACATTGCAGCTGTTTTCATAGCGGTAGGTTTGCTTTTCCGTGAGCTGACGGATCAGAAAGACGCCGAGCCCCCCGATCGGGCGGGATTCGATGCCGGATGTGAGATCCGGGTCGGGTGCCTCGCTGAACGGATTGAACGGCTTGCCCCAGTCCTTCACGCGGAAGGCGAGCAGTCCGGCGTTTTCTCCGGTCGCTTCCTCAAGCATGATCTCGGCCTTTCCATGTCCCTCGGGATATGCATAGCTGAATACATTGACGAGCAATTCCTCGGCGACAAGTTCAATGTTGCTCTTCTGGGCCGAGAACCGTGCGGGCAGTGTCGCTTCAATAAAAGAAAAAACCGTCTGCAGGCTTTCCAGAGTTGCAGGTAGTGTCAAGTTCGGCATCTGTCCTTCCTCCTCTGGTCGGTTACTTGAGCTTTTGAACTGCTTCGCTCACATTGGCCGTTGTTTGGAGAATGGAAGCAAAACCGGAAATGCGGAACATGTCAGCCACCATGTGCTGCATGCCAGCAAAGACGAGGTTCGTCTTCTTCATCTTCGCCGTCTTGGCGAGCATCAACACGCCGCGCAGACCTGCCGAACTGATGTACTCCAAATTGGAGAAATTCACGACGAGCTTTTCCGTGCCTTCGTCGAGCAGCTTTTTCCACTCTGCGTCGAAATTGGCCACAGACGTGGCGTCAAGACGCCCGTCGACATTGAGCACCTGAATGCTGTCTTCTTGTGTGAGATAAATGTCCATACGATGTTTCTTTGTTCGGTGCCTGTACAAAAATTGGGCTGGCTTCGCTCTAATGGTAGCTGAGCAACAGTCCCTGCGTGATTTTAAGCCACCCGTCAAGCGTCACGAAGAGTAGGAGCTTAAAGGGTAGTGAAATAGTTGTCGGCGAAACCATCATCATGCCCATCGCAAGGAGGATGTTCGAAATGATGAGGTCAATTGCGATGAACGCCAGATAAAGGACGAAGCCGACCTGGAAAGCTTTCGTGAGTTCCGTGATCGTAAAGGACGGAATGGCGAAGAACCAGCTGTCGGAATTGATCTTTTCGTGCATCTTCGCGGGCCAGATCCGCTTGGCGGTCGCCACGAACATCTGGTTCACCCGCTCGTCGGTGTTGCGCTTGAGGAACTCCTTCATGGGTGGGGTGATCTTGTCGGCAACCGAAAGAATCTGGTTGACCGACGGATTGTTGGGAATCTGCTGCTTTTCCAGCAGATCGGCGCAATCGTGGAACACGGGCGCCATGATGAACGCCGTGAGAATCATCGCCAGGCCGTTCATCACCATCGTGGGCGGAACCTGCTGCACGCCGAGCGCGTTGCGCACGAGCGTGGTGACGACGATGATCTTCACGTACGAAGTCGTCATCATCAGCATGAACGGGGCAAGCCCGACCACGACGCCGATCAGTATTAGATATACGGGATCAAACCCAAGCATTCAGGGCCCTTCCTTCAGTCGCTTCAGACGCGTTTTCAGAGCGCTTCGACGAGCTCCACACCGAGTTTGCCGTTGATGTCCACAAGTCTGCCGAGCGCAATGGGCTTGCCGTTGGCACGGATCGTCACCGGCGCGCGGGTCTGTGAAGACAGGGAGAACGTGTATCCCGGGGCCAGGGATTCAAGATCCTTGACGGCGATGGTGCGTTTCTCCAGGTCAAAGGAGAGGACGATATCTGTGGCTTTGGTCGATTCCATGGCGCTGTCCGATAAGAATTGAGGCACTTCGAGCAGGACGGCATTGCCGTTCTCAAGCTTGCACGGAGCGCCCATCATTCTATGATTTTCGCAATAAAAACACAATTGAGCCTGATTTTGCTCGGGTTTCCAGTCATTTACCAGAATGACGTCGCCCATGGCAAGAGAGCTGAACTCCTCGGCGAGCAGTTTGCATTCGCCGGCGCACACGGTGAAGGTGATCGGAATCTCGCTGGCGGCTGCTGCGAGGACTCCTCCGGTTGCACGCGGCAGACGGCTCAGGGTGTTGAACATATCCGAGGTGCCCTGTCCGTTCAGCGACACGGCGCACACGAGAAGCGAGCCGGAAGACTCGCCGGCGGCCGAGAGGAACTCTGCTGAAAAGAGCACGCTGCCCAGTTCTTCGGACAACTCGCGGCGCTGGGGGGCGCTCAGGCGCACGCTCGTGATCTTGATTTCCACGCCAAGCGCTTGCTGAAGGCTCTGCAGCACGGGCGAGACCATCGTCTCGATCATGGCCGTCTTCAGCTCCGCGGGGATCGAGAGGGGATCCGCACCTTCGGCCTGCAGGATCGGGTGAAGCCTGAAGAATTCCTGGGAGCTAAAGAGCAGCTCCCAAGGGGCGTTGTTCACCGTGACGCGGACCGTGCATTCGGAAGAGAAGTCCGGACCCGCATGCTGCAGGGCAAGGCGTGCACGCTCGCTGCCGAAGGGGAACTCCCAGCGCGTTCCCCGAAGAGAAATGGAGTTGAAGAGCCGTACGTTGGTGAACGAAACTCTGGGCAACGGATACGGCGGGTATTGCTTGAACTGGCCCATCGCGGCTTAGCCTTCCTGTTCCTGCTGCTGTTCAAAGAGACCAGCCGAGCGTCTGCGGCTGTCATTGTCGCCGGCGCCTGCCTCATCCGAGGAGATCACCACGCGCACCGCCTGTGTTTCGCGGGACTGCAGCGCGTCCTTCAGGTCGCCCTGAGCGCCGACAAGCATCTGGAATGCGGCCGGGTCGGTGGTCTTCACCGAGACCTGGAGCATGCCGTTAGCGTCGCGCGCCACGATGATCTCTGTGCCGGGAAGCAGATTCGAGTTGGGCGTGATGCGCACTTCCTGCGCGCCGCTCTCTGGAGCAGAAACAAGGATCCGCTCGGCAATCTGCTGGACTTCCTGCGCATTGAGCATCGGGGCTTCCTGGGGGGCTGAGCCTTGCACGGCGTTGTTGAACTGGCTGGCGAAGGCGCCCATGTTCGTCTGCGAAAAGAGCGAAGCCATCGAGGACTGCGGTTCATCGCTGCTCTCTAGTTTGCTCATGCCGGATTCGAGGTCATTCATGAGTGAAGAGAATCGGCTGCGTTCCTGTTCTGTCGCGTTGGTGAAACTAAAAACGCTTTCGGCCTTTGAGCTTGGTGTAGCATCGTGCCTAATTTTTTCTAAGTTGTTCATGTTTGGTGTGAATTGGTCGCGACTCCGCCCTTGTGCACTAGCGAGATCTGCGTTTTTGTGGGGCCCAGCGTGTTGCCTGAGATCGCCAGGCTCTTTGCCTGAAGGGGCTCCATCAGCGCGCCCTTCCGCAGGCCTTTCCTTCAAGAGCTCGGAAACTTTGCCTGAAGGGGCTCCATCAGCGCGCCCTTCCGCAGGCCTTTCCTTCAAGAGCTCGGAAAATCGCTCGCTGTCCTCTTTTGAGACGTTGCTCGGGGATTTCCCGTCGGTGCCGCCGTAGGACTCGGCCGCGATTTCCGTAAATACGGACGAAGATTGGATGTCAACAGGCATAGGATCCTCCTCGATCAGCTTTCATCGCTGGCCGACGCAAGGGGAGAGACGGAATGGAACTCCTCGAGTTCAAGGTCTTCGGCCCGCTCTGCTTCCTTTTTTGCGTCTTCCGACCAAATTTCCTTGTGTGCCTCGATTTTAGCCGTATTTTTCCTCGCATTGCTTGCTGCAAGCTTGGCATTTTCAAGTTTATTCTGGCTCGCCACAAGATTCTGTTTTGCGGTTTCGAGCTCCTGCTCCTTCATGAGCTCCTGGTTGGCAAGCGCTGCAAGCCCTGCCTTGAATCGGTCGATGCCTTCGATCTTGACGGGCGTCTTGAAGAGCTGCTGCCAGCGCCGCTCCTCCTCCTCAACGCGCCAGGTCTTGAATTGCTGTACCTCCTGCTCCTTGCGCTCGCATGCTTCCTGCGCCTCCTTCACCTGTCCGCGCGCAACAGTGACGTCGCGCTTTGCGGTTTCTTCGCGGAACTGCCGCACGTTGAGAAGGGACTGAAGCGGGTAGGGCTCGGGCATGGCTGGCGTGATCCTTGTGGAGGTCGGAGCCCTAGCGGATCGCCTCATCAAGCGCCGCGAGCGTCTGCTCGAAGGTGCTCTTTTCGGCAAGCCCCTGCTTGAGGAATCCGTTAACCTTGTCGATGTGCGCGAGCGCATCGTCAGCCTCGCTGTCCGCCCCCTTCTTGTATTCGCCGATCTGCACGAGAAGCTCGACGGCGGCGTACTTGGCAAGGATCTTGCGCAGGCGCTGCGCGGACTGCTTGTGCTCCTTGGTGACGATGGCGTTCATGCAGCGCGAGACGCTTGCCTGAATGTCAACGGCCGGGTAGTGGTTCTTAGCCGCGAGCTTGCGCGAGAGCACGATGTGCCCGTCCAGAATCGATCGGGTTTCGTCGGCGATCGGTTCGGTCATGTCGTCGCCTTCGACCAGCACGGTGTACAGGGCCGTAATGGAGCCCTTGTCGTTGTTGCCCGCGCGTTCCATGAGCTTGGGCAGCTCGGAGAACACGGAAGGCGGAAAGCCTCGGCGGGTGGGCGGCTCGCCCGCGGCAAGCCCGATCTCGCGCTGTGCGCGGCCGAAACGTGTGACCGAGTCCATCATGAGCAGAACGCTCTTGCCCTGGTCGCGGAAGTATTCTGCGATCGCGGTGGAGGTGTAGGCAGCCTTCAGTCGCTCCATGGAGCTTCTGTCCGAGGTAGACACGACGAGCACGGCCTTCTTGCGGCCCTCCGGGCCGAGGTCGTGCTCGATGAATTCGCGCACTTCGCGTCCGCGTTCGCCGATGAGCGCGAGCACGCACACCTCGGCGGCGCACCCCTTGATGATGCTCGAGAGCAGGGTGGATTTGCCGCCGCCCGCGGCTGCGAAAATGCCCATGCGCTGCCCCTCGCCGCAGGTGAGGACGCCGTCGATGCAGCGCAGGCCCAGCGTGAGCGGCTTGTTGATGGGCTTTCGCGTCATGGGGTTCGGCGCTTCGGCAAAGACGGGGTAGTGCGTGCGGCACTTGAGCTCGGGGCCGTTGTCGATCGGCTGACCGAGACCGTCAACCACGCGGCCGAGCAGCTCGGGGCCGACCGGCACCGAGAGGATCTCCCCTGTGGGAATCACTTCGGTGGCGGGCGAGACACCCTGGCAGCTGCCAAGCGGCGAGAGCAGGGCGACATTCTTGATGAATCCCACGACTTCGGCCTTCAGGCTGAAATCCTCCCAGGGATTTTTCAGAATGCAAAGCTCGCCCACCTTCACGCCGGGGACGACTGCGCGGATGATGGTGCCCACGACCTGCTCGACGCGACCGCGGATCTCGACCGTGTTCGTCGTGCGGACGGCTTCCTCAAGCAATGAGCCGATATATTCAAAGGCCATGGTGCGCCCTTATTCCTGAATCTTCGCCTGGATCGAGTGCTCGAGCGCCGCGAGCTGCGTCTGCAGCGATGCATCCACGACGCCCAAGTCGCTTTCCAGAATGCATCTGCCGCGCTCTAGGCGGGTATCGGCCGAGACCGTGAGGAAGTTGCCGGTGGTCATGGCTTCGAGCGCCTTGCTCACTGCGGGTTCGTCCTGCACAGCAACGCGCACGGTGACTTTCTGCTGCCCGCGCACGGTGTTGAGCGCCGTATGCACGACGCGCACGATCCTCTCGTCGTCATCGAGATCGCCGATGATCTTCTTGACCGACTGGATGACAACCGAGGCGACGGTGCGTTCAATGTTTTCAATGAACTCCACCGAGGCAAGGATGGTTTCCATCATCTTCTCGGCGTGTTCCATCTTGCCCTGCTCGATGCCTTCCTCGTACCCTTCCTTGAGCCGCTCCTCGTACTTCTCCTCGGCCTGCTTCTCGATTTCGGCGGCCTTCTCACGGGCAGCGGCAACGATCGAACGGGCCTCAAGGAAAGTCCTGTAGTCTGCGGCCTTCAGAATCCGTGTGCCGGTCACCGGTGTCGGGAGATCCTTGTCTACTTGAAATAGTGTGTCCATTCTGCAACGGTCTCCCGTAAAACCAACTTCTTGACAATGAACCAGAGCTTGCGCGACGCGGGCATGTTCTCGCGCAGGGCGTCGGGCAACTCGGGCAGATTGATCGAATTGAAGAGCTGCCCGGTCTTGGCGCGAAGCGCTTCGGGCCAGCTGCTGCGCAGCATCTCCAGGACAAGTCGGGACATGAGGCTAATTCGCTCGGCAAGAGCCATGTCGGCGGGCAGCGCCGCCTTGAGTTTGCTCCTAGCCTTGTCGCTCAATTCAAAGCGCCCGCGATTGAGAGCCCAGCCGTAAAGCTCTTCTCCGAGGAATTCTCGGGCGGCAAGCACGTCGCGCTTGGTCACGGAGGAGGCGATGTCGTCCGCGTAAATCGCAGCTGCAAGAAGCATGCCGACATGACGGAGATTCTCCGGTGCGAGCAGCGCCAGCCGCTGGCAGTCATCGGTGAAGGACCAGTAGCCGGCCGAGATCGCGCTGGTGTCGCTCTCGGCAAGTCCGCGCTTATGGAGAACGGCGCACAGTGCGCGATCGGCCAGAATCCGATCGCGCAGGGCCTTGTCCGAAACATCGAGCTTGAGCGTGAGCGGTGTTTTATTGAAAACCAGCAGTTCGGAGAGAAAGGCGGGGTTGTCTCGGATCTGGTCTCGGAAAAAGAGATAGTTCATGTCCCGGGCCTCCGATTAAGCTTCCCCGGGCTTGACCTCTGAGACTTGAGCCTGACCGGACTTCATTGTGCGCATCAGGTAGCCGGCAACGGCAAAGCCAGCAATCGCAAGCGCCAGCAGCACGAGCGCACCGATCATCAGCCAGCGGTCAAGGATGGTGGCCGAGTCTGCGCTTTCCGCTCCCATGGGGATCGTCACGGTTTCTCGCACGGGAACCAGCATTACGGAAACGTCATCCTGTGAAAGGCCGGGAATGGCGTTGCCAGTGAGTTCCTTGATGCGCGAGACCAGGTGCGTGGCCTGGGACTCTGGCGTATGGCGCAGGAACACTGCAGCCGATGGTTTGGTCTTCGTGCCCGTTGCCAGATCCTGCGTGCCGAGCACGACGTGTACGCGTGCGGTCAGCACGCCGTCAATGCTCGAGAACGTGTCGGAGAGTTCCTGCGAGAGGGCAAAGGCCATGCGGGCCTGCTCTTCGGTCGAGGAAGAGATCATGCCCTTTGCGGCAAAGATGCCACCCATGTTCTGATAGGACTCGCGCGGCAGGTTGTTCTGGCGCATGAGCTCCAGCGTCTGGACAACCTTGTCATTTTCAACGTTCAGGCTGTAGCCGTTCTTGGAATAGATCTTCTCCGAGTCGATGCCGTGCTTGAGCAGCACTGACATCATGGCGTTTGCCTGAGCTTCGGTGAGTCCCTTGTACACCTCGGATTTGCATCCAGCCAGCAACAGAGCCACGCCGGCCAAAAGAACCAGCACGAGCTGCTTGATGCGCGGAGTGAGAGCTAATAGAGGCATCGTATAAGGGACCTTCCGCTATGGATTAACCTTGCGCCTTGAGCGTCTGTTCGAAATTTTGGATAACTCCGGTGTTTGCCGCAAGTCCAAAACGCTCTTTCATGACAAGGCCGCCGATTTCAAACTGAAGCTTAAGCAGTTTCTCCGGGGTGAGTTCCGTATCAGCGGTGATCGGGCCTGCGGCCTCGATCGGTGTTACGCCAACCTGCAGCTGGTCCACCGGGGCAATGCCGTCGGCGCGAACCTGCTGCACACCCTGCACGGAGGCGGGATCCGAAACGGGACCTGCCTCCATCAGACGCGAAAAAGCATCCGCCAGTTCTTTCGGAACTGGGGATGGTCCATTGCTGATCAGTCCCTGACCTGCAGGCGCCCTCGAGGCTTCCAGTGCTTCCAGAAGCCTCTGGCCGCTTGCAGCCAAGGCGGATACTTCCATTGCCATAGACTAAACCTGTTGCCGCTCCTAGAGCTGCTCGAGCAGCTTGGCAATGAGCGGGCGCGACGCGGCCGCCTCAGCAGGGATCTGGCTGAGCACTTCCCGCGCCTCTGCCTTGCGGTCTGCAAGCATCAGGCACAACCCAAGGTAGGCGAGGCCGTCGGCGTCGCCCGGGTTCTTGGCGAGAACGTCCTTGCGCAGAATCTCCTCGGCCTTGTCAAACTCGTTGACGGTGAGGTGACTGTACGCCAGGCCGACCAGTGCCGAAACGTGCCCGGGGCGGTCGGCCAGAACGCCCTCCATGATTGTGCGCGCCTGCTCGATGCTGCCCGTGTGGCAGGCAGCATAGCCAATGTCCAGAAGACGGCGAATTTGCTGATTGGTAAGCATTGCAACTCCAAAACTAGCCCGAACGCTGAGCCATCTGCTTGGATTCGTCCACGAGGGACTTCGTCACAGACGACGTCGCTTCAAGCATAGCATTGTACTGCCCAACCATGAACTGCATCTTGAGCATTGCCTGGTTGTCGTTGGCGTCAAGCGATTCCATCTGCTTGTTGAGTGCGTTGCCTCGCTCATTGACCTTGTTGAAAGCCTGTTCAAAGAGCTTGCCAACGTCGAGTCCGCCGCCGGTACTTGTGATTGTCGTCATAACACACCTCTCTCTAGAGTCTTGTCAACTCTTGCTAAATTCATGAGCCGCCCGGCTGCAGAGGATACAAGAAGCGCCGGCCGGCGTGATCGCAGCTTGAAAGACTGCGAAACTGCTACAGAAGATCGTCAAGCACTTCACTTGCGGCGTTGGCAGCATCGCGAAGCTTCTCGGCAACCTTCATCTCCTCGGGCGAAAGTCCCTGATCCATGGCACGGCGAACCGTGAACTGGATGGTGGCCACTTCATCGCGAACCGCCTTCTTGGCTGTCGCGTCGTCCGAGTTGGTCAGATCAAATACGGAAACAAACTCTTCCATGGACTTTCCCTTTGAAAACTTTAACCTTTTTTACAGGATCTTTTTCTGACCTTGAAATTTAGGTCTGAACCCTTTCCTGATGGGCTTATTGTACACTACTCAAAGCACTGATTCCACAAAAAAATTGTGTCAAAGCATGAATTTTTCTGATACACCTTTTGCCCTGTTCCCAAAGCGCAAACCCTGCTCTTTTTCACGAGACTGCCCACTACTTCCTGATCCGCAGAGGATAAGTGAACCTCTTGCCGTCGCGAGAAAGCGCGAGCTTGTCAGGCATCACGCGCACCAGCGTATAGCCGCCGGGGAGCCGACCGCCTTCAAATACCCGGTCTCCATTGGCGAGCTTCACAAAGCGTAGCACGCCCATCGAGGTTGAGACGATGCGGAACGGGAATCCGTCCGTTTGCTTGGGCTTTGCAACGCTCTGGGGCGCGGCGCCGGCCGTCTGGGTTTTCACAGCAGCGGCGGCAAGTTTGTCCTCGACGTTCTTGATGTCAATAAGAAGAGGAACGCCTGCCATCTCGCGCAGTTTTCCGATTGCCTTGGCCAGAGATTCTTCCCGCTCGGGCGTTAAGGGAAGGCGCACCTCAAGTCTGCCCGGCAGATAGGCGACCTGTGTATTGGAGAGCACAGGAGAGTCAAACGCCTTTCCCACCATCGGGCGCAGATCCCGCTCGTAGCGGATAGACCGGGTGATGCGTGGGGAATTTTGCTGTCGTAAAATTAAAGGAACATTCGAGAGCGCCTTTTCAAAGGCCTTCGATTCGGTCTGTTCGTTCTGGATGTACCCCTTCACAAGGAGCTCGCGCTTCTTGCCCTTTCCCTTCTCGATGCTCACATCAGGCCAGAAGTCCTGGGCATTGAAGCCCGACTGGATGGCATCTGTCAGGTCGGAGTCAACCGAGACGCGGATGTCGGTCGGATAGGGGAGCATCTGCGTCAGGCGGATGAGCCGTCCGCGCTGATCATCATTGGGCACTGTGCCGGTGACCAGGAACCGCGCGTCGGAATTTTCCGTAACCGAGAGGTCGGCAAAGCCCGAATCGGCAAGCGCCCTGCGGATGGAGTCCTCGGGACTGTTGCCCGAGTTCGATGTTGCCATGAAAATGCCAAAGAGTCCGAGAACGAGCACGAGTGCGCTCGCGCCGAGTCCGGCGACCAGCATTCGTTTGGCGGATTTCTTTTCCGATTCCAGCTGCTCGCGCTTCAGCTGCTCGGATTTTTCCGGATCCAGCTCAGCTTGCTGCGGGGCGGCTTCCTGTTCCTCAGCGGAGACGGTCTCATCCGTCTCCTCAGGCTTTGCTTCACCGCCTTCCGATGCCTCTGCGGCATCTCCTGCGGCAGGAGCCGTCCCGGACTGCTCGGCCGCCTGCGAGGCCGGCCTATTGCCGATCCGCAGGGCGTCCAGGACGCTTTCCCAGTCGGACGGCTCGGCGGGAGCCTTCATCCAGGCGAAAATAACCGAGCCCATCTTGTAAGGGGTGAGGGCGGTGAGTTCCGTAAGGGGGGCGTTTTCTCTGTCCAGCGCTTCGATCTTGCCGTCAAGATGCGAGGCGGCCACGGAGAAAGTTGCGCCGTTTTCCGTAATCGTGAGCGCTGCGTGGCGCCGCTCGAGCGAGGAATCCGACAGGATGATGTCGCAAGAGTCGTCCGAGCCGAAAACCCAAGTACCCGGGTTCAGCTCGATTTCAGCTCCGTAGTGTTTCCCGGAGAAAATGCGGACGATGAGCGAAGTCATTTTTTAGCTGCCGAAGGAACCCTGACCATCGGGTTGTTGAGCTCGTAGGTGCTCTCCTGCGGGGAGATATGCATGAGAGGCGATTCTGCCTGCGCGGGCACGTTCCTCATGTCGGGCGTGACAATTCGCGGCGTGAGCAGGATCAGGCGCTCCATGCGCTTGCCGCTCTTCGAGGTCTTCTTGAAGAGGTTGCCGATGAGCGGAATGTCCTTGAGCAGCGGCACGCCGCTGTCGCCGTCTTCATGCCGCTCGTAGTAGTAGCCGCCAACCAGAAGGCTCTGTCCCTCTTCGATGACTGCCTGCGTGTTGATCTTGGTCTGCTTGATCGGAGGAACGGCAGAAGACGAGGAGGAGGCGCTGCTGCCATTTTCCTGGTCGTCCTGCACATTGACGGCGAGCTTGATCGAGGTCTTGCCGCCCTCGCGGATGATGTGCGGCGTGACGCGCAGCACTGTGCCGGCCTCAACCTTGAAGAGGTCGACCGTCTCCTTGCCCTCGACCTTGACGTAGTAGGTCGTGGTGTTCTCAAGCGTTGCCTGGATGTTGTCCACGGTAAGCACGGAGGGGCGTCCGAGGACGCGCGCCTGATTCTTTTCCTCAAGCAGCTGGATGCGGGACATGAAGTAGTGCGAGCCGTGCGTGTAGACGGTGGAAATGAGTGCACCCGTGGTGGCAAGAGGATCGCTCGTAGGCGTGTCCGAGTTGCCGCCCGTGTACGCCTTGTTTCTGCCGTTATTGCCAAAGCCAGCGGCAAGGTTCACGCCGAGGTCGCGCTGGCTCGACGTGTCGATGTCGACGATCGCCGCGTGGATTTCCACGAGGTCCACGGGCTTGTCCAGATCCTTGATGACCTGCTCGTAGTAACTCATGCGGTAGAGCGCGTCAGAGACAAGCACCGCATTCACACGCGGATCGGCGATGATACTCACGCTGCCCTGGTTGATGGGGGTGTTGGCTGCCTGCGGACCCGACTCGGTCTGGGTGCTCTTGCCTTGTGCCGCCAGCCCATGGCCACCGAGCTTTTCGACCGTCGCCTTTTCCTGCGTCACCGTCTGGCCGCCCACGCTGCCGCCGATCACCATGGCGCGGAGCACCGTGGCAATGCCCGGAATCGTGATCGTCTTGTCCATGCTGGTGACCGAGATGTCCTCAGCCCAGGCGTGCTTGAGCGGGAAGACGCGCATGACGATCTTTTCGCTCTGCACGGCCGCAAAAGCGGTCGCGGCGGTTTTAAGCTGCGACACGTAGCTCGCCGGTCCCACGATGGTGAGCATGTTGTTCTGGTCGTTGACCGTGAGCGGCAGTTCGTCGGCAAGGAATCCCGAGGAGCGAAGCGATTCGATCAGATCCCGGGACGTTCCGTTGCGCACGGTCAGGAACTCCTTGATGATCTCGCTCGAATTGAAGAAATGAATCTCCTGCCCTGCAACGTAATAGCCGACGTCGTATGCCTCGTTGATTGCCGTGAGGAAATCCTTGGCCGGGATGTTGGAAAACCGTCCGCTGATGCGCCCTTTGACCTTTGGGGAAACCACGGGCTTGAGTCCCTGGGCGCGAGCAAAGCTCGTGAGGGTACTCTTGAGCGATTCGCCGTTGGCGTAATGCGTGAACCCGTGCTGAAAATCATACGCATGCGCAGCCGACGCCATCACGAGGAGAGAAGCGGCTGCGGCGACAGAGGCGCGGACAAGCCTGGCAAGGAAATCGTATTTCACTCGTTTCCTTCCTTTACTAGAACTGCATCTGGGCGGGGAACCAGTCTGCACCCGCAGAAAAGGCGCTGAAGGGGGACGAGGAGGGCGCATTGCCGCTCAGAACGTTTTTCCACCACATCTGGTCGTTTAGAAAGTCACGGACCTGCTCGATGAACCGGTCCTGGCTGACCTGATGAAGGTCGAGGCGGCGGTAGAGCTCGAGCCGGCCCTTGGCGAGGCTGAGCACCGAGGGGCGCTTGGTGGCGCCGGCGGCGGCGACCCTGCCGAGCTTTTGCAGTTCGCTGGCTGCCTGCGGAGAACTCGCATCAGGCTCGCTCCCAAGGTCGGCGCTCACAATGCAGTTCCTGCCGTCCGGCGACCTGATGTCCAGGTCAATCCCGTCCTCGAGATAGAAGTGGTAGATGCCTTCGCCATCCGGCGCTGTCACTGACCAGCCGGCCCGCTGCGCGAGTGCATTGACGTAATCGAATAAAAAATCAGCCATAACGGTCTCTTTAGCGGTTGTTGCGAACGGCGTCCGATGTGGCGACGGTAAAGTCGACACAGGGCACCCTCCGAAAATCTCCGGAGAATGCCCCATATTTTAGTGAAGAAGAAGGGCTTAGATGACTAAGCCACGGCGTCTGCGTGCGCTCGCTGCGGGAGCCAAGGACGGGCTCTGGGGCTCCTGAAGGGAACTCGCGGCCTGGCGGCCTGCCGCCTTGGCATCGCTCACGGCCTTCTCCATCATGCTCTGCATCTCGGGCGTCATCGGCTGCCGGGCGATTTCGGCGAGTTCCTCGTCCGTCACGCCAAGCGCCTTCTTCTGCTCTTCGAACAGGGCATTTATACGGGAGAGCTGGTCTCGCAGATCCTCAAGCTGCTGCTGTTGACGCGCTGTATCAATAGCCATTTTCAAAATCCTTCACAGTTAGAACTAGGCAAGAAGCCTGTTTCTCATTTCACGGGACGACTGAACGATCGCCTCGCTTGCCTGATTGCCCTTCTGGATGAGTTCCTTCAGGGATGCGTCAAGCGATTCTAAACGGTCGCGAAGCTGACGGATCTGTTCCTGTTCCTTGTGCAGATTGGTGATCTCCGCATCAATCATTGTGCCAGCAAACTGGGAGGATGAGTCAATGATCTTGGCGATGCCGCCCATCGCGCCGGCCGTACCCTGAATAATGTTGTTCGTCGCACCGAGTTTTTCGCCGCTGAGACCAGCATTCAGAGCCGAGGTGGAGGCTTTGGCCTGATAGATGCCAGCTCCGATCGAGACGGCGCCGGAGGCAATTCCCAGAATGAGTTGCGTCCAGGCCTTGGTCTTCATTTCGCTTACTTCTTCTTCGATCTTGGCAACAAGCGCCTTGTTCGCCTCGATGCGCATTTCGCTCATCATCTTGCGCTGCTCGTTGGAAGTGTCGGTGATGGCGGCATTGGCCATTGCTCCAAGCGAAGGAAGCATGCTGTAGTTGACCTGAGGCTTCTGCGTCACAGGATTTTCAAGGGGCGGCAGCTCCTTGTTGATCAGGTTCAGAATGTCACCCTCGTTGAGCATGGGGTTGTCGGCAAGGGACAGAAGGCGATTTTCGAAGTCCTGAGCAGTCTTGCCGGTCTGCTTCATGTAGAGTTCTTGAGCTGCCTGGTACGCTACAGGGTCGTAATTCTTGATTGTCGAAATGTCAAATGTCATGGTCGGTACCTCTGTTTCTGGTTATGCGGGGCTTTCCGTCAGAATCGCAGTTGTAGTTTCATTCGTATCCTCGACGATCTCCTTGACCTTGGAGAGGATGTCGTTCGCCTTGTCCATTTCGGCCTCGACGAACTCCTGGCTGCGCTTGATCGCTTCGCGAAGCTGCTCAAGGATCTTGTCGAGTTCCACCGTCGTGATCTGACTCTTGGCGATCTGATAGGCGGTGACGGCTGAGCAGACCTGAGTGACACCCTGTCCGGTCCCGGCGATGCCGGCGACGACGCCGGAGACCGAGGTGACCTTTGCTGAGATCTCAGCAATCTTTCCTGCGTCGGCAATCTTGGTTGCCATGGTGGCGCTTGCGCTCGCGCCGGCCGCGCCAAAGCTCAGGCCCACGGCAACGAGCGTAAAGGCAAGCTGGCAGCCCAGAGCGAACCATTTTGCGGTTTGCTCATCCATGCCCATTGCTTCGCCCAGAGCGGCGAAGCCCGCCATCATGGAAACCTTGCCGTCGGTGGCCATGGACACGGCCGAGTCAATCGTCGAGATGGCGAGCATGACGCCCGCGGCGACCAGAAGAGGATTGCCGGTCATGGCGCCCAGGGTAATCGTTGCGGCTGCCGCGATGGCGCCGACGATCATCCCGATGATGCCGAAGATCTTGCCGAAGATGCCTTGGACTTCCTGTTTCTTGAGCTCCTCGATGCGCTTTGCGATCTCTTCGAGCTTCTTGTCGCCCTCGGACTTCATGCGCTCGCCGTCGGAGTTGATCTTGTCAACGGCACTCTTCACGTTGGCGCGCCTGTCCTCATCGCCGATCGCGCTCAGAAGCGTATCGAGCGAGAGCGATTTCAGGGGCGGCGGCAGATTCGGCAGATCCAGCGAAGCGAGGAGCGCCGCGAGATCGTCCTTGGCATCCGGAAGCGCGCTCGGGTTGCCCGCATACTTCTGCTTGATCTGGTCGAGTTTGTCCATCGCTCCCTGCAGTTGAGCGAGAAGCTGACTCTGAAGGTTTACATTGTTGTCAACGGTTGGCATGACTAAGCCTTTTTCGGTTCCAGCAGTTCAAGAAGAGCGTCGATCGTCTTCTTGAACGCTTCATGTTCGGGGTTGCCTTTCTTCACGAGTGCAAGGGCGCCTTTGAGCGAGCCGATGGCCTCTTCCTTCTTGCCAAGCTTGAGGAAGCAGCGGGCGGCATACACGAAGGGCTCGGGCGTGGAGAACACCTGCATGGTGCCCGCCATGCCGTAGGCATCGATTGCACCCTGATAGTTCTTCAGAGCCTGGCGGCAGCCCGCCAGTCCCATCCAGAACCTCGGATCAAGGCTGTTGTAAATGCAAAGCGCCTGGAACACGGTCTCCGCATCGATGAAGTTGCCGGCGTTGTACAGGTTGAACGCGAGCGCATAAAGGTTCTCGAGTTCTTCCTTGCTGACATTGGCCAGCTCGGCAATGGACGCTCCGTTTTCGACAGCAGCTAGAATCGCCGCGACATCAGCCGACACGTCACCGGAATACTTGAATTCTTTGTTCTCAGACATAACTTTGACCTCTTTGGCAGGATTAGCGGGCCGTAGCAACGGCCGTGAGGGTCTGAATGCCCTGCGAGACCTGGTTGCTTGCGCCCTGGGTGTAGGAATTGTACTGCCCGATGAAATCCTGCAAATAGACCATCAGGGTCTGGGTCTTGTTGCTGATCGATTCCTGATAGTTCGTGAGGGACTGGATGTTGTAGTCCCACTCGTCCTTGGTGTGCAGGTCATCG